>NZ_JAGEKQ010000007.1:0-85739 GCF_017565385.1 Dermacoccus sp. NHGro5 | reverse complement strand
CTCGTCCTCGAGCACCTGCGCGCCCTCGCCCTCGAGTGGCCGGAGGCGACGTTCGACGTCCCCGAGCAGCGCGCTCGCCTCGACAAGCTCTGACGTCCACGCCGCGGGCCGGGTCCGTACGAGCACGGCCGGCGGCGCGCAGCCACGAGAAGACGAACATGACGAGGGGCTGACCGGTTCGATCGAACCGGTCAGCCCCTCGTCATGCGTTCGTCAGCTCTCTGTGCGCGGCGCCTGCAGCACCGCGAGGGTGCGCGGGGGCAGCTTGACGGTGTCGCCGCCGCTCAGTTCGACGCCTGCTTCGGCGTCCTCGGGCAGGCTGGAGATGGCGAAACTCCACTCCGAACCCTTCTTGACGACCTCGGGGATGACGAAGTGCGTCTCGTCGTGGCCGGGGTTGAACAGCAGCAGGAAGTGGTCGTCGACGACCGACTGGCCCTTCGCATCCTGCGCGTGGATCGCGTCACCGTTGAGGTAGACCATGATCGTGCCGGCTCCGGAGGCCCAGTCGCCGTCCTGCATCTCCTCACCGTTCGCGCCGAACCAGACGATGTCGCCCCAGTCGCTGCGCCCACCGTGCTCGGCGTCGCCGGCGAAGAAGCGTCGACGCTGGAACGCCGGGTGCGTACGACGCAACGCGATGAGCTGCTGCGTGAACTCCAGCAACGAACGGCGACGGTCGTCGAGATCCCAGTCGATCCAGGAGATCTCGTTGTCCTGGCAGTACGTGTTGTTGTTGCCGCCCTGCGTGCGTCCCAGCTCGTCACCGTGCAGCAGCATCGGCACGCCTTGGCTCAGCATGAGCGTCGCGAGGTGGTTGCGAATCTGACGATCCCGCAGCGCGAGCACGCTCGCGTCATCGGTCTCGCCCTCGACGCCGCAGTTCCAGCTGCGGTTGTGCGATTCGCCGTCGTTGTTGCCCTCGCCGTTGGCGTCGTTGTGCTTCTCGTTGTAGCTGACGAGGTCGCGCATCGTGAAGCCGTCGTGCGCGGTGACGAAGTTGATCGACGCGATCGGTCGACGCCCCGAGTGCGCGTACAGGTCGCTCGAACCAGTGAGACGGGAGGCGAACTCGCCGAGCGAACCCGGCTCACCACGCCAGTAGTCGCGCACGGTGTCGCGGTACTTGCCGTTCCACTCCGTCCACAGCGGCGGGAAGTTGCCGACCTGGTAGCCGCCGTCACCGACGTCCCAGGGCTCGGCGATGAGCTTGACCTGGCTGATCACGGGATCCTGCTGGATGATGTCGAAGAAGGCGCTCAACCGGTCGACCTCGTGGAACTGACGCGCGAGCGTCGCAGCGAGGTCGAAGCGGAAACCGTCGACGTGCATCTCGTTGACCCAGTACCGCAGCGAATCCATGATGAGCTGCAGCACGTGCGGGCTGCGCATGAGCAGCGAGTTGCCCGTGCCCGTCGTGTCGAAGTAGTGCGCCTTGTTGTCGTCGACGAGGCGGTAGTAGTTCTCGTTGTCGAGGCCGCGGAAGCTCAGCGTCGGGCCGTTCTCGTTGCCCTCGGCGGTGTGGTTGTAGACGACGTCGAGGATGACCTCGATGCCCGCCTCGTGCAGTGCCTTGACCATCGCCTTGAACTCGGTGACCTGCTGACCGCGTTCGCCACTCGCCGAGTACGCGTTGTGCGGCGCGAGGAAGCCGATCGTGTTGTAACCCCAGTAGTTCGTCAGGCCCTTCTCGACGAGCGTCGTGTCCTGCACGAACTGGTGCACCGGCATGAGCTCGATCGCCGTCACGCCGAGGTCGACGAGGTGCTGCACGATCGCGGGGTGACCGATCGCGGCGTACGTGCCACGGATCTCCTCCGGCACGTCCGGGTGCGTCATCGTCAGACCCTTGACGTGCGCCTCGTAGATGACGCTCTGGTGGTACTCGTGCTGCGGCGGGTGGTCGTGACCCCAGTCGAAGTAGGGGTTGATGACGACGCTCAGCATCGTGTGAGCGAGCGAGTCGTCGTCGTTGCGCTTGTCCTGCTCGAGGAAGTAGTAGCTGAACAAAGACTCGTCGCCGTCGATCTGACCCTCGATCGCCTTCGCGTACGGGTCGAGCAACAGCTTGTTGACGTTGCAACGCTGCCCGTTCTCGGGGTCGTACGGGCCCTCGACGCGGTAGCCGTACCGCTGACCGGGCTGCACGCTCGGCACGTAACCATGCCAGACGTGGCCGTCGACCTCCGTCAGCTCGATGCGCGTCTCGACCATGTCGTCGTCGACCAAGCAGAGGAAGACCTTCTCGGCCGCTTCCGAGAAGATTGCGAAGTTGACGCCGGTGCCGTCGAACGTGGCACCGAGGGGGTAGGGCTTGCCCGGCCAGATATCCATGGCGTCTACCTAACCATGAAGTAGGACGCGCTCGTCGCACGCCGGTTCGGGCGTGGACACGGCTGCGGCGAGCCTCCCCGCCTTCCGCGACGAACGCCGCTAACGTGCTCGGGTGAGCGAGCAGGCGGAGCAGGATCAACCGTCGATGCTGCGTACCCGCGCCCGCCGCGTGGCGCGCCGCGTGCCCGGCCTCTACGCCGTGTGCCGCCTCGTGCTCGAGACGCTGCGTCAGTGCATGCGCTACCGCGTCACCGGCCTCGCCTCCGAGGCGGGTTTCTTCGCGTTGCTGTCCTTCCCGCCGCTCGTCTACGGCCTGCTCGGCGTCATGGGCTACGTCGGCGGCGCCCTCGGCGGACGTACCGTGGACGACATCGTCCGCTCGATCGAGCGCTACCTCGAGGGGATCCTGTCGGGGGAGGCGCTGCAGAACGTCGTCATGCCGACGCTGCACGACGCGCTCGAGGGCGGACGCCCCGACGTCGTCTCCATCGGCTTCCTGCTGTCGCTGTGGTCCGGTTCGCGGATGATCAACGTCATCGTCGACACCATCTCGATCATGTACGGCCAGGGCGGCGTGCGCGGCATCGTGCGCGCCCGTGCGCTGTCGGTGACGTTGTACTTCGTCTCGTTGCTGTTCATCGGCGCCGTGCTGCCACTCATCGTCATCGGCCCGGATCTGCTTGGACGCATGCTGCCGCCCGGTCTGCTGTTCCTGCTGACGCTGTACTGGCCCGTCGTCGGCGCCATCACGATCGTCGGGTTCGCGACGCTCTATTACATCGCGACACCTGTGCGCACGCCATGGGTGCGCGACCTGCCCGGCGCCGGATTCACCCTCATCGCCTGGGTCATCATCTCGCTGTTCCTGCGCAGTTGGTTGTCGGCGTCCGTCGGCGGCATCTCGATCTACGGCCCGCTCGCGGCAGCGATCATCGCGCTGATCTGGCTGTACTCGTTGTCGATCGCCGTGCTCATCGGTGCCGCGCTCAACAGTGCCGTCGCGCGGCTGTGGCCCGTCGCCGCCGCGCCCGTCGGAGTGCGTGCGCGGACGCGTGGGCTCATCGAGGAACAGGTGGCCAAGGTGCGTTCACGGGCGGGCGACGACGCCCCGTACGACCAGGAGAACGAGACGTCGGCCGGCGCCAGGCATGGGCGCCCGTACGGCGAGCGAGCTGCCGTGGTGGATCGTGGGGCGCGGCCCGACGGTGGCGTGGTGACGCAGGGCGAAGCCGCCGCCGAGTCTGCTCGCCCCGACGACGTGGCGCAGCGTCGCAGCGCGTGACGCGGCATCCGCGCCGCCCACGTTGCGCGTGAACGTGAGCATCGGTTAGTGTTTCCTCTCGTTGCAGCGCGACAGCGCAGTAGCAGGCGGACATAGCTCAGTTGGTAGAGCGCAACCTTGCCAAGGTTGAGGTCGCCGGTTCGAGCCCGGTTGTCCGCTCTGTGTCTTCTTGGACACGCACGGTGCGAACCGTGTTCGGTGGAGTGGCCGAGAGGCGAGGCAACGGCCTGCAAAGCCGTCTACACGGGTTCAAATCCCGTCTCCACCTCGGGCGATTGGCGCAGCGGTAGCGCGCTTCCTTGACACGGAAGAGGTCACTGGTTCAAACCCAGTATCGCCCACCAGAACAGAACACAGCCACGATGCTCCCACGGCCCGGCCGTCGGGAGCATCGTGGCTGTTCCGCTGCAGGCTGCCAGCTGCCGGCTGGGCGAGAGATCCCGGGCCGGTGTGCGGGGGACGCCGTGGGTGCGGGGCCCGGCGGCCATCGCCCGGAAACGCATCATGGATGACGCGTTGTGGGGCAAAGTCGAGCGGCGCATGCGGGCGGGGCCGTCGACCGAAGTGCAGCGGGCCTGCCGGCTTTCCTTGGTGCGGCTCATGTGCGCATGATGGCGTCATGACGAATGAATCGAACTTCGACCTCGGCTCCATGGACGGCTACGCGGATCAGGCCCAGGCCGCCGACGACGTCACGGGCGAGACGTACGAGAACATGCTCGACCAGGGGTTCACGACGCCGGAGCGCGAGCCGAACGTCGAGCGCTGGGAGAACGAGCACGAGACCCTCGACGAGCGCCTCGAGGAGGAGGTGCCCGACGTCGACCCCGACTCGGCGTACGGCAACCCCGACGGCGTTCCGTCACCTGACGACGAGTTCGACGACACGCGCGTCGGCCGCGTCGTCGCCCCCGACGAGGGCCTGGCGGAGGATCGCGAATCCGAACTCGTCGCCGAGGACGACGGTTTCGCGGGTGGCGCCTCGAGCGCTGAAGAGGCTGCGCTGCACTTCACGGACGGTCGCGACGCGGCGGGTTTCGACGACGGCGTCGTCGACGAGCCCGGCGCCTGATCGAGCGGACGCAGAGTGCGAGGCCGCCGGAGCGTCGCGGTGCGCCGCCGTCAGCGGGATCCGAGCGTGAGGATGAGGTCGGCCATGCGCTGAGGGCGGTCGAGCATGACGAAATGGCCGGATCGCTCGAGGACGGCCTTCCGCACGTCTGCATCGGCGGCGATTTCGCGCGCCTGGCGCAGCACGGCGCGCACCCAACGGGTTGGCGTGCGTCGCTGCAGGCGCCCGTTGGCGGCGACGACGAGCGTCGGCAACTGCGGCGTCAGCGGTGACGTCGTGCGCAGCGCATGCAGCTGACGAACGCAGGACGAATATGCCGACAATTCGTGAAGACAGGTCTCGAGCACGCTGATCGACGCCATCTCGTCGCGCAGGCCGGGGACCGATCGCGCGAGTGAACGACGCGCGGGCACCGTCAGCGTGAGAATCGTGGGGCCGCAGACCCGCCAGGCAGCGACGGCCGGGCGGCTTCGCAGGGCCGCCACCAGGAGTCGTGCGCGTCGGCCCGATCGAGGCGTCTCGGGCTCGGCGGAGCCGTCCTCGGCGAGTGACCCGTCGAGCAGGACGAGGGCCGCGGCCCGCTCCGGGGTCATGCGCGCCGCGGCTTCCGCCACGACAGCCCCGAAGGAATGACCGACGAATGTGACAGGGCCCGGCACGCCCAGCGCGTCGAGCGCGTTCAGCAGGTGCGCTGCGTCGTCCTCGAGCATGGCCGGCGCGCCGGCCGTTTCTGTTCTTGGGGACGGTCGGCGTCCGCGCGTTCGACATCGGGACGTGCGGCATCAGGACGTGCGGCGGCTCCAGGGTGCTCGACATCAAGGCGTTCGGCGTCAAGGTGCCCGGTGCCAAGTCGCTCGTCGGCGGGACGTTCGACGACGACGACGCGATGGGTGGCCGACAAGCATTGCGCGACAGGCGCCCAGTCCCACACGAACGACGCGATGCCGGGGGAGCAGGCGAGCGCGGGCCCGTCGCCTGCGTCGAGAACGCGCGTCGCGCGGCCCGTCACGCTGATCATCTGCGAAGCGCGCCGGGAAACGGCTCAGCAGGGGAGGCCGAGGACGAATCGGACGCCCGGCGGTGGCCCGGCCCGGCGAATCGATGCGGCCCGCATCGTGGCGGCGCACCACGTCCGCACGGCGACGCGTTCGCGACGGCGGGTCGAGACGTGACCGACGGCCGCTGCGGCGTCGTGGTCGAGGCGCAGCCCCCGCCACACGATGCGCAGGCGGGCGTAGGACAGCGCGGAGATGACGACGAGCAGCACCCCCGAGAGGCCGTCGGTGGTGCGCAGGAGCGTCGCGGCTGGGCGTCCGGAGACGAAGTACGCCGAGGCGTACGACGGTCCACGGATGCAGCTGCGGATCGAGCAGCGGCGCGATGAGCCAGGTCAAGTACGCACGGCCGTGATGAGGCACAGTCGGCGTGAAGCCAGCGACATCCGTCGTCGCGATCGCGCACTCGTCGATCGGCGTGGGCGGGCCGCCGATCCCCGTCGACTCGGCGATGCCGATTTGGTGAACACGCGATGATCCGGGTAACGTTCTCGTCGTTGCCGAGGGCGGAAAGCCCGAGGAAACAGGCGGACATAGCTCAGTTGGTAGAGCGCAACCTTGCCAAGGTTGAGGTCGCCGGTTCGAGCCCGGTTGTCCGCTCCATTCCCATATCTGGGGCGATTGGCGCAGCGGTAGCGCGCTTCCTTGACACGGAAGAGGTCACTGGTTCAAACCCAGTATCGCCCACCATCACATCAAGGCCTTCGGCGTGTCGCCGGAGGCCTTGATGCACATTCGGCCAAGACTGATCGAGGCTCGCTCTCGCAGGAACCGTCTCCCTCAGGCAGGGGCCGAGCACGCAGCGTCCGTGACCGCCGCACGATCCAAGGGGAGCGCATGAGCGCCGAAGCCACGCACCGACCAGGAATCGCCCAGTGGACGACGTGGGCTCCGATCCTCGGAGCCGTCGTCCTCGCGGCCACATGGGGACGCAGCCTGCCGGGCATCGTCGCCGTCCTCGTCACCGCGGCGTTGTTCGGAGCTGTTCTCGCCGCCGTCCACCACGCCGAGGTCATCGCCGCAAAGGTGGGCGAGCCGCTCGGTTCGATCGTCCTCGCGGTCGCCGTCACCGTCATCGAGGTGGGGCTCATCGTCACCCTCATGGCCTCCGGCAAGGACGGCGTCGAGACGCTTGCGCGCGACACGGTGTTCGCGGCGCTCATGATCACGATCAACGGCATCGCCGGTCTGTGCATCTTCCTCGGCGCGGGGCGCCGCGGGTTGGCACGCTTCAACCCGGAAGGGTCGGCGGCCGCGTTGGCGGGCGTCGTCACCGTCGCGGGGCTGTGCCTCGTGCTGCCGACGTTCACCTCGGCCCGCAGCGGGCCGGAGTTCTCGCCGTCGCAGCTCGCGTTCGCCGCGATCAGCTCGATCGGTGTGTACGCGATGTTCGTCCTCACCCAGACGGTGCGTCACCGCGACTTCTTCGTGCCCGTCGACCGCGCCGGCAAGCCGCTCGACGACGAGGGAGACGAGGACGCCCACGGCCCGGCCCCGTCGACGCGCGCCGCGCTCGTCAGCCTGGGCCTGCTCGTCGTGGCGCTCGTCGCTGTCGTCGGTCTGGCGAAGGTGCTGTCGCCGTCGATCGAACAGGCCGTCGACGCCGCGGGCTTCCCGCAGAGCTTCGTCGGCGTCGTCATCGCCCTCGTCGTGCTGCTGCCGGAGACGCTCGCCGCCGCGAAGTACGCGCGCGCTGGACGCGTTCAGAACAGCCTCAATCTCGCGTACGGCTCGGCGATGGCGAGCATCGGCCTGACGATCCCGACGCTCGCGGCGCTGTCGCCGTTCCTGTCGTCACCGCTTGAACTGGGCCTCGGCAGCATGCACATCGTGCTGCTCGTGCTCAGCCTCGTCGTCGGCATCCTGACGATCGTCCAGGGCCGCGCGACGCGGTTCTCCGGGTGGATCCTGCTCGTGCTGCTGTTCGCGTACGTTTTCCTCGCCGCGAATCCGTGACCGTGACCCGCGTCCGGGCAGAGGGCGTGCGTCCTCGGTAGGTCGCCACGTGGCCGGGCTCATCCGCTGCGGCGCATCCGCCTGCGCGGGACGCGGCCGGACTACTGTGGCCTCTCGTGATCGACGCTCTCGCCGCCAGCACGGATCGTGCGCTCTTTCGCGACGTCACGGCGTGGGACGTCGAGGCGGTGACGTCGGATCCCGACGATCTCGAGCACGGTTTCCATGTCGTCGTGCAGACGTTCGAGGGCGAGCTGTTGGCCGCGCGCATGCGATCGGTGGTGTGGCACCCGACGCAGCCGTGGCGGGGGAGTGCGGCCCTGGCCGAGCCGCCGTCAAGGCCCGCGGAATGTCACGTCGAATGGCGATCGTCGCTGTCGCGCGACGCCTACTGCGACGGCGTCGAACGGATCCGCGAGCACATCGCGGCCGGCGACGTGTACCAGGTCAACCTCTGTCGGACGCTGACGACGGACGCCGCGCTCGACCTCGACGTCCTGTTCCGCGGCGTGCTCGCCCACAACCCGGCGCGTCACGCCGCGCGTATCGACATCGCGGGCCTGCCGCAGATCGTCAGCGCCTCGCCGGAGATGTACCTCGCGCGCGAGGGCGCCGTCATCAGTTCCGCGCCGATCAAGGGCACGTCGACGTGTCCGGAGACGATGCTCGCGAAGGACGTGACGGAGAACGTCATGATCACCGACCTCGTGCGCAACGACCTGCAACGTGTCTGTGTGCCCGGCTCGGTGCGCGTCGATCCGCTGCTCGAGATGCAACAGCACCCCGGCCTCGTCCACCTCGTCTCGACGGTGTGGGGCGAGGTCTGTGACGACGTGACGTGGGCGCGGCTGCTCAGCGCGACGGGGCCGCCCGGCTCGGTGTCGGGCACCCCGAAACGGCGGGCTCTCGACGTCATCGAATCACTCGAGGTGGGGGCGCGCGGGCCGTACTGCGGCGCCATCGGGTGGATCGACGCCGATCGGGGCGCCGCGGAGCTGGCCGTCGGCATCCGTACGTTCTGGCAGAAACCCGCCGGGGGTGGGGCTGCGGCCGCGAACGGGCACGGGATATCGTCTCCGTCGACCCACTTCGGGGTGGGCGCCGGGATCACGTGGGATTCGGTGCCTACGGCAGAATGGGATGAGACCGAACTGAAGGCACATCGCCTGCTCGCCATCGCGCGGGGCGCGGCACTGGAGGAGACACCATGAGCATCCGGATCTGGGTCGACGGTCGCCGCGTCGACGAGGGCGCGGCCATCTCACCGATCGACCACGGCATCACCGTCGGCGACGGCGTGTTCGAGACCGCCAAGATCGACGGCGGCCGCGTGTTCGCGTTGTCGCGTCATCATGATCGGATGGATCGCAGCCTCGCCGGCCTCGGCCTGCCGAAGCTCGATCGCGACCGCGTCGACGAGGGCGTCAAGGCCGTGCTCGAGGGTGAGCACATCGACTTCGGGCGCCTGCGCTACACCGTGACCGGCGGCGTCGGCCCACTCGGTTCGGATCGCGGCGACGCCCCGCAGACGTACATCGTGACGGCGGGCGCCGTGCCGCGACCCGCGCCGACGACGAAGGTCGCGACGGTGCGCTGGACGCGCAACGAGAACTCGGCCGTCGCCGGGTTGAAGACGACGTCGTACGCGGAGAACGTCGTCGCGCTCGCCGCGGCCAAGGAGGCCGGCGCGAGCGAGGCGATCTTCTCGAACACGCTCGGCAACCTGTGCGAGGGCACCGGCTCGAATATCTTCGTCGTGCTCGGTGAGCGCGTCGTCACGCCGCCGCTCGAGGACGGCCCGCTCGCCGGCATCACGCGCGCGCTGACGATCGAGTGGGCGCGCGAGGCCGGCGTCGAGATCGCCGAGGAACACCTGAGCTTCGACGTGCTCGACGAATGCGACGAGGCGTTCGTCACCTCCTCGACACGCGACGTGCAGGGCGTGCACGCCATCAACGACCGGGCGCTGTGCGACGAGGGCACCCCCGGACCCATGACGTCGCGCATCGCGGCGATCTTCGCCGAGCGTCAGGGCGAGCTGCTCGGCTGACGGCGTGTTCCCGTCGGGTTTGCCTCGGCGCGGGGTTCCCTCGACACGGGACGGCGCAATGTCGTGGCGGTTGACGTCGGCTCACGCCCGGCCGTGAAGTCTCCCGCGCGCGGCGTTGGAATGGTCGGCTCAGGCGCCCCCCGTTAGGCTTGGCTGTCATGAGCTCGACGACCTCCGCCCGCGACGCTGATTCCCGCGATTCTCGAGAGCCCGGGCAGGGCGAGGAGCACGACTGGGAGTGGCGTCGACGCATCCGCGCCAACCCGAAGAGCGCGCGACTGTACCGCATCGGCGTCGGTGTGCTCGGCGCAATCGTCGTCATCGTGGGCATCGTGCTGCTGCCGTTTCCGGGGCCGGGCTGGCTCGTCATCTTCCTCGGCCTCGGCATCTGGGCGAGCGAGTTCGAGCGCGCGCAGCGGCTGCTCGGCTGGGTGCGCGCGAAGGTGCAAGCGTGGTGGGACTGGCTCGAACGCAAGGGCTGGTGGGCGCAGGCGCTGGCCGGTCTCGCGACGTTCGCGCTCGTCGTCGCCATCTTCTGGGCGATGTTCGTGGTCTCCGGAGTGCCGGGATGGTTGCCGGACTTCGCTGAGAACTGGCTCGACCACGTGCCGGGGCTCGGCGGCTGACGCGCCGGCCCGTTTGGTGTTCATCGACGCCGTGGGCTAGTGTTTCCCGCGCACCACACGGATGTATAGCTCAGTTGGTTAGAGCGTTCGCTTCACACGCGAGAGGTCAGGGGTTCGAGTCCCTTTACATCCACCATCAGGACGCGGAATCATCGGATTCCGCGTTTTTTGCGTCCCGCGGACACCGCTGGGCCACCGATGGAAGGAGCGCCCATGCCCGTCCTGCTCGCCGCCGTCACCGACTCGCACCTCGACGTCGACGCCCACGCGTGCGCCGTCGACGACGCACGTCAGGGCGCGTGCGTGACGTTCGTCGGGACGGTACGCAACCACGACCCGGAGGCTGACGGCGAGGTCGTCGCGCTCGATTACACCGCGCACCCGAGCGCCGCGGCGACGTTGCGCGAGGTGGCGGAGGCCGTCGTCACGCAGCTGGATCCGGACGGTGAGACACGCGTGGCGGTCAGCCACCGCATCGGACGTGTCGCGGTGGGGGAGAGCGCCATCGTCGCCGCCGTCAGCTCGCCGCATCGTGCGCTGGCGTTCACGGTGTGCGGCGAACTGGTCGACCGCATCAAGCACGACGTCCCGCTGTGGAAGCAGCAACACCTGCGCGACGGCAGCGCGGTGTGGTCCGGGCTGCCGTCATGATCGACCTGCCGACACCCCGCGTGCGCCGTGCCCTGCGCGGCGAAATCTCCACCGCTGCAGGCGTTTCGGATGACGGTCCGCTCGTCGACCCGTTCGGGCGGGTGCATCGTGACCTACGCATCTCGCTGACCGACAAGTGCAATCTGCGTTGCACCTACTGCATGCCCGCCGAGGGTGTGCCGCTCGCACCGCGCGACACGTTGTTGGCGAGCGACGAGATCGTCACGGTGGCTCGCATCGCCGTCGAGGCCGGCATCGACGAGATCCGCCTCACGGGCGGCGAACCGCTGCTGCGCCCCGACATCGTCGACCTCGTCGAACGCCTGGCGGCACTCGAGGGGCCGGGTGGGCGCCCCGAGTTGTCGATGACGACGAACGCCGTTCGGCTCGCGCAGTTGGCGAAACCGTTGCGCGACGCGGGCCTGGCGCGACTCAACGTCAGCCTCGACACGCTCTCGCCCTCGCGTTTCGCGACCATGACCCGTCGGGATCGACTCGACGACGTCATGACCGGTCTCGACGCGGCGCGCTGCGCCGGTTTCGCGCCGATCAAGATCAACACGGTGCTGCTGCGCGGCGTCAACGACGACGAGGCGCCCGCACTGCTCGACTGGGCCCTCGCTGAGGGGCACGAACTGCGTTTCATCGAACAGATGCCGCTCGACGGCGGGCACGTGTGGAACCGCGCCGAGATGGTGACAGCTGCCGAGACGCTCGCCCTGCTGCGTCGCACGCACTCACTGGACGCGCTGCCCGGACGCGGCGCCGCCCCGGCCGAGCTGTACGAGGTCGACGGAGGCCCGGGCCGCGTCGGCATCATTGCGAGCGTGACGATGCCGTTCTGCGGCGCGTGCGACCGGCTGCGGCTCACCTCCGACGGCCAGCTGCGCTCGTGCCTGTTCGCGCGCGGCGAGACCGACGTGCGCTCGGTGCTGCGCAGCGGTGGCACGGACGCCGATGTCCGCGCCCGCATCCGAGCCTGCCTCGCCGGCAAGCAACCCGGCCACGGCATCGACGAACCCGGATTCCTCCAGCCGCCGCGGCCGATGAGCGCCATCGGCGGCTGAGCGATCGATGGCGCGCCTAGGTCGGGTAGTCGGGTCGGTGCACACGTGGGTGCCAGGCTCGCGCTGCGGGGCGCCGGCGCGTCGTCCCGCCTCCCCAGGCCTGCCGACTGAGTAGTTATGCACTGTTTTGGCATAACTACTCAGTCGGGGTATTCTGAAGGCATGTCCAAGGTCTTGACTTCCCTGCCCGTCGGCGAACGCGTCGGCATCGCCTTCTCCGGTGGCCTCGACACCTCCGTGGCCGTCGCCTGGATGCGCGACAAGGGCGCCGTCCCCTGCACCTACACCGCCGACCTCGGCCAGTACGACGAGGACGACATCGAAGGCATCCCGGGCCGTGCCGGCCAGTACGGCGCCGAACTGTCGCGTCTCGTCGACTGCAAGAAGGCGCTCGTCGAGGAGGGTCTCGCCGCCATTGCGTGCGGCGCGTTCCACATCCGCTCCGGCGGGCGCACGTACTTCAACACGACGCCGCTGGGTCGCGCCGTCACGGGCACGCTGCTCGTGCGCGCCATGCAGGCCGACGGCGTGTCGATCTGGGGCGACGGCTCGACGTTCAAGGGCAACGACATCGAGCGTTTCTACCGCTACGGTCTGCTCGCCAACCCGGGCCTGCGCATCTACAAGCCGTGGCTCGACGCCGACTTCGTCAGCGAACTGGGTGGGCGCCAGGAGATGTCCGAATGGCTGACGGCGCACGATCTGCCCTACCGCGACTCGGCGGAGAAGGCCTACTCGACGGACGCCAACATCCTCGGCGCGACGCACGAGGCGAAGACGCTCGAGCACCTCGACGAGTCGATGGAGATCGTCAAGCCGATCATGGGTGTCGCGTACTGGGACGACGCGGTGAAGATCGACACCGAGGACGTCGTCATCCGCTTCGAATCGGGGCTGCCCGTCGCGATCAACGGTGACGACTTCGGCGGCGACGTCGTCGCCCTGTTCCAGGAGGCCAACGCCGTCGGCGGACGCCACGGGCTCGGCATGAGCGACCAGATCGAGAACCGCATCATCGAGGCCAAGTCGCGCGGCATCTACGAGGCGCCCGGCATGGCGCTGCTGTTCATCGCCTACGAACGGCTGCTCAACGCCGTCCACAACGAGGACACCATCGCCGCGTACCACAACGACGGACGGCGCCTCGGGCGGCTGCTGTACGAAGGACGCTGGTTCGACCCGCAGTCGCTCATGATCCGCGAGGGTCTGCTGCGTTGGGTGGCGTCCGCCGTCACGGGTGAGGTGACGCTGCGCCTTCGTCGCGGCGAGGATTACTCGATCGTCGACACCCAGGGCGACAACTTCTCCTACCACCCCGACAAGCTGTCCATGGAGCGCACCGAGAACGCCGCATTCGGCCCCGTCGACCGCATCGGGCAGCTGACGATGCGCAACCTCGACATCGCCGACACGCGTGGCAAGCTCGAGTTCTACGCCGCACGCGGCGGGCTGGGCAAGGCGCAGACCGACCTCGTCGGCCAGCTCGAGCCCGGTGGCGCGCAGCAGATCGCGTCGAACCCGAACGTCGACGCCGACGCTCTCGCACTCGACGAAGCGGCGATGGAGTTCGGCACCGACTGACCTCCCGAGACGTCGGCGCCGATCGACCAGGACATCGGCGCTGATCGACCAAGACCTCGGCATCGGTCGAGGAAGGTTGCACGCTCGGCGCGATCGAGGAGGCCGCCCACTGGATGGTGGGCGGCCTCGTCGCGTCCGGACGGCAATGTGGTCGTCGGCTGGACACGGCGCCGTCGACGACCGTCACCCAGGTTGGTAGTGGCGGCCGAACCTCGCGAGTGTGGACGCCGCTCGCCGAGGTGTAGAGGAATCGCGAATGTGGACGCAAATCGCAGATGAGTACGGGCCCCTGACCCACCTGCGATTTTCGTCCACATCGGCGATCTACGTCCACATTCGTAGGAGATCCTCAGCAACAGCCGCCTCGCATCACCGCGGGCGACCAACGTCACGCCTGGGTGGTGCCGGCGGCTCGGCGTGGGGTGGTGGGGGGCACCCGGTAGCCTTGGCGGCACGGGCCGTGCCATTCGTACGTGTGCGGCCGAGTCTGCACGTCACGAACAAGGAGCACAGCCGTGTCCGAGAACATCACCCTGACCGTCAACGGCGAACCACGCGAGGTCGAGCAGGGCACGACGGGCACGGACCTGTTCGGCGGCGACAAGGCCGTCCTCGTCATGCGCATCGACGGTGAACTGCGCGACCTGTTCCGCGAGATCCCGGATGGCGCGTCCGTCGAGCCCGTCACCGCGCAGGACCCCGAGGGCCTCGCCGTCCTGCGTCACTCCGCGGCCCACGTGCTCGCGCAGGCGGTGCAGCAGATCAACCCGAGCGCGAAGCTCGGCATCGGACCGCCCGTCACCGACGGTTTCTACTACGACTTCGACGTCGCCGAGGCGTTCACGCCCGACGACCTCAAGAAGCTCGAGAAGGCGATGCAGAGGATCGTCAACGAGGGCCAGACGTTCAACCGCCGCGTCATCACCGACGCCGAGGGCCTCGAAGAACTGGCGCACGAGCCCTACAAGTGCGAGCTCATCGGCCTCAAGGGCAACGCTGCGAATGCGGCCGAGGGCGCGGAGGCCGAGGTCGGTGGCGGTGAGCTGACGATCTACGACAACGTCCGCCGCGACGGCACCGTCGCCTGGGGCGACCTGTGCCGCGGCCCGCACGTGCCGTCGACGAAGGTGCTCGGCAACGCGTTCAAGCTCATGCGTTCGGCCGCCGCGTACTGGCGCGGCAGCGAGAAGAACCCGCAGCTGCAGCGCATCTACGGCACTGCGTGGCCGACGAAGGACGAGCTGAAGGCCTACCTCGAGCGCCTCGCCGAGGCCGAGAAGCGCGACCACCGCAAGCTCGGCGCCGAGCTCGACCTGTTCAGCTTCCCCGAGAACATCGGCCCCGGCCTGCCGGTGTTCCACCCCAAGGGCGGCATCATCAAGCGTGAGATGGAGGACTACGTCCGCCGCCGTCACATCGAGGAGGGCTTCTCCTACGTCGGCACGCCGCACATTGCGAAGGAAGACCTCTTCTACACCTCGGGTCACCTGCCGTACTACGCGGACGGGATGTTCCCGCCCCTCGACGTCGACGGGCAGAACTACCGCCTCAAGGCGATGAACTGCCCGATGCACAACGAGATCTTCCGTTCGCGTGGGCGCTCCTACCGTGAGCTGCCGCTGCGCTTCTTCGAGTTCGGCACGGTGTACCGCGACGAGAAGTCGGGCGTGCTCTCCGGTCTGACGCGCGTGCGCATGATCACCCAGGACGACTCGCACAGCTACGTCACGCCCGAACAGGCGCCGGGAGAGATCAAGCACCTGCTCGACTTCATCCTCGGCCTACTGCGCGACTTCGGCATGAACGACTTCTACCTCGAGCTCTCGACGCGCGACGTCGACGGGGACAAGAAGGACAAGTTCATCGGCACCGACGAACAGTGGGACATCGCGACGAAGGTGCTGTCGGACGTCGCGCTCGAGTCCGGCCTCGAGCTCGTGCCGGACCCGGGCGGTGCCGCGTTCTACGGCCCGAAGATCTCCGTGCAGGCGCGCGACGCCATCGGCCGTACCTGGCAGATGTCGACGATCCAGTACGACTTCAACCAGCCCGCTCGTTTCGGCCTCGAGTACCAGGCGGCGGACGGTTCGCGCCAGCAGCCCGTCATGATCCACTCGGCGAAGTTCGGCTCGATCGAACGCTTCCTCGGCGTGCTCGTCGAGCACTACGCGGGCGCGTTCCCGGCGTGGCTCGCGCCGGTTCAGGTGCTCGCTGTGCCCGTCGCGGAGGAGTACTACGACTACCTGCAGGACGTCGCGATCAAGCTGCGCGAAGCCGGCGTGCGTGTCGAGGTCGACATGAGCGACGACCGCTTCCCGAAGAAGATCCGCAACGCGTCCAAGTCGAAGGCGCCGTTCATCCTGATCGCCGGTGAAGAGGACCGCGACAACGGCGCCGTCTCGTTCCGTTTCCGCGACGGGTCGCAGAAGAACGGCGTGCCGGTGGCCGACGCGATCGCCGAGATCACCCGCGTCATCACCGAACGTCAGAACACTGACCCGACGGCCGGCTGACTCCTGCCGCGACGACGACGCGCGCCCCCGAACCTCGCGGTTCGGGGGCGCGCTCGTGTGTTGGCATGTGCACCCGAAGGCCGGCGTTCGACACGGCCGGATGACCACGCTCGGGGTACGAAACCCGGCTGCGTCACCCGTCGCGGGGACCCACCTCAGCGCATGGTCATTTCGCTGCGGCGAAGCCCTTCTCGAGGTCGGCGATGATGTCGGCGGAGTTCTCGATGCCGACGCTCAACCGCACGAGGCCGGGCGTCACGCCGGCGCCGCGGCGGTCCTCGTCGCTGCCCTGGGAGTGCGTCGTCGACGCAGGATGGATGGCGAGGGAACGGACGTCACCGATGTTCGCGACGTGCGAGTGCAGTTCGAGGGCGTCGACGAACTTCTTGCCCGCCTCGACGCCACCGGCGATCTCGAACGACAGCACGGCGCCGGAGCCGGCGGGCAGGTAGCGGTCGGCGAGTTCCTTGTAGGGGCTCGACGGGTCGGAGGCGTAGAACAACGTCTCGACCTGCGGCTGCGACTTCAGGAACTCGACGACCTTCTTCGCGTTCTCCACGTGTCGCTCCACACGCAGCGACAACGTCTCGAGGCCTTGCGCGATGAGGAACGCGTTGAACGGGGAGACGGCCGCGCCGAGGTCGCGCAGCAGTTCGACGCGCGCCTTGAGGATGAAGGCGAGGTTCGCGCCGAGCGGCGATCCGACGCCGAGGTCGCGGGCGAACGCGAGACCGTGGTAGCTCTCCGACGGCTCGTTGAACTGCGGGAACTTCGCCGGGTCGGCGGCGTAGTCGAACGTGCCGGCGTCGACGAGCACGCCGGCGATCGACGTCCCGTGCCCCCCGAGGTACTTCGTCGCGGAGTGGATGACGACGTCCGCGCCATGCTCGATCGGGCGCAGCAGGTACGGCGTCGCGACGGTGTTGTCGACGAACAGCGGCACCCCGGCGTCATGCGCGATGTCGGCGAGGCCGCGCACGTCGAGCACCTTCTGGTCGGGGTTGCTCAGCGTCTCGCCGAACAGCAGCTTCGTGTTGTCGCGGATGGCGCCGCGCCACTCGTCGAGATCGTTGATGTTGTCGATGAACGTCGTCTCGACGCCGAGTCGCTTGAGCGTGTACTTCAGCAGGTTGTACGTGCCGCCGTACAGCGCGGACGAGGCGACGATGTGGTCGCCGGCCTGAGCGACGTTGAGGATGGCGAACGTCGTCGCCGCCTGACCCGACGCGAGCAGCAACGCGCCGACGCCGCCCTCCAGCGCGGCGATGCGGTCTTCGACCGCCTGCGCCGTCGGGTTGCCGATGCGCGTGTAGATGGGGCCGAGATCCGACAGGCCGAAGCGGTTGGCCGCGGTCTCGGCGGAGTCGAAGACGAACGACGTCGTCTGGTAGATCGGCAGCGCCCGGGCGCCGGTGTCGCCGTCGACGTTCTGGCCGACGTGGATCTGCTTGGTCTCGAAGGCCCAGTTCTCGGAGCTCATGATGATGTCCCTCTTGAGGAGTGCGTGGACGCACGGGCGGCGCACCGTACGTGTGGTGCCCGAAGGGGAATCCCTCCGCGCTTGCCCGGACGCGCTCGGCGCCGGGCCAGGTCGTCACCCGGAGCACCCCGCCGCGGTGGGAGGGTTGCCGGCCAGCAAACCGGGGTTTGACGCTGGCGCTCGTGACCTGCGGCCACTCTAGGCCGGGTGGTGTCATCAGGCGGGAATGCTGTCTCACATTCCGGTCGCGGCCCCGTGCTGACGCGACGCGCCTACGGGCGACGACCCTCATGCCGTGCTTGACTGTTGCCATGACACCGACGATCGTCCGCGCGCGCCGCGAAGACGCGTTCGCCTGCGCGGCGCTGCGTCTGCAGATGGACCTCGAGGCGGGGGAGAGCAACCGCTCCGGCTTCATCACCGAGTATGCCGATCACTGGCTCGCGCACTACGACGATCTGCCGACGTGGCTCGCCTCGAGTGCTGACGGGACGGCTCTCGGCATGGTGCAGACGTCGCTCGTGCACCGGCCCCCGGCGCTGGCTCGGCCGGCGCAGCCGTCGCTCTACATCGCGGTCGTCTTCGTCACGCCGTCGGCGCGCGGCCAGGGCCTGGCCGAGCGGATGCTGCGGATCGTCGACGCCTGGGCCGACGCGCACGACGTCGCGCGAATGATGCTCAACGCCCGTCCGCGTGCCCGCAGGCTGTACGAACGGGCCGGCTTCGGCCCGCCGGACGAACGTCACATGCAGCGTGTGGCGCCGTTCGGCCTCGACGCCCGCCGCGATGCGGAGCGTGCGTCATGAGCGACGACGTCATCTGGGCGCTCGATCAGCGCGAGCGCTGCATCGCCTGCCCGTCCAAACCGGTCGCGAACGCCGTCGTCCTGCACCTCGGTGCTGACGGCGCCCTCGCGCGCGACGCTGTCGAGCAGTGGGCTCGTGACGGCGTCATGGCCGCCTCGGTCGCATGGCCGGGGGCGGCGGCCGGCCTCGATGACGACGACTGGCTCGACCTCGAGGACGCCGTCACGGGCCTCGCCGGGCTGGCGAGCATCGTCGCCGTCGTCGGTGACGGCGACGCGGCCGAGGTCGCGCGGACGTTGGCGGGCCGTGTCGGCGACGTCGCGCACGCGGGGGAAGCCGACCGAACCATTGTCCCGGCGCGTCTGCGCGAGATCGCGGCGGTCTGAGACCGCTCACCCGGGGTGCATGGTGCGCGCGAGCCCACCCGCGGCCGCTGCGTCGAGGCAGGCGGGGCTCTAGGATCGGGCCATGGTCGACGAGTTCAACACTGATTCGCAGGACGACATCCTCATCGAGCAAGCCGGCGCCTTCGCGGGCGAGGCCGACGGGTTCGGGCGGCTGTGGACGCCGCACCGCATGGCGTACATCGAGGGCGAGCGTCCGACAAAGGACGCCGGCCACGGCTGCCCGTTCTGCGCGTCGCCTAGGAAGACCGACGCCGACGGCCTCATCGTCCACCGTGGTGAGCACTGTTTCGTCGTGATGAACCTGTTCCCGTACAACCCGGGCCACCTGCTCGTGTGCCCGTACCGTCACGTCGCCTCGTACATCGACCTCACCGACGACGAGACCGAGGAGTTCATGAAGCTGACGAAGGCCGGGGTGCGTGCCCTCAAGGCCGCGTCGAACCCGGGCGGGTTCAACCTCGGGATGAACCAGGGTGACGTCGCAGGTGCCGGCGTCGCCGCGCACCTGCATCAGCACATCGTGCCGCGCTGGGGTGGCGACATGAACTTCATGCCGATCATCGGGCGCACCAAGGCGCTGCCGGTGCTGCTCGAGGACAGCCGTCAGCGCATCGTCGCGAACTGGCCGAACGACTGACACCGGGCACCACGGGCAGTGCGCTGCCTCGAACGGGTATATCGAACCGCTACAGTTGAACCACCATGCTCAACAAGTACGCGCGCGCGTTTTTCTCCGCCATCTTCCGGCCCATCGCCCAGCTCCTGCTGCGTCTCGGCATCAGCCCCGACGTCGTGACGATCGTGGGCACCGTCGGTGTCGCGTTCGGTGCACTGTGGTTCTATCCGCGCGGCGACTTCCTCGTCGGCACGTTGTTCATCACCGTCTTCGTCTTCTCGGACATGCTCGACGGCAACATGGCGCGCCTGTCGGGCCGCTCGTCGACGTGGGGTGCCTACCTCGACTCGACGCTCGACCGCGTCGGTGACGCCGCGATCTTCGGCGGCCTCGTCCTGTACTACGCGGGCAAGGGCGACAACTTCCTCATGGCGTGCCTCGCGCTCGCGTGCCTCGTGCTCGGCTCGGTCGTCTCCTACGCCAAGGCCCGGGCCGAGGGTCTCGGCATGCAGGCGAACGTCGGCATCGCCGAGCGCGCCGACCGTCTCGTCGCCGTGCTCGTCACGACCGGCCTCGTCGGCTGGTTCCTGCCCGAGATCGTGCTGACCGTCGTGCTCACGCTGCTCGCCGTCGCATCGTTCATCACGGTCGTGCAGCGCATGCTCATGGTGCGGAAGCAGGCCCTCGCCAAGCCGTTCGAGGGCTGAGCGCGTGGCCGCCGAGGGGTTGACGACGCGCGCCCGCGACGCCGTCACCGTCGCAGCGTTCAAGGGCGCCTGGTGGGGCGTGCGGGCGCTGCCCGAGCGCGCCGCCCACCGCCTCTTCGACGTCATCGCGGACGTCACGACGCGCCGCGGCGGCCCGAGCGTCGCGCGGATGCGCTCCAACTACGCGATCGCGCGCCCCGAACTCGACGACGCAGCCCTCGACGCGCTCGTCGCCGCCGGCGTGCGCTCGTACCTGCGCTACTGGTGCGAGGCGTTCCGACTGCCGTCGCTGACACGCGAGCAGATCGCCGAGAGGGTGACCACCTCGGGTGAACTCGAGGCGACCCGCAGCATGCTCGCCGATGGACGCAGCGTCGTCGCCTACCTCGGCCACCTCGGCAACTGGGATCTCGCGGGCGCCTGGTCGGCGACACAGCTCGCGCACGTGACGACGGTCGCCGAGCGACTCGAGCCCGACGCTCTCTTCCGCGCGTTCCTGCACTTCCGCGAAGAGCTGGGCATGACGATCATCCCGCTGACCAAGGGCGAGAACGTCCTCGGCCAGGTCGAGACGCTCGTGCGCGAACCGGGTGCGTTCGCGCCGCTGCTGTCGGATCGCGACCTCACGAGCCGCGGCGTCACGGTCGACCTGTGCGGCGAGCCGGCCCGCCTCGCTGCCGGCCCCGCCGTCATCGCCCGACGCACCGGTGCGGCACTCGTGCCGATCACGATCACCTACCGCCGGCGCGACGGCGGCAGCGGCTGGGGCATCGACATCCGCTTCCACCCGGCGGTCGACATCGCCCACACCGATGATGCCCGCGCCGACGTGCAGACCGCCGTCCAGGCGTGCGCCGACGCGCTCGGTGGCGCCATCCGCGAGCACACGCAGGACTGGCACATGATGCAGCGCGTGTTCGTCCGCGACCTCGACGCGCGCCGGGGCTGAGCGGTGCGGATCGGCCTCGTCAGCCCGTACTCGTTCGACGTGCCCGGCGGTGTGCAGCTGCACGTGCGCGACCTCGCGACGTACCTGCTCGCAGAAGGGCACGAGGTCAGCGTCCTCGCGCCGAGCGACGGTGACGACGCGGGTGCGCCGTACGTGACGAGTGCCGGGGGAGCGATGCCCATCCGCTACAACGGTTCCGTCGCGCGCCTGGCGTTCGGTCCGGTCGCGGCGAGCCGGACGGCGCGCTGGGTGGAGCGCGGCGACTTCGACGTCCTGCACGTCCACGAACCGATGACGCCGAGCGTGTCGCTGCTCGCGCTGCGCACGTACGACGGGCCGGTCGTCGCGACGTTCCACACCTCGATCGAGCGTTCGCGCGCGCTGCAGCTCGCCCAACCGTTCCTGCGCCCGGCGCTGGAGAAGATCACCGGGCGCATCGCCGTCTCGCGCGCCGCGCGGGACACCGTCGCGCGCCATCTCGGCGGTGACGCCGCGCTCGTGCCGAACGGCGTCTACGTCGACCGGTTCGCGACGGCTCGCCCCGAGGCGCGCTGGCAGGATGGGGGCGAGCGCCCGACGATCGCCTTTCTCGGACGCATGGGGGAGCCGCGCAAGGGCCTGCGCGTTCTGCTCGACGCCGTCCCGCTCATCGCCCGGGCGCACCCCGGGGTGCGCGTCCTCGTCGCGGGGCCGGGTGACGTCGACGCGGCGCGGCGGGAGGTGCCCGCCTCGGCTGAGGGTCACGTCGAGTTCCTCGGGCTGCTCAGCGACGCCGAGAAGGCGTCGTTGCTGGCGTCGTGCGACGCGTATGTCGCGCCCAACATCGGTGGCGAGAGCTTCGGGATCATCCTCATCGAGGCGATGAGCGCCGGCGCCCCCGTCGTCGCCAGCGATCTGGAGGCCTTCGCGCGCGTGCTCGACGACGGCCGCTGCGGCGTCCTCTTCGACACCGGCGACGCGGCGGCGCTGGCGCATGCGGTGACGGGGGTGCTCGCTGACCGCGGTGCGCGTGACGCCCTGTCCCGGGCCGGGAGAGAGCGCGCGCGGCTCTACGATTGGTCGGCCGTCGGGCAGCAGGTCATCTCCGCGTACGAGACGGTCCGCAGTTCGCATGCCGCGGCCGCCGCGGTGGCGGGACGCCGATCATGAGCGGCGTGTGGGCCGACGTCGCCGTCGTCGTCGCGCTGTTGCTCGCGCTCGCCTGGTATCTCAGCTACACCGCAGCGCGCCTCGACCGGCTGCACGCTCGCGTCGAGGGGTCGCTGGCCTCGCTCGACGCGCAGCTCGTGCGCCGCGCCGAGGCCGCGGCCGAGTACGCGCAGGCCACCGCTCTCGACCCGGCGAGCGCGCTGCTGCTCGCCTCGTCGGCGGCCGATTCGCTGCAGGCCGCCGACGGCGCCCTCATCACGGACGACGTGCAACAGGTCGGCGTACCCGTCGAGCGTGCGCAGGCCGAGACGGCGCTGACGCAGACGCTTGCGCTCGTCGTGGGTGACGCGTCGGCGACGGACGGCGCCGCGTCGCGGGCGGAAGCAGCTGGGCGCCGCCCGATCAGCACCGTGCCTGACGTCCCAGGCAGCGCGCCCGCGGAGGGTGACGACGGGGCCCGTCAGCGTCTCGCGGACGCATGCGATCGCGTCGAACTCGCCTACCGATTCCACAACGAGGCCGTACGCGACGTACGTCGCGTACGCGCCAAGGCGATCGTCCGGGCGTTGCACCTGGCTGGACGCACGCAGCTGCCGGAAGAAGTCACGTTTGCCACCCGCGTCCACGGCCTCGGTCGCACCGACGCGTGGCGCTGATTTCTGCCGGAGCAGCCGTGTTCGGGCTGGCGTCGTCGGCCCCATCATGCCGTGGCCGGTAGCTGCCATCGACGATCATCTGTCTCCTTCATGCCCGTCTCGGGGCTAGCGTGGGCTCTCGCGTCGCATCCGCGGCGCCCATCAGAAAGAGGGACGAACACATGAGCTCTGCAGGCTCCGAACAGAACACCGCCGTGGCGACCGACCGCGTCAAGCGCGGCATGGCCGACATGCTCAAGGGCGGCGTCATCATGGACGTCGTCACCCCCGAGCAGGCGAAGATCGCCGAGGACGCAGGAGCCGTCGCCGTCATGGCCCTCGAACGTGTGCCCGCGGACATCCGCGCGCAGGGCGGTGTCTCGCGCATGAGTGATCCCGACATGATCGACGGCATCATCGAGGCCGTGTCGATCCCCGTCATGGCGAAGGCGCGCATCGGGCACTTCGTCGAAGCGCAGGTGCTGCAGGCGCTCGGCGTCGACTACATCGACGAATCGGAGGTGCTCTCGCCCGCCGACTACGCCAACCACATCGACAAGTGGGCCTTCGACGTGCCGTTCGTGTGCGGCGCGACCAACCTCGGTGAGGCGCTGCGACGCATCAACGAGGGCGCCGCGATGATCCGCTCCAAGGGTGAAGCGGGCACCGGCGACGTGTCGAACGCGACGACGCACATGCGCAAGATCCGCGGCGAGATCCGCCGCTTGACGTCGATGGCCGAGGACGAACTCTACGTCGCGGCCAAGGAGATGCAGGCTCCCTACGCCCTCGTGCGTGAGGTCGCCGAGAAGGGCAAGCTGCCCGTCGTCCTGTTCACCGCAGGCGGCATCGCGACGCCCGCCGACGCAGCCATGATGATGCAGCTCGGCGCCGAAGGCGTCTTCGTCGGCTCCGGCATCTTCAAGAGCGGCAACCCCGCCCAACGCGCCGAAGCGATCGTCAAGGCCACCACCTTCTACGACGACCCCGACACCCTTGCCAAGGTCTCCCGCGGCCTCGGCGAAGCCATGGTCGGCCTCAACGTCGACGAGATCCCCGAACCCCACCGCCTGTCCGAACGGGGTTGGTGATAATTCCTCGGCTCGTCTTCCGGTTCGCCGTGTCCGGGGCTCGCAAGCTCGCCCCGGACAATTCTCATTCGGTGCGACAGCACGCGGGACAACGGCTCAGATCCTTCTTTGATCCGCTCGCGGATCAGAGAAGGATCTGAGCCCCCATCATCACCGTCCGTTCCTTGGGGAGGCGGAAGTAGTCGGCGGGGACGGCGGCGTTGTGGCTCATCGCCATGAACAGCAGTTTGCGGAGCTTGGACATGCCGGGGCGGCCTGCGTCGATGAGGCCGATCTCGGAGACGAAGTAGTAGGCGGTGTCGGGGTCGATGTCGACGCCTTGGTCGGCGGCGATGCGCAGGGCGGCGGGCACGTCCTGGTCGTCCTGGAAGCCGTAGCGCAGCGTCAGGTGCGTGATGCGGTCGTAGTCGTTGCCGAGGTGGTCCAGTACGACGGTGTCCTCCGGTGCGATGTGCGGCACGTTGGCGCTCTTCGTCGTCACGATGAAGACGTTCTCGTGGATGACGTGGTTGAAGTTGGCGTTCTCACGCATGGCGAGCGGCGTCGTCGTCCGGTCGGGGTGGAGGAACACGGCGGTGCCGGGGACCTCGCGCAGGTCACCGCAGCGGGCGGAGCGCACGAAGTCGTCGAGGGGGCCTTCGATGTCGTGGCGGCGGCGCGCGACGATGTCGCGGCCCTTCTGCCACGTCAGCATCGACAGGCCGATGCCGCAGGCGATGACGACGGGCAGCCAACCGCCGTGGAACAGTTTCGCGACGTTGGCGGTGAAGAAGATCCCCTCGAACAGGTAGAGGAAGAAGCCGAGGACGACGAGGCGCCACTTGGGCCACTTGAGCGTGCTCTGCGCGTAGACGAGGAACAGTGTCGTCGTCATGAGGAACGTGCCCGTCACGGCGAGGCCGTAGGCGACGGCGAGTTTCTCGGAGCTGCGGAACGCGAGCAGCAGCGTTATGACGCCGATGAACAGCACCCAGTTGACGCCGGGGATGTAGATCTGGCCCTCTTCCTCCTCGCCGGTGTGACGCACCGTCATGCGCGGCAGGTAGCCGGAGCGCTCCGCTTGGCGGGCGACGGAGAACGCGCCGGAGATGACGGCCTGCGAGGCGATGACGGTGGCCGCGGTCGCGAGGATGACGAGGGGGAGCTTGGCCCATTCGGGGGCGAGCAGGAAGAACGGGTTGGAGATGTTCTTCGGGTCGCTGAGGATGAGCGAGCCCTGCCCCATGTAGTTGAGGATGAGGGCGGGGAAGACGAGCACGAACCAGGCGCGCGTGATCGGCGCGCGACCGAAGTGGCCCATGTCGGCGTACAGTGCCTCGGCGCCCGTCACGCACAGGACGATCGAGCCGGCCGCGACGAACGCGATGAAGGGGTGGCCGATGACGAAGCTGCCCGCGTACGTCGGCAGCAGTGCTCGGAAGATCTCCGGGTCGCGGACGATCTGGTTGACGCCGAGCGCGGCGAGGGTGACGAACCAGACGATCATGACGGGGCCGAAGAACTTGCCGACGGCGTCCGTGCCCTTCTGCTGGATGAAGAACAGCGCTGTGATGACGATCGCGCCGATGGGGACGACGTACTCGGTGAGCCCTTCATGCACCGTCTCGAGACCTTCGATGGCCGACATGACGGAGATCGCCGGCGTGATGACGCTGTCGCCGAAGAACAGGGACGCGCCGATGACACCGAGGATCATGACGATGCCCCAGCGTTTGCCGCCCTTGGGCACGCCCTGTCGCACGAGCGCGGCGAGCGCCATGATGCCGCCCTCGCCGTCGTTGTCGGCGCGCAGGACGAACAGGACGTACTTGATCGTCACGATGATGGTGAGTGCCCAGAACATCCAGGAGATGACGCCGTAGATGTCGCTCTCGTTGGCGACGACGGCGTTGTGGTCGACGTTGAAGACGCTCTGCACCGAGTACAGCGGACTGGTGCCGATATCACCGAAGACGACGCCCAGGGCGCCGAGCATGAGCGCGGCCATGCCCTTCTTGGCATGGCCGCCGGGGTTCGACTCGGGGGTGGACGCGCCCTCGCTCGTCACGCTCGCTTCAGTACTCACCCGGAAAGTATGGGGCCACCGCCCCTGCGCGCGCCACACGGGTAGCAGATACGCCTGTGTCATAGGGTCGCGGGCATGGAATCAACGCCACGGACCGTCATCGGGGTGCTCGCGGTGCAGGGCGACGTCGTCGAGCACGTCCGCATGCTGGAGGACGTCGGCGCGCATGCCGTGCGCGTTCGTCGTGCCGCGGATCTTGCGAACGTCGACGCACTCGTCATCCCCGGCGGGGAGTCGACGGTCATGATGCGCCTCATCGCTCAGGGGGACCTCCTCGAACCGCTGCGCGAACGCATCGCCGCGGGGATGCCGGCCTACGGCTCGTGCGCCGGCATGATCCTGCTCGCCGATCGGATCCTCGACGGGACGGCGGGTCAGCAGACGCTCGGCGGGCTCGACGTCACGGTGCGGCGCAACGCGTTCGGTCGTCAGGTCGCCTCGTTCGAGGCGGACGTCACCGTCGACGGCGTGGACGGCGGCCCGGTGCGGGCGGTGTTCATCCGCGCGCCCTGGGTCGAGGAGGTCGGCGCCGGCGTCGAGGTGCTCTCCAGCGTCGCGCTGCCGACGGGCGGTGAGGCCGTCGTCGCCGTGCGTCAGGGCAATCTGCTCGCCACGTCGTTCCACCCGGAGGTGACGAACGACGCGCGCGTCCACGCCCTGTTCGTGCGCATGGTCGAGCACGCTCGCGGATGACGACTGGGGCCGCGGCTCGCGACGGCGCTAGACTGGCCCGCGATCCGAGCGAGCGCGCCCATCTGCCGTCGCGTTCGCCCCGCGCCCCGCATCGGGCGTGTTCGAGCACGGCAGCACGAGCATCCGAGAGGCAGACATGAGCGGTCACTCCAAGTGGGCGACGACGAAGCACAAGAAGGCTGCGATCGACGCCAAGCGCGGCAAGCTGTTCGCGAAGCTGATCAAGAACATCGAGGTCGCGGCCCGCTCCGGCGGCGGTGACCCGACGGGCAACCCGACGCTGTACGACGCCATCCAGAAGGCGAAGAAGTCGTCGGTGCCCAACGACAACATCGACCGCGCCGTCAAGCGCGGCTCCGGCGCCGAGGCCGGTGGCGCCGAGTACCAGGCCCTCACGTACGAGGGCTACGCGCCCGGTGGCGTCGCGCTGCTCATCGAGTGCCTGACGGACAACAAGAACCGCGCCGTCGCCGAGGTCCGCACCGCGTTGCAGAAGAACGGTGGCTCGATGGCGGACTCCGGTTCGGTCGCCTACCTGTTCAACCGCAAGGGCATCGTCATCGTCCCGAAGGCGCAGGGCGACAAGCCCGACACGACGGAGGACGCGCTGCTCGAGATCGTGCTCGAAGCGGGCGCGGAGGACGTCAACGACCTCGGCGAATCTTTCGAGATCGTGTCCGAGGCGGGTGACTTCGTCGGCGTGCGTGAGGCGCTGCAGGCCGCCGGCATCGACTACGACTCGGCCGAGGCGTCGTTCGTGCCGTCGATGGAGGTGCCGCTCGACAAGGACGGCGCGAAGAAGATGTTCCGCGTCATCGAGGCCCTAGAGGACTCGGACGACGTGCAGAACGTCTTCGCCAACGGCCAGGTCTCTGATGAGGTTCTCGCCGAGCTGGACGCCGAGGACTGATCCCGGTCGTTCCGTGAGTGATCGACGGCCGTGCCCCGCGGGGCACGGCCGTCGCGTGCATCGGGTACGGTGGATGCGAACAAGTGTTCTATCGGGTGCGTCGTTCGCACCCGTCGAGGCCGGAGGTGTGACGTGCGGGTGCTCGCTGTCGACCCCGGTCTGACGCGCTGCGGCGTGGGCGTCGTCGCGACGGGCCAGGGCTCGACGTTGCAGATCGTGACGGTGGGGGTCATCCGTACCTCGGCAGACCTACCGTTGCACGAACGCCTCCACGAGTTGCGCGTCGAACTGGACGCCGTGTTCGAGCGCACCCAACCCGATGCGGTCGCCGTCGAGCGGATGTTCGCGCGCCACGACGTCTCGACGATCATGGGCACCGCGCAGGCGTCGGCCGTCCCGATGCTCGCCGCGGCTGAACGCGGCCTGCCGCTCGGGCTGCACACGCCCTCGGAGGTCAAGGCGGCGGTGACGGGCAACGGGCGCGCCGACAAGGCGCAGGTGACGACGATGGTGACGCGCATCCTCGGCCTCGAGGTCGCTCCCAGACCGGCCGACGCCGCCGACGCGCTCGCCCTCGCCATCTGTCATCACTGGCGCGGTGGCGGGTTGGCACGCCGGGGTGCGAGCGCTGACGGAGCGTCGGCAGCGCCGGCCGCCGTCGCGTACCGGCAGGCTGCGGCTGCCGCGGCGCGACGTTCCCGCTCGGCCAGCAAGACATACCGTGACGCCCTCGGCGCCGCGTCCCAGAGCGCGCCTGCCACTCGACCCGCCAACAGGGGAGTTCGCCCATGATCGCCAGCCTCACCGGTGAGGTGCTCACCGCCCGTCTCGACAGCGTCGTCGTCGAGGTCGGTGGCGTGGGTCTGCTCGTCCACACGACGCCGGCAACCGCCGCCGCGGCACGCCCGGGGGAGTCGATGCGCCTCGCGACGTCCCTGGTCGTGCGTGAGGATTCGCTGACACTCTTCGGCTTCGCCGACGACGACGAACGGGCCCTGTTCGAGCAGGTCCAGACGGTCAGTGGCGTGGGGCCGCGTCTCGCCCTCGCGATGCTCGCCGTGCACCCGCCGCAGCAGCTCGCCACCGCGATCGCGGGCGGCGACGTCAGGGCGCTGACGAAGGTGCCCGGCATCGGCAAGAAGGGCGCCGAGCGCATCGTCCTCGAACTGCGGGACAAGGTCGTCTCCGCCAGTGGTGACGGCGGGCAGGCGGCGCCCCAGGCCGTCGTCCCGGCCACTGCGGGTGGCGACCAGGTCGCCGAGGCGCTCATCGGGCTCGGCTGGAGCGCGAAACAGGCCGAGGACGCCGTCGCCAAGGTGGCTGCCCGTCCTGAGGCCGAGGGCGCGAACACGCCCACCGTGCTCCGGCTGGCGCTGCGCGAGCTGGGCCGATGAGCCCGTCCCACTTCGAGGACCACAGCGCCGACGTCTCGCCGCGCCTCGTCGACCCCAACGGCACCGAGGACGAGCAGCAGCTCGAAGCGGCCCTGCGACCGAAGAAGCTGGCCGATTTCCCCGGGCAGCCACGCGTGCGCGAGCAGTTGAGCCTCGTCATCGAGGCGGCCCGGCGCCGAGCGACGCCGCCCGACCACATCCTGTTCTCCGGCCCGCCCGGCCTGGGCAAGACGTCGCTTGCGATGATCGTCGCGAGTGAGCTCGAGGCGCCCATCCGCATCACGAGCGGCCCTGCCATCCAGCACGCCGGTGACCTGGCCGCCATCCTGAGCTCGCTCAACGAGGGGGAGGTGCTCTTCCTCGACGAGATCCACCGCATGGCCCGCCCCGCGGAGGAGATGCTCTACCTCGCGATGGAGGACTTCCGGGTCGACGTCATCGTCGGCAAGGGCCCAGGGGCCACCGCGATCCCCCTCGAACTGCCGCGCTTCACCGTCGTCGGTGCGACGACGCGCGCCGGTCTGCTGCCGGCGCCACTGCGCGACCGCTTCGGCTTCACCGGCCATCTCGACTACTACGACGCGGCCGACCTCGCCGACATCCTCGCCCGCAACGCCGACCTGCTCGGCGTACCCGCGACGCGTGAGGGCATCACCGAGATCGCCGGCCGCTCCCGCGGCACGCCGCGCATCGCCAACCGGCTGCTGCGCCGGGTGCGTGACTACGCGCAGGTGCACGGGCGCCACGTCGTCGACCTGACGTCCGCGCGTGCCGCGCTCGAGCTGTTCGACGTCGACGACGACGGCCTCGATCGCCTCGACCGCGCGGTGCTCGAAGCCCTGTGCCGACGCTTCGGGGGTGGGCCGGTCGGGCTGTCGACGTTGGCCGTCGCCGTCGGTGAAGAACCCGACACGGTCGAGACGGTGGCCGAGCCGTATCTCGTGCGCGAGGGCTACATGATCCGCACGCCGCGTGGGCGTGCCGCGTCACCGCGGGCGTGGACGCACCTCGGGCTGCGCCCGCCGGACGGGCACTTCACCGAGACATTTCAGCGCGACACCGACGACGGGGGCGGACGTTTCACCGGGTAGGGTGGTGCGGCCACCGCTCGAGTCCGCGCACCGCGCACCGGTGAGAGCGCGCGAGGCGCTTCGAGATCTGACGTGAGGACCCACATGCCGTACCTGGTCGCCGAGTCGCAGGCGGGAAGCTCGGGCTTCCCGATCCTGCTCGTGCTGCTGCCCTTCCTCCTGCTCGCGCTGATGTTCTTCACGCAGCGTCGGCGCTCCCAGGCGACGATGCGCGCGCAGGCCGCGCTTCGCGTCGGTGACGAGGTGCGCACGACGAGTGGGCTGTTCGGCACGCTGCGCGAACTCGACGACGTCAGTGGACACCTCGAGATCGCCCCCGGCACCGTGGTGAGGTTCGATCGTCGGGCCCTGCTGCCCGCAGCCCCCGACGAGATGGAGAAGGGTCGATGAGCACGCCCGCAGGCGCCGAGCGCGCCGACGAGAACCGTTATGCGGTCGATTCGAACCGCCCCGCGGCGCGCAAGAAGCCGAAGCACACCAACCCCAAGCGTGGCTTGGCCGTGCTTCTCGCCCTGTTCCTCGTCCTCGTCGGTGGCATCGCTGCGACGGGACATTGGACACCGAAGCTGGGGCTCGACCTCGAAGGTGGGCGCACCGTCGTCCTCGAACCGGTCGTCACAGGCGGCAAGAGCGTCAACTCGAGCCAGGTCAAGCAGGCCGTCGACATCATCCGCAACCGCGTCGACGCCACCGGCACGTCCGAGGCGGAGGTGACGACGCTGGGGGAGAAGGACATCGTCGTCTCCATCCCCGGAAACCCCAGCCAGCAGGTGCTCGACTCGCTCTCGCGCAGCTCGCAGCTCAACTTCCGCGCAGTCATCGCCGCCGCGCAGGGCAGCACGACGGGTACCTCGCCGTATCGCCTGCCCGAGGTCGTCAACCCCTCGAACGCCGCCAAGAACGGCGCCCCCGGCTCGGCGTCCGCGTCACCGTCTTCATCGGCCTCCGCTTCGGGTTCTGCGTCGAGCTCGGCCTCGTCGTCACCGTCGTCCAGTTCGAAGGACCGACTGCCGGCCGCATTCAAGACCGCCGGCCCGGCCAACGCGAGCGACCCGGCGTGGGGCAACGAGAAGGTCGACTCGGTCTGGGTCAAGGCCGGTATCGCGACCCCGTCGACGACGTACAACCAGCTGCTGCAGCTCTACGCCTGCACCCCGGCCTACCAGGAGGTGGCCGCGGCCGCCCCTGACAACAAGCCGACCGTCATGTGCGCGAAGGAGGGCAACGAGAAGCTGCTCCTCGGCCCGGTCGAGATCAAGGGTTCGCAGCTGACGGACGCGAGCAGCGGCCTCGACACGAACCAGCAGGGCAACCAGACCGGCGAGGTCGCGGTCAACCTGTCGCTCAACGGCTCGGGCAAGACGGCCCTGGCGAACGTGACGCGTCGCGTCGCCCCGCTCGAGCAGCCCCGCAACCGCTTTGCCATCGTCGTCGACGGTCAGTCGATCTCGGCGCCGACCGTGCAGGCCCCGCTGACGGACGGTCAGGCGAAGATCACCGGTGGCTTCACCGAGTCGAGCGGCAAGCTGCTCGCAGACTCGCTGAAGTTCGGTGCGCTGCCGATGTCCTTCAAGGAACTCACCTCCGACCAGGTCAGCCCCCAGCTCGGCTCCGACCAGCTGACGAAGGGTCTCATCGCGGGAGCCATCGGCTTCGGCCTCGTCGTGCTGTACTCGCTCATCCAGTACCGCGCGCTCGGCCTCGTCACCGTCGCGAGCCTGCTCGTCGCCGCGGCGATGACCTACCTCGCCGTCACGCTGCTCGGCTCGCTCAACAACTTCCGCCTGTCGATGGCGGGTGTCACCGGCCTCATCGTCGCCATCGGCATCACGGCCGACTCGTTCATCGTGTACTTCGAACGCGTCAGAGACGAAGTGCGCGCCGGACGGCCATTGCGGGCCGCCGTCGAGACGGGATGGACGCGCGCGAAGCGCACCATCATCATCTCGGACGCGGTGAACTTCCTCGCCGCCGCCGTGCTCTACGTGCTGTCGGAGAGCACCGTCAAGGCGTTCGCGTTCACCCTCGGTCTCACGACGATCATCGACATCGTCGTCGTCATGTTCTTCACCCACCCGGTGCTGGCCCTGCTCGCCCGCACGAAGTTCTTCGGTGGCGGCCACCCCGCCTCCGGTCTCGACCCCGCGCGTCTGGGCGCCCGTCAGGCCGCATACGCGGGCCGCGGTCGCGTGACGATCGCCGACCGCCGCCGCGCCGCCGCACAGGAGGAGACAGCCTGATGGCCAGCCTCGCAACATTCGGCAACGACCTGTTCACCGGTCGCCGCCAGATCGACTTCATCGGCAAGCGCAAGCGCTGGTACGCCCTGACGGCGCTGCTGCTCGCGCTCGCCGCCGTCGGTCTGTTCGGGCGGGGGCTCAACTTCGGCCTCGAGTTCACCGGTGGCTCGGAACTGCGCGTGCCCGGCGTCTCGAGCACGCACGACTACGACACGCGCGCCGAGAAGGCCGTCCAGTCGGCGACCGGCTCGAACGCCGACATCGTCGTGACGAAGCTCGGCTCCGACACGATCCGCGTGCAGAGCGAGAAGCTCGGCAACGGCACCGCCGACGCGACGGACGCCGTCAAGACGTCCCTCGCAAAGGAGTTCGGCGTGTCGCCGAGCAACGTCACGTCCTCGTTCATCGGCCCCTCGTGGGGTGAGACGGTGACGCACAAGGCGATCGTCGCGCTGTTCGTCTTCCTCGCGTTCGTCTCCGTCCTGCTCGCGTTGTACTTCCGCACCTGGACGATGGCCGCGGCCGCGCTCATCGCCCTGCTGCACGACCTGTTCTTCACGGTCGGCATCTACGCCCTCACCGGGCTCGAGGTGACGCCGGCGACGATGATCGGCTTCCTCACGATCCTCGGCTACTCGATCTACGACACCGTCGTCGTGTTCGACAAGGTGCGCGAGAACACGAGCGAGGCGTTCGCGACCGGCCGCCGCAGCTTCGACCAGGCCGCGAACTACGCGGTCAACCAGACGCTCGTGCGCTCCATCAACACCTCCGTCGTGGCGTTGCTGCCGATCTCGGCCATCCTCGTCGTCGGCGCGCTGTTCATCGGCCCGAGCACGCTGCTCGACATCGCCGTCGCCCTGTTCATCGGTATCGCCGTGGGCACCTTCTCGTCGATCTTCATCGCGACGCCGGCCCTGACCGACCTGCGCCGCCGCGAGAAGGGCGTCCAGGAGCTCGCGCGTCGAGCCGGGAGCTACCAGTCGCGTGCCACGACCGACGACGAGCACGCCACCGCGGCGTCCGCCTCGGGCGTCGTGACGGCGCCGGCCCCTTCCCAGGGCGGTGGCGCGTCGCAGACGGCGCGCACGCGCGGCATCCACCCCGCTGCCAAGCGTGACGACTGAGGCCGCCGCGATGATCGAGCAGCGCATCGCCGACGTCGTCGGCCGCCACACGCGTGACATCGCCGACTTCCCGAGCCCCGGTGTCGTCTTCAAGGATCTGACGCCCCTGTTCGCCGACCCGGCGGCGTTCGGACAGGTGCTCGACCTGCTGGCCCAGCGTCATGACGGCGTCGACGTCGTCGCGGGCGTCGAGGCGCGCGGGTTCATCATCGGCGCGCCGCTGGCGCAGCGCATGGGCGTCGGTTTCGTGCCGATCCGCAAGAAGGGCAAGCTGCCCGGTGACGTCGTCTCCGCCTCCTATGACCTCGAGTACGGCTCGGCGACGATCGAGGTGCAGACGGACGCGGTGACGCCGGGTGCGAACGTCCTCGTCGTCGACGACGTGCTCGCGACCGGGGGCACGGCCGTGGCTGCCTGCGAGCTGATCGAGAAGGTCGGCGGGCGTGTGGCGTGCCTCGACGTGCTCGTCGAACTGGCCTTCCTGCCCGGCCGCGAACGGCTTGATCGGTGGGAGCTCCACACGGGCCTCGTCGTCAACTGACGCCAGGGGCACTACGATCGGCGCATGGCTGAGCAGTCCGGTTCCAACGCGACCTCGCGCGTGCGCGCCCGTCTCGTCCGCTTCGGGGGCCCGCGTCCGGGCTTGAACCGCGTGCTCGACCCGCTGCTGCGCACGGTGCGTGAGACGCACCCGAAGGCCGACACCGCGCTGATCGAGCGCGCCTACGAGGTGGCGGAGCGCTGCCACCGTCATCAGGTGCGCAAGAGCGGCGACCCGTACATCACCCACCCGCTCGCCGTCGCGACCATCCTCGCCGAGCTCGGCATGACGCCGCCGACGCTCGCCGCGGCCCTCCTGCATGACACGGTCGAGGACACCGACTACTCGCTGGAGCAGCTCACCGACGACTTCGGGCCCGAGATCGCGCGTCTCGTCGACGGTGTGACGAAGCTCGACAAGGTGACGTACGGCGACGCCGCGCAGGCTGAGACGGTGCGCAAGATGGTCGTCGCGATGGCACAGGACATCCGCGTGCTCGTCATCAAGCTCGCCGACCGCCTGCACAACGCGCGCACGTGGCGGTACGTCTCCGCCGAGTCCGCCCAGCGCAAGGCGACGGAGACGCTCGAGATCTACGCGCCGCTCGCGCACCGGCTCGGCATGAACACGATCAAGTGGGAGCTGGAGGATCTGTCGTTCGCGACGCTCTATCCCAAGGTCTACGACGAGATCGTCCGCCTCGTCGCCGACCGCTCACCGGCGCGCGAGTCGTACCTGCGCACCGTCAAGGAGCAGGTGTCGGCCGATCTAAGGGCCGCGCGCATCGCCGGTGAGGTGACGGGCCGGCCCAAGCACTACTACTCCGTGTACCAGAAGATGATCGTGCGCGGCCGCGACTTCGAGGACATCTACGACCTCGTCGCCGTGCGCGTCCTCGTCGAGTCGGTGCGCGACTGCTACGCCGTGCTCGGCACGCTGCACACGCGGTGGACGCCCGTCCAGGGGCGGTTCAAGGACTACATCGCGATGCCGAAGTTCAACATGTACCAGTCGTTGCACACGACGGTCATCGGACCCGGCGGCAAACCCGTCGAGATCCAGATCCGCACCTACGACATGCACCGTCGCGCCGAGTACGGCGTCGCCGCGCACTGGAAGTACAAGGACGACGCGAAGAAGGGTGCGACGAGCGCCGACGGCACGGTCAGCGCCTCGCCGGCGACGGGCACGAACGACATGGCGTGGCTGCGTCAGCTGCTCGAGTGGCAGCGCGAGACGGAGGATCCGGGCGAGTTCCTCGAGTCGTTGCGCTTCGAGGTCGGCAGCCGCGAGATCTACGTCTTCACGCCGAAGGGCGGCGTCATCGGGTTGCCGTCCGGGTCGACGCCCGTCGACTTCGCGTACGCCGTGCACACCGAGGTCGGCCACCACTGCATCGGCGCGCGCGTCAACGGGCGTCTCGCGCCACTCGAGACGACGCTCGTCACGGGCGACTCGGTCGAGGTGCTCACCTCGAAGGCGGACGGCGCCGGGCCGAGCCGCGACTGGCTGACGTTCGTCAAGTCGCCGCGTGCCAAGAGCAAGATCAAGCAGTGGTTCACGAAGGAACGCCGCGAGGAGGCCATCGAGAAGGGTAAGGATTCCCTCGCGAAGACACTGCGCAAGCAGGGTCTGCCCCTGCAGCGCCTCATGTCGCACGAGTCGTTGACCGAGGTCGCGACGCGGATGAACCACGCCGACATCGACGCCCTGTACGCCGCGATCGGTGACGGGCACGTCTCGACCGAAGCCGTCATGCGTGCCCTCGTCAAGGCGCACGGCGGTGAGGAAGCAGCCACGGAGGACATGGCGGAGGCGACGACGCCGCGCACCGCGCCGCGCTCACGTGCGGGCGATCCGGGCGTCACCGTCGTCGGCACCGACGACGTGTGGGTCAAGCTCGCGCGCTGCTGCACACCGGTGCCGGGCGACGACATCGTCGGGTTCGTCACGACGGGCTCGGGCGTGTCCGTGCATCGCGAGGACTGCACGAACATCGAAAACCTGCGTCGCCAGCCCGAGCGGCTCATCGACGTCGCGTGGGCGCCCGGACAGGCGAGCGTGTTCCTCGTGCAGCTGCAGGTCGAGGCGCTCGATCGCAGCGGGTTGCTCTCCGACATCACGCGCGCGCTGAGCGACCAGCACGTCAACATCCTGTCGGCGAACCTGTCGACGCAGGCCAACCGCGTCGCCATCAGCAAGTTCACGTTCGAGATGGGCGATGCGAGCCACCTCGACCACGTCATGCGCGCGGTGCGCAAGGTCAGTGGCGTGTTCGACGTCTACCGCATCACCGGCACCGGCGCGCGCGCCGACCATCGCACGACGCCGGAGCAGGTGAAGCCCGCCGCGTCGCCGGCGGCCGACGAGGACGAGTGAACCGCAGCCGCTGACGGTGCCGACGGTGTGTCGGCGCCCAGCGATAGGCTGACGGCGACCTGCCCCCGCACGAACGGACGCCCGCCGTGACCGACTCCGCAGCCACGCCTGACCTCGTCGAACTCGCCGAGGCGTACGGCATCACGACCGAGTACGAGGACTGGAAGAAGGCCCGCGTCAGCGTCGCGGCTGACACGCTCGTCGCCGTCCTGGCGGCGCTCGACGTCGACGCTTCGACGCCCGACGCCGTGCGCTCGGCGTTGCAGACGCGTCGGGACGCACCGTGGCGCCGCGTCGTGCCGCCGTGCGTCGTCGTGCGCGAGGGCGACGATGTCGAGTTCCCGGTGCACGTCGTTGAGTGCGACCAGGTGGCCGTGCACGTCGTCACCGAGGTCGGGACGCATGTCTCGGTGACGGTGTCGTCGCGCGCGCAGGAGACCCGCGAGGTCGACGGACGCGTCGTCGAACGGCATGTCGCGCGCGTGGACGGCGACCTGCCGCTGGGGTACCACACCGTCATCGTGTCGCCTGTTGGCCTTGCTGCGGGCGACGGCGACAGTGACGACACGCGCGTCGACGGCGAGGATCGCCCGTCCACCGAGGCCGGCGACGGGCACGACACGAGGGCCGCGGGTGCGCGCGCAAGCCTCATCGTCACCCCGCGGGTGCTCGAGGTGCCGGCGACGATGCGCGACAAGCGCGTGTGGGGCCTGGCGACGCAACTGTATTCGGTGCGTTCACAGGGGTCATGGGGTGTGGGCGACCTCGTTGATCTGCGCGACCTCGCCGTGTGGTCGGCGGCCGAGCACGGCGCCGACTACGTCCTCGTCAATCCGCTGCACGCGGCACAACCGAGCGCGCCGATGGAGCCGTCGCCGTACCTGCCGACGTCGCGTCGCTTCGTCAACCCGCTCTACCTGCGGGTCGAGCACGTCGAGGAGTACGCGAGCGCGTCCGCCGACATCCGCGGGGTCATCGACGACCTGGCGCGGGATGTCCACGCGCGCCTCGACGACGTCGACCGCATCGACCTCGACGCTGCGTGGGGGGCGAAGGAGCAGGCGTTGCGAGTCCTGTGGCAGATCGGGCGCACGCCGGGGCGTCAGGCCGCGTTCGACGCCTACTGCCGCGCCGGCGGCGAGCAGCTCACCCGTTTCGCGACATGGTGCGTGCTGTTCCGCACCTTCGGGCCCGACTGGCGAACCTGGCCGCACGATTATCAGGACGCGACGGCGCCCGCCGTCTCGCGGTTCGGCTCCGAGCACGCCGACGAGGTCGACTTCCACCGCTGGTTGCAGTGGTGCCTCGACGAGCAGCTGCGCGGCGTGCAGTCGGACGCCGTCGCCGCGGGCATGGCGCTCGGCGTCGTCCACGACCTCGCCGTCGGCGTCAACCCCGCGGGCGCGGACGCCTGGGCCCTGCAGGACGCGTTCGCGGCGGGCATCCACGTCGGCGCTCCGCCTGATCAGTTCACCCAGCTCGGGCAGGACTGGGGGCAGCCACCGCTGCGCCCGGATCGTCTCGCCGAGACGGCTTACGCGCCTTTCCGCGAGATCGTCGGCACCGTCCTGCGCCACGCCGGTGGGGTGCGCATCGACCACATTCTCGGGCTGTTCCGCCTGTGGTGGGTGCCGGAGAGCATGACGCCGAAGGACGGCACGTACGTGACGTACGACCACGAGGCGATGATCGGCATCCTGGTCCTCGAGGCGCAGCGCGCGGGTGCGCTCGTCGTCGGGGAGGATCTCGGCACGCTCGAGGCGTGGGTGCAGACGTTCCTCGCCGAGCGCGGCGTGTACGGCACGTCGATCCTGTGGTTCGAACAGGACTGGGATGCGCAGCGTCCGCTGCCACCCGAGGATTGGCGCGAGAAGTGCCTCGCGTCGGTGACGACGCATGACCTGCCGCCGACGGCCGGCTATCTCGACGCCGCGCACGTGCGGCTGCGTCACGAGCTGGGGCTGCTCGACGGCTCGCTCGAGGACGAGTTGGCGCGAGACGAGGCGGACCGCCGGCGGTGGCGCGAGTTTCTCGTCGCTCAGGGCCTGCTCGATGACGCCGACGCGCCGAACGAACAGGTCGTCGAGGCACTGCACGCGTTCCTCGTCACGACGCCGTCACGGATGCTCAACGTCGCGCTCGTCGACGCCGTCGGCGACGTGCGCGTGCAGAACCAGCCCGGCACGGCCGACGAGTACCCGAACTGGCGTGTACCGCTGTCCGGCCCCGACGGCGAGCCGATCCGGCTCGAGGACGTCTTCACGAGCGAGCGCGCCGCGCGCTTGTGCGGCATCTTCGCCGGGCTGAACGAGCACGCCGCCCAGGGTTGACCTCACGGCGGTGTACGGCGTCACCGCACGAACATCGCCCGAGAACGAGTCACGGCTGACGCGTTCTCGGGCGATGTGGCTCGAGCTGGGGACCTTTGTGCAACCTCAGCGGCCGTGCGCGCCAGGCGCCGACCCGTCAGTCACGCCCCGGAGCGAGGAACGCTGCGAGGGCCGCGCCGTACATCGCCTGGTCGGCGGCGCCGACGAGTTCGCGCGCCGAGTGCATCGACAGAGTCGGGGCGCCGAAGTCGACGGTCGTCGCGCCGGTGAGCGCCGCCGTCATCGGCCCGACGGTCGAGCCGCACGGCAGGTCAGAGCGCACGACGAACTCCTGCACCGGCACGCCCGCCTCCCGACACGCGGCGGCGAAGTGGGCGGCGCCGACCGAATCCGTCGCGTAGCGCAGGTTCGTGTTGATCTTCAGCACCGGCCCGCCGTTCATCGCGATGTGGTGCGCAGGTTCGTGACGATCGGCGTAGTTCGGGTGCGTCGCGTGCGCCATGTCGCCCGAGGCGATGACGGTGCGCGCCATCGCGCGGTGCACGTCGTCACGCCCGCCGCCGAGCGTCGAGATGATGCGTTCGAAGATCGTCGGCAGCAGGTTCGAGAACGCGCCGCGCTCCGACATCGAGCCGATCTCCTCGTGGTCGAACAGCGCGATGAGCGGCACGAGCGGCACCTCACCCTCGGGTGCCGGGCGCTCGACGGCGTCGATGAGTGCCTGCGTCGCGGCGTAGCTCGTCGCGAGGTTGTCCATCCGGGCGCCCGCGACGAACTCGCGGTGCAACCCGGTGCGCGCGGCCGGCTGCACGTCGTGCGTCATCGCGTCCCAGCTCAGCACGTCGACCGGTTCGACGCGAACCTGCTCGGCGAGCCACTCGACGAACAGTGGTGCCTGCGACAGCGCCCACGACGGTTCCATGTGCAGCTGCTTGTTGAGCGTCAGAGCGTCGTTGGTCGAGCGGTCGAGGTGGATCGCGAGCTGCGAGACGCGCAGCAGCGGCTCGTCGACGGCGAACAGCCGTTCACCGACGCTACCGTCGGCCTCGCGTACCGCGACGCGCCCCGACAGCCCGAGGTCGCGATCGAGCCACGAGTTGAGCAGCAGGCCGCCGTACGGTTCGACGCCGAGCAGCTGCCAGCCGACGCGCTCGTGGTCGGGGCGCGGTTTGATGCGCAGGTTGGGGGAGTCGGTGTGTGCACCGACGACTCGGAACGCGACCGCGCCGCGCTCGCCGCCGGCGTCACCGTCATCAGCGCCACCACCAGAGCCGTCGAACGGCCGAGTGAGCACGCGCTCCGTCGACCACGCGACGAGCGACCCGCCGCGCGTCGTGACGTAACGTCCCGGCTCGCTCGCCCAGGCGTCACGCTCGTCGAGGGGCGTGAAGCCCGCCTCGACGAGCATCGACAGAGAGGATGCGACCGCGTGGAACGGCGAAGGGCTGGTGCGCAGGTACGCGACCAACCCTTCGGCGGCCGAATCCGTCGTGAAACGTCCGGATCCGAAACTCATGATGCCTCTCAGCCCTCCAGCTCGTTGGCGGTCGAGCGCACCTGCTCGAGCCACGACTGCTTCGCCTCGAGCTCCTGACGCAGCTTCGCGGCCTTGTTCGAGTTGCCCGCGGCCTCGGCGGCCTCGACGTCACTGCGCAGCGACGCGACGGCGTTCTCGAGCTGGGTGACCATCGAGTTGGCGCGCGCGCTCACCTCGGGGTCGGACTTCTTCCACTGCGCCTGCTCGGCGTCACGGACGGCGTTCTCGATGCGGCGCATACCCTTTTCGATGCGGTCCATGTCCTTGCGCGGAACCTTGCCCGCGGCGTCCCACTTCTCCTGCAGCGCGCGCAGCTGGGCCTTCGCGGCACCCAGGTCCTTGACCGGCAGGATCTTCTGGCCCTCGGCCAGCAGCTCCTCCTTGACCTTGGCGTTGGCCTCGAAAACCTTGTTCTCCTCGGCGACGACCTCATCCTTCGCCGCGAAGAACGCATCCTGCGCCTTCTTGAAGCGCTGCCACAGCGCGTCGTCGTCGGAACGCGACGCGCGCCCGGCCTGACGCCACTCGCTCATGAGGCGCTTGAACGCCGACGCCGTGGGCCCCCAGTCGTTCGAGGTGGCGAGCTTCTCGGCCTCGGCGACGAGACGCTCCTTCTCCTTCTTCGCCGCGCCGTGTTGCTCGTCGAGCTGGCTGAAGTGCGTGCGACGCGTCTTGTCGAACCCGTTGCGAGCAGCGGAGAAACGCTGCCACAGCGCCGACTCGACGTCACGGTCGAGACGTGCACCGTTCTTCTGGTGGTTCTTCCACTCGTCGAGCAGTTCGCGCATGCGCGTCGTGCTCTTCTTCCACTGCACCTTCTCGGGATCCTGTGCGGCGATCTGCTCGGCCTCGGCGACGAGCTGCTCGCGGTGGACGAGGGCCTCCTTCTTCGCCTCGGCGCGGGCCTCACCCTCCACCTGCTGCTTGACGCGCAGCGCCGTCGCGATGTCTTCGATGATGCTGTCGAGCGCGGGCAGGTCGCCGACGGCGTTCGTCTCGGCGACCTGCTTGCGCAGCGTCTTGAGCGACTCGCCGGCGTCGTGGGCGCTGATGTCGGTCTGCGTCACGCGCTGCAGCAGCAAGGCGGCCGCGGCGCGCAGTTCGTCGTACTTGCGCGCGAAGTAGGCGAGGGCCTCATCGGCGCTCTTGCCGGGGTAGGAGCCGACGGCCTTCTCACCGTCGGGCGTGCGTACGTACACCGTGCCGTCCTCGTCGACGCGCCCGAACGAGGCGGCGTTCGAATTCGACGGCGTCTCCACCGCGGCCGACGGCGCGGGCGCCGCCTGCGTGGCCGGTGCGCTCGCCTCGGTCGCGGCGGCTGCCGGGGTGCCCGCAGGAACCGACGGCGACGTCGGTGCGGCCGGGGTCGGCGCCTTGGATGCCGCGCTCGGGGGCTTCGGCACGACGCTCGGCTTCACGGACGCGGGTGTGGGGATGGTGGAGTCCTCGGACACGGTCATGACCTTTTTCTCGACGTAGCCGACCCGCGGGTACGCGCGGACCGGACAGCAACGTCATCAGTCTAGGGGGAGGAGGTCGTCCGCGTGCCCGCAGCGGCCCGGCGTTCCTCGGGTCGGACGGCCCGTGCGCGCGCCCGATAGGCTGGGGCACGTGTTGACCGTCTCTTTCCCCGCAGCCGCGATGGGTACGAACTGCTACGTCTTCGCCCGTGAACGCGGCAGCGAGTGCGTCGTCGTCGACCCGGGCATCGGCGTCACCGACCAGCTGTTCGAGGTCCTCGGCGAACTCGATCTCAAGCCCACGGCGGTGCTGCTGACGCACGGCCATCTCGACCACACCTTCTCCGTGACGCCGGTGTGCGGTGGGCGGATCGCCGCGCACATCCACGCCGACGATCGCTACCGCCTCGTCAACCCCTATGACCAGCTCGGCCCGCAGCTGCGCGGCATGCTTGAGCAGTCGTTCGGCAAGAGCGCGACGTGGCGCGAGCCCGAGAAGGTCGTCTCCATCCACGAGGGCGAACCCCTCGAACTCGCGGGGCTGACGTTCGGCGTCACCCACGCGCCGGGGCACACCGAGGGCTCCGTCATGTTCACCGTCGACGAGGTGCCCGACGGGCTCGACGACGCCGTCGCCGCGACGGTGAACCAGAGCGTCATCACCGGGGACGTCCTGTTCGCCGGCTCGATCGGACGCACCGACCTCAAGGGCGGCAGCGACGCGGCGATGCAGCAGAGCCTGCGCACGAAGGTGCTACCGCTGCCTGATTCGTCCCTCATCCTTCCCGGGCACGGCCCGGCCAGCACGATGGCGCGCGAGCGCGTGAGCAACCCGTACCTGCAAGCACTCCAAGGATCTGGCGCATGAGCAAACCGACCCCCATCTCCGGCTTCCTCGAATGGCTGCCGGCGCAGCGTTACACCGAGCAGCTGGTGCTCGACATCATCCGTGAGGTGTTCGAGTTGCACGGTTTCGAGCCGATCAACACGCGCGCGGTCGAGCCCGTCGAGCGCCTCACGGGCAAGGGCGGTGACGCGGACAAGGAGATCTACGCCGTCAGCCGCCTCGCTGCGGACGAGGCCGACAAGGCCGAGCCGGGCCTCGGCCTGCACTTCGACCTCACCGTGCCGTTCAGCCGCTACGTCATCGAGAACGCGGGCAAGCTGACGTTCCCGTTCCGCCGATACCAGATCCAGCCGGTCTGGCGCGGCGAGCGCCCGCAGGCGGGGCGTTACCGCGAGTTCGTCCAGGCCGACATCGACATCGTCGACGTGGGGGAGCTGCCGTTCCACTACGAGGTCGAGCTGCCGCTCGTCATCGCGGACGTGTTCAAGCGGCTGCCGATCGGTGAGTTCCGCATCCAGGTCAACAACCGCAAGATCCCCGAGGGCTTCTACCGCGGGCTCGGCATCGACGACATCGTCGGCACGCTGCGCATCGTCGACAAGCTCGACAAGATCGGCCCGGCCAAGGTCAGGGAGCTGCTCGTCGCCGAAGGCGTCGAAGACGCCGCCGCCGACAAGATCCTCGCCCTCGCGGCGATCTCGACGCCCGATACGTCCTTCGTCGAGCAGGTGCGCGCACTGGGCGTCGAACACCCGACGCTGGAGGAGGGCCTCGAGCAGCTACGCGTCGTCGTCGAGACGGCCGCCGAGCACGCACCCGGCCTGCTCGTCGCGGAGCTGAAGATCGCACGCGGCCTCGACTACTACACCGGCACGGTCTACGAGACGCAGCTCGTCGGCGAGGAGGGCTACGGCTCGATCTGCTCCGGCGGGCGCTACGACTCGCTCGCGAGTGACGGCAAGAGGACCTACCCTGGCGTCGGCCTGTCGATCGGTGTCTCGCGCCTGCTCGCGAAGCTCATCGGTGACGGCGGCCTGCGCACGAGCCGTCCGACGCCGACGGCCGTGCTCGTCGCCGTCAACGACGAGACCTCACGCGCCGAGTCGATGCGGATCGCGGCGGCACTGCGTGAGCGCGGCATCCCGACGCTCGTGTCGCCGAAGGCCGCCAAGTTCGGCAAGCAGATCCAGTTCGCCGACCGTCGCGGCATCCCGTACGTCTGGTTCCCGGGCGCGGGGGAGACCGGCGACCAGATCAAGGACATCCGCAGCGGTGAGCAGTTCGATGCGGACGCGACGAGCTGGGTGCTCCCCGCGGCCGACGAGCAGGTGCGACTCGAGGTCGCCGAGGCGTCACCGGCGTCGTGAGCGCCCTGGAGCCCTCGCTCGAACTGACGCAGGTGATGACGCAGTGGCTGCATCACCTGCGCGTCGAGCGGGGCCTCTCGCCGCACACGCTCGCGGCATATCGACGTGACGTCACGCGTTACCTCGGCTACCTCGCCGCCTCCGGCGTCACCTCGCTCGACGGGGTCGAGGAGGCGCGCGTCGAGGCGTTCCTGCGATCGCTGCGTGAGGGCGGCCAGGGCCATCCGCCGCTGGCGGCCAGTTCCGCGGCACGCGCGCTCGTCGCCGTCCGCCGCCTCCATGCGTTCGTTTCGCTCGAGACGGACGCGCCCGACGCGGCGACGGACGTCGCGCCGCCGAGGTTGCCCCGCAAACTCCCGAAGGCTATCCCTCTAGCTGACGTCGAACGTTTGCTCGCGGCTGCCGGCGATGGCGAGGACGCCGGTTCACTCCGGGATCGTGCGCTGCTCGAGGTGCTCTACGGGGTCGGTGCGCGCGTGAGTGAGGTCGTCGGGCTCGACGTCGACGACGTCGACCTGATGTCGCGTTCGCTGCGACTGTTCGGCAAGGGCAGCAAGGAGCGCATCGTCCCGCTCGGGCGCTACGCCGCCGACGCGCTCGGCTCCTACTTGACGCGTGAGCGGCCTGCTCTTGCGGCGAAGGGCAAGGCCGGGGCTGCCGTGTTCCTCAATCAGCGCGGCGGCAGGTTGAGCCGGCAGAGCGTGTTCGGGCTCGTGCGTCGCGCGGCCGAGGTGGCCGGGCTCGACGGCGAGATCTCGCCGCACACGCTGCGGCATTCCTATGCGACGCACCTGCTCGAAGGCGGCGCCGACGTGCGCGTCGTGCAAGAGCTTGTCGGCCATGCCTCGGTGACGACGACGCAGATCTACACGATGGTGTCGGTGCAGCAGTTGCGCGAGACGTTCGCGGCGGCGCATCCGCGCGCCCGCTGACGGTCGACGGGCGACGGTTTGGGCGTTGCCGCACCCGGGGCGCTAATCTGGTGCTGATTGGCGTGATGCCAAACGCTCAACTATCAGTGGAGGCTTTCGAGTGACTTCCGAGAGTTCACAGAAGTCGACGAACTCTAACGTTCGACTTGACCGTTTGCCGGGAATCGACGCGACGGGCCAGTGGGGTCCAACCGGTCGACCCCTGCCCGGCTTCCCGACGCCTCGACCTCTCGAGTCGCACGGCCCCGCGCGCATCATCTCGATGTGCAACCAGAAGGGCGGCGTCGGCAAGACGACGTCGACGATCAACCTGGGCGCCGCCCTGGCCGAATACGGCCGCCGCGTCCTGCTCGTCGACTTCGACCCGCAGGGAGCCTTGTCCGTCGGCCTCGGCGTGCGCTCGCAGGATCTCGACGTGACGATCTACAACCTGCTCGTCGAGCGCGGCCACGACGCGCATGACGTCATCCAGACGACGCGGGTGCACAACCTCGATGTGCTGCCCGCCAACATCGACCTGTCGGCCGCGGAGGTGCAGCTCGTCGGTGAGGTCGCCCGCGAGATGGTGCTCGCGCGCGTCCTGCGCAGCGTCGCGGACGAGTACGACGTCATCCTCATCGACTGCCAGCCGTCGCTCGGTCTGCTGACCGTCAACGCGCTGACGGCGTCGCACGGCGTCGTCATCCCGCTCGAGGCCGAATTCTTCGCGATGCGCGGCGTAGCGCTGCTCGTCGAGACGATCGAGAAGGTGCAGGATCGGCTCAACCCGCGCCTGGAGATCGACGGCATCCTCGCGACGATGTACGACGGGCGCACCCTGCACAGCCGCGACGTCGTCCGCTCCGTCGTCGACCACTTCGGCGACAAGGTGTTCCACACCGTCATCTCGCGGACCGTCAAGTTCCCCGACGCGACGCTTGCGGCCGAGCCGATCACGCAGTACGCCTCCGGGCACGGTGCCGCGGAGTCGTACCGCCAGCTCGCGCGCGAGCTCATCTCGCGCGGCGGGGCTCCCTGAGCCGCACGCCGATGACGGCGACCGAGGCCGAGCCCGTCGGCGACGCGCCCGCATCGGCAGTGGCGGTCACGACCTCTGGGCCGACGGCAGCGTCGACGGCGAGCGCACCCGGCGGCGTCCTGACGCGGCGTGCGGCGGCGACGCCGTTCCACGTCCACCTGGGCGAGGTGTTCGACGGACCGTTCGACCTGCTGCTGGGCCTCATCGCGAAGCATCGTCTCGACGTCACGCAGATCTCGTTGTCGCAGGTGACGGACGAGTTCATCGCGCACATCAGGGCGGCCCGCGAGGCGAGTGACGAGTGGGATCTGTCGCAGGCGACCGAGTTCCTCCTCATCGCCGCGACGCTGCTCGACATCAAGGCAGCGCGGCTGTTGCCGAACCTCGGCGGCTCCGACGAGGAGGACTTCGAGCTCATCGAAGCGCGCGACCTGCTGTTCGCCCGGCTGCTGCAGTACCGGGCGTTCAAGGACATGGCGCAGTTCCTGGCCGATCGGATGGAGAGCGACGGGCGTCTCGTCGCACGTCAGGCCGGGTTGGAGGAACGCTTCTCGGGGCTACTGCCTGAGCTCGTCATGACGGTGACGCCCGAGCAGCTCGCGGCCGTCGCCGCGCGGGCGCTGACGCCCAAGGCGCCGCCGAGCGTCGACGTCGACCACCTGCACGCCGTGCAAGTCAGCGTGCGTGAGCAGGCGCGCATCGTGACGAGCAAGCTGCGACGCGGTGGTGAGCTGACGTTCGCGCAGCTCGTCGCGGACGCGGAGCACAACCTCGTCGTCGTCGGGCGTTTCCTCGCCATCCTCGAACTGTTCAAGGAGGCCGCGATCGCGTTCGAGCAGGCCGAGCACCTGCGGCCGCTCACCGTGCGCTGGGTCGCGGCGCCCGATGCGCGCATCCTCGTCTCTGACGAGTACGACGCCGAGCCGGGCTCGGGCGGCGTGGGCGCGAGCGATGACGCTGCGTCCTGAGACAATGACACGAGCGACCTCACACTTCGCCGCGCTGCGACGACTCATGGGTGGGGACACGAGACGAACGACCCGCGCCGACGACGGCCCGGAGCAGGAGGAGGTGAACGCATGACGACGCACGATACGACGGCGCAACCACCGGCGCGGGGCGCCCGCGAGCCGGTCGTCGTGCACCACCTGCCCGGCGGCTTGCGATCGACGCTCGAAGCGGTGCTGATGGTCGTCGACGAGCCCGTCTCGGTGGCCGATCTCGCCGCGGCCTTCGGCGTCGGCGAGAGCGAGGTGCGCGCCAACCTCGAGGGCCTCGAGGTGGAATACCGCGCCCAGCAGCGGGGGTTCACCCTGCGCGAGGTCGACGGCACGTGGCGCATGTACTCGCGGCCGGCCTACGCGGATGCCGTCGAGACGTTCCTGCGGGGCGGGCAGCAGGCCAAGCTGACGCAGGCGGCACTCGAGACGCTCGCCGTCATCGCCTACCGGCAGCCGATCTCGCGTTCGCGCGTCGGCGCCATCCGCGGCGTCAACGTCGACGGCGTGACCCGCACCCTGCTCACGCGTGGGCTCGTCACGGAGGTCGGCGACGACCCCGAGACGGGCGCGACGCTCTACGGCACCACCCCAACCTTTCTCGAGCGGCTCGGGCTCGGCTCGCTGGACGAGCTTCCCCCGCTGGCGCCCTACCTGCCGGACGCCGCCATCATCGACGAACTAGTGGAACAAGGACACGGATGAACTCCAGGAAACCCCGTCAGGGTCAGCGCGACAACCGAAGCAGCCGCGTCAACCGCGGCTCCGGCGGCGGCGTCAGCCGTTACGAGGCCGACGTCCTCGGCATCGGCACGACGAAGAGCGGGCAGCCGGTCGCCCCGCCGCGAGAGCGTGCACCGAAGGCCGCGACGCGCGACGTGCACGTCGAGGAGGGCACGCGTCTGCAGAAGGTGCTCGCGCAGGCCGGCGTCGGTTCGCGACGCCACTGCGAGAACCTCATCGCCGAGGGTCGAGTCGAGGTCGACGGCCAGGTCGTCACCGAACTGGGCACGCGCATCGACCCCGAGAGCGCCGTCATCCACGTCGACGGCGACCGCATCCAGCTCGACGACACGCTCGTCTACCTCGCCTTCAACAAGCCCACGGGTGTCGTGTCGACGATGCAGGACGAAGAGGGTCGCCCGTGCGTCGGTGAGTACCTCGAGGGGCGCACCGAGCGCCTGTTCCACGTCGGCCGACTCGACTACGACACCGAGGGTCTGCTGCTGCTGACGAATGACGGCAACCTCGCCAACCGCCTGCAGCACCCGCGCTACGGCGTCGAGAAGGTCTACCTCGCGACGATCCCCGGCCCGGTGCCGCGCGACCTCGGCAAGCGGATGCGCGAGGGCATCGAGCTCGAGGACGGCCCGGCCGCCGTCGACTCGTTCAAGGTCGTCGACTCTCAGCCGGGCATGGCCCTGGTCGAGATCGTGCTGCACGAGGGCCGCAACCGCATCGTGCGTCGCATGTTCGACGAGGTCGGTCACCCCGTCATCGCGCTCGCGCGCCCGCAGGTCGGGCCCGTGAAGGTCGGTGATCTGCGCCCCGGCAAGATGCGGCCGCTCAACAAGCGCGAGGTCGCCGGCCTGTACAAGGCTGCCGGTCTGTGACACTGCCGCAGCGCGTGCGCGTCGTCGGCACCGGCCTGCTCGGCACGTCGCTGGCGCTCGCGCTGCAGGCGCGAGGCGTCGACGTCACCCTCGCCGACACCTCGCCGACGGCGGCGGCGCTCGCCTCCGACATGGGCGCCGGCCGCGTCGCGCACGCCCAGGACGAGGCGCCCGACCTCGTCGTCGTCGCCGCGCCGCCTGACGTGGTCGTCGACGTCGTCGCCGCGGAGCTCACGGCGTGGCCGGACGCCACCGTGACGGATGTGACGAGCGTGAAGAACGTCGTCGTCGAAGGGGTGGCACGACGCTGCGGCGCCGAGCGGCGCCGCTTCGTGCCGGGGCATCCGATGGCCGGTCGTGAGCGCAGCGGCGCGGTCGCGGCGCGCTCCGACCTGTTCGAGGGGCGCACCTGGGTCATCTGCCCTGACGGCGCGGACGACTCCCGCGTCGCCGACGTGACAGCCGTCGCGCAGGTCTGCGGGGCACACGTCGTCACGATGAGCCCTGCCGCGCACGACGAGGCCGTCGCCGCCGTCTCGCACGTGCCGCAGGTCGCCGCGAGCCTCGTCGCCGCGCAGCTGCGTGAGCTGCCCGACGACGCCGTCGCTCTCAGCGGGCAGGGTGTCCGCGACGTCACGCGCATCGCGGCGAGCGACCCGATGCTGTGGACGCAGATCCTCGCCGGCAACGCGGCCGCAGTGCGGCCGTTGCTCGAAGGGGTCCGCGCCTCGCTCGACGATGTCATCCACGCCCTGTCGGTCATCACGTCCGGGGGCGACGCATCGGGCGGTACGCGTGGCCAGGCCGATGCGGCGGTCGTAAGCAGCACGTCGGTTGCCGTCACTGCACCGGCCACCCCCGTAACACAGGATGCCGTCGGTATCCGCGATGCGGTTGCCGCTCCCGCCACCCCCGGCCCCCGGGCCGTGCTCGCGCAGACGATCGCTGGAGGTCAGGAGGGTCGTGCGCGCATCCCGGGCAAGCACGGCGCGCCGGCGCAGGCGTACGCGAGCGTCGCCGTCGTCATCCCCGACGAGCCGGGTGCGCTCGGTCGCGTGTTCACGGACGTGGGGGAGACCGGCATCAGCGTCGAGGACATGCGCCTCGAGCACGACGACGCCGTCGCCGCCGGTCTGCTCGAGCTCAGCGTCGTGCCGCTGCGCGCTCAGAGCCTCGTCAGCGCGCTCAGCGCGCGGGGGTGGGCCGCCCACCTCGTCGAGACCGCCTAGAATCTGCGTTCATGACGAGCGTGGCGAACGGCATCCGGGTAGCGATCGACGGGCCCTCAGGTTCGGGCAAGTCGAGTGTGAGCAAGAAGGTGGCGGCGCACCTCGGCATCGGCTACCTCGACACGGGCGCGATGTATCGCGCGCTCACCTGGTACTGCCTCGATCGGGGCATCGACCTCGACGACCTGGGCGCCGTCGCGGACGCCGTCACCGCGATGCCGCTCGAGATGGGCACCGACCCGAGCGCGCCGTCGATCAGCATGGGGGGTACGCGCATCGACACGGACATCCGCACGACGCGCATCGCCGAGGTCGTCTCGAAGGTCGCGACCAACCTGCAGGTGCGTCCCAAGCTGCAGCAGCGTCAGCGTGAGCTGATGGCGCAGATCGCCGCGGACCAGGGTGGCGTCGTCGCCGAGGGGCGCGACATCACGACGGTCGTCGCGCCCGACGCGGACGTGCGCATCCTCATGGTCGCGAGCGAGGCCGCACGGCTCGCGCGCCGCTCGAAGGAGCTGCACGGCGGCGCGGACGACGCCGCCATCGCGGCGACGCGGACGCAGATCGTCGACCGCGACAAGGCCGACTCGACCGTCTCGTCGTTCATGAGCGCTGCGGACGGGGTCGTCACGCTCGACACCAGCGACCTGACGTTCCAGCAGTCTGTCGAGGCGGTGCTGACGCTCGTCGAACGGGCGCGCGGCTGATGTTCCCGCGTCGTGACGTCGAGGATGCCGCGTCGCGTGATTCGACGCCGCGCGATCCGTCCGCGTGTGAGAGGCTCATGCGCCGATTGCGTCCCGCCGTCGAGGGCCTGTTCGGTGCGCTGTACCGCCTCGAGGTGACCGGGCGCGAGAACGTGCCGGTTGACGGCCCCGTCGTCGTGGTCGCGAATCATATCGGCGTCATCGACGGCCCGCTGGCCGCGTCGCTCGTGCCGCGCCCGGCGCACTTCCTCGTCAAGCGTGCGTACTTCGTCGGCCCGCTCGGGACGCTGCTGACGCGGCTCGGGCAGATCCCCGTCACGCAGCGCAGCGCCGACCGGGAGGCGATGACGGCGGCGCGCGGCGTCCTGGCGGCGGGTGGTGTCGTCGGCGTGTTCCCCGAGGGCACGCGCGGTGACGGGTCGGTGCAGGCGGTGCACCAGGGCGCCGCGTTCCTCGCGCTCGGTGCGGATGCTCAGATCGTGCCGGTGCGACTCGTCGGCACGGCCGGGCGCACGCGGGGACGCTGGCCGCGGCTGCGCAGTCGTCTGCAGGTGACGTTCGGGCCGGCGTTCCGCCTCGGTGACGCAGAGGCGGTGGCGGGCGCGACAGGTCGCGCTCGGCTGGCGGCCGCGACGGAGGAACTGCGTGCCCGCCTCGCCGACCACGTGGCGGGTTGAGCCGGATCGTCTCCCCGGGCGCTCGTCGCGAGGGCGTGGCTGGCCGCGAGCGCTCGACTCTGAAAAATCGTGCCCATGCGCGAGAATGGTCTCGTGACGCGCATTCGGGCGCGTCACACGAGACCTCCCCACCCGACGTCACGGCGCGAGCCGCCGCGTCGTCACGTGGCGGGGGAGAGCCTCCGAGCCCGCCGGATCCGGCGGGATACTCCACGATCTGAGGTAATCCGCGTGAGCGACGACCAGTACTTCCCCCACGACGAGCACGACGAGCGAGCCGAGCACGACGACCTGCGCCACGATGCGCCCGCCCCGGACGAGTCGGTCGAGCAGGCGCTGCGCGTCGGGCTCGAGGACTTCGACCTGAGCGACGAGGACCGTGCGCTGCTGTCCGGTGAGGTCGACGAGGACAGCGGCTACGGCGAGGCAGACCTGCGGCCCGTCGTCGCCGTCGTCGGTCGTCCCAACGTCGGCAAGTCGACGCTCGTCAACCGCATCCTGGGGCGCCGTGAGGCCGTCGTCGAGGATGTGCCGGGTGTGACGCGTGACCGCGTCGCCTACGACGCCGAGTGGGTCGGACGCCGGTTCACCCTCGTCGACACCGGCGGGTGGGAGGTCGACGCGAGCGGCATCCACCTGCGCGTCGCCGAACAGGCCGAGGTCGCGATCGAACTCGCCGACGCCGTGATGTTCGTGGTCGACGCCACGGTCGGCGCCACCGACACCGACGAGGCCGTCGTCAAGCTGCTGCGCCGCTCGAAGAAGCCAGTCGTCCTCATCGCGAACAAGGTCGACGACAACCGCTCGGAGGCCGACGCGGCCATGCTGTGGTCGCTCGGCCTCGGTGAGCCGTACCCCGTCTCGTCGCTGCACGGGCGCGGCACCGGTGACGCGCTCGACGCCGTCATCGACCTGCTGCCCGACAAGACGGCTGTCGCCGGCGCGTACCCGCGTGGCGGCCCGCGTCGCGTGGCGCTGCTCGGGCGTCCGAACGTCGGCAAGTCGTCGCTGCTCAACAAGCTCGCAGGGGAGGAGCGCGTCGTCGTCGACAACGTCGCCGGCACGACGCGTGACCCGGTCGATGAGTACATCGAACTCGGCGGCAAGACCTGGCGTTTCGTCGACACCGCCGGCATCCGACGCCGCGTGCACCAGACGCGCGGCGCCGACTTCTACGCCTCCCTGCGCACGCAGACGGCGTTGGAGAAGGCGGAGGTCGCCGTCGTCCTCATCGACGCGGAGCAGAGCATCGCCGAACAGGACGTGCGCGTCGTGCAGCAGGTCATCGACGCGGGCCGCGCGCTCGTCATCGCGTACAACAAGTGGGACACACTCGACGAGGAGCGCCGCTACTACCTGGAGAAGGAGATCGAGCGCGAGCTCGTCCAGGTGCCGTGGGCGCCGCGCGTCAACCTGTCGGCGAAGACGGGACGTCACACCGACCGTCTCGTTCCCGCCATCGAGGTCGCCCTCGACTCGTGGGACCAGCGCATCCCGACGGGTCGGCTCAACGCCTTCCTCGGCGAGGTCGTCGCGGCGCATCCGCACCCGGTACGCGGCGGCAAGCAGCCGCGAATCCTGTTCGCGACGCAGGCCTCGACGCGCCCGCCGCGCTTCGTCATCTTCGCCAGCGGCTTCATCGAGGCCGGGTACCGCCGCTTCATCGAGCGTCGCCTGCGTGAGGAGTTTGGTTTCGACGGGACGCCGATCGAGATCAGCGTGCGCGTGCGCGAGAAGCGCAAGCAGCGCTGAGCGGGGGCCTACCTTCGAGGGGCGGGCGTGCGCTGTCGCGCGCGACGCCTGCCCCAGGATGGCGAGTGACTCACGCGTCGGCGCGCAGTGCGCTGCCAACTCGTGCGTTACCTGCCATGATCGGCGTCCGGCGTCGCACGTCGGGTGAGAATCCCATTCACGGTGAGAGGCAGACGAAGCAGTGTTCGGTTGGAACCACGACTACGAGTACGTCGGCGTCACCCCCGGCATGCGCCCGGCGGACGGCGTGGGCGAGGTGCGCCGCGTCAAGGGTGCGAAGGAGTGGTCGGGTGAGCCGGCCGTGCAGTTCCATCCGCCGCAGGGCGTGAGCGCGGCGCTGGCGGGCACCGTCGTCGACGGGTCGGTCGACTCGCAGGACATCGGCGCGATGATGATCGACCTGTCGCTGCGCGGCTGGTTCCGCATCGAGAAGCTGCAGCCCGCTGACGGTTCGGCGCCCGCAGCGCCGCCTGCGCCGACGTCGAGGCGGGGTGCCAAGGCGCCGCAGGGTGACTGGGTGTTCATCCAGAACGAGTTTCCTGGCGGCGACGTCATCACGCAGGTCGAGGCCGACTTCCTCAACGCCCTGTTCCCGCCCGGCGTCCGTTACGTGACGTTGCCGCAGATGAAGGCGCAGTTGCGGGGGCCGTTGCGCGACATCGCCGACGGTATGTACCGCGAGACGATTCATCGGGGCTGGTACGAGCGAGACCCACGCCGCAAGGGTTTCCTGGGGATGGGGCGCTCGCCGCGCACCGCCGACGGCACTGCGGTGCGCATCCAGACGCTCGGGTTCAAGAAATACATCGCGACGGCCGAGGCCAAGCAGATCAAGTTCGAGGAAGCGGCTGACCTGTTCAACCGTTACCTGCCGTACGCCATGGTCTTCGGTCTTGCCGACCGGTGGGCGGGCGTCATCGGTGAGGTCGCGAAGATGGCGCAGCTCGAGGGCTTCGGCAACATCATGGGCGACATCGCCTCTGACCCGTTCTTCTGGATGTTCTACGGCGACGACCTCGTTTTCCTCGGCGCGGAGGCGATCGGCGGAATGGCCGACCTGCTCTCGGGCGCCGACGGGCTGTTCGACCTCGGCGGCCTGACGGACGGTCTCGGCGACGTCTTCGGCTCGATCGGTGACGCCGTCGGCGACATCTTCGACTTCTGACGCCGGCCAGTCATCCAGGGGCGGGGCCTGCCCCGATCTCCGGGCGACCGCCAGACGTCGCGGGGCCCGGCCGATTGGTCGCCCGGGCCCCGCGTGGGGTATGGTTCATCACGCCCTTCGGGGCTTGCGCCGTCAGGCGCAACGGGCTGTAGCGCAGTTTGGTAGCGCACTTGACTGGGGGTCAAGGGGTCGCAGGTTCAAATCCTGTCAGCCCGACCGAGGACGTTCGGGCCTCACGCGATGGCGTGAGGCCCGAACGTTTCTGTGTTCACCCTCGAGCCTGGTACATGGTGAACCACGGCCTGATGCAGCCCACGGGGCGTCATTCCCCGAGCGACGTCATGCCGGCGACGTAGAGCGCCTGGCCGAGGTGCAGCAGCGCGTCCTCCGTGCAGCTGACGAGACGCGCCCCGCGCGTCACGGGCGGATCCCACGACTCATCGACGACGTCGTCGAGGTCTGCGGCGGACAGCGAGCTGATGTACGCCTTCTGAGCCGCCACGACCGCCTCGAGGTGCTCGAACAGCAACGCGACATCCGTGACGACGACCGCCCGCGCCTGCTCAGGGCTGTGGCCGAAGCCGATCTCGTCATCGTCGACATCGAGTCCGAAGCGCGCATCGAAACCCTGTGCCGTCCAGATCAATTCGTCGCCGGACAACTGCGCGACCTGGGCGTCGATCTCGCGCGCGGTGTGCCACAGCAGCCATGCGATCGAGTTGTCGTGCCCGCCGGGGTGGGCGTTGAGTTTCTCGTGGGTCAGCTGCGGGCGCAGGGACCCGGCCGCGTCGAGGGGGCGCTGTGCGAGGTCGAGCATGAGCGTGATGGCATCCATGGCACCAACGCTACGCCCCCGCTGCAACGACTGCCTATGCTGACGCCATGACGACGCCATCCGCCTCCGAGCGCCCGCCGCGCGACGACGCGCCCGCGTCCGACCTGCCCTGGTACCGCGAGGTGAGCGGGCCGCAGTGGAAGGCGTTCTGGGCCGCCTGGCTCGGCTACCTGCTCGACGGATTCGACTTCGTCATCATCACGCTCGTGCTGACGGAGGTCGCCGACGAGTTCCACCTGTCGACGGTGCAGGCGACGACGCTCATCAGCGCGGCGTTCGTCTCCCGCTGGTTCGGCGGGCTCGTCCTCGGCGCCGTCGCCGACACGATCGGGCGCCGGCAGGCGATGGTCGCAGCGATCGTGACGTTCTCCGTCGGCTCCGCGCTGTGTGCCGTCTCGACCGGCTACCTCATGATGTTCGTCGCGCGTCTGCTCATCGGGTTCGGCATGGCGGGGGAGTACTCGGCGAGCGCGACGTACGTCATCGAGTCGTGGCCGCAGCACCTGCGCAACAAGGCGTCCGCGTTCCTCATCAGCGGCTTCTCGATCGGCGGGGTGCTCGTCGCGCAGCTGTACCGCTTCGTCGTCCCGGCGTGGGGATGGCGGGCGCTGTTCGCGCTCGGGCTCGTGCCGATCGTCCTCGCACTGTGGCTGCGGCGCTCGCTGCCCGAACCCGCGGACTTCGAACACGCCAAGCGCAGCGGCGACCTCGACGCAGCCCCCGACATGTTCACGACGCTCTACCGCGGCGGTCGCGCGGCGCTCAACGTCGTCCTGACTCTGGTGGTGTTCGCCGCGCTGCTCGTCATCTTCACGGGCCACTCGAGCGGCGCGCTCATGACGACGGTGCTCGCGCTCATGACGGCCGCGACATTCGTGTGGTTCCTCGTCCAGTTCGAACCCGAGCGCTGGCCGACGGCGCTCGGCGTCACGCTCGTCGTGTTCACCGTGTTCTTCTTCGCGTGGCCCATCACCGCGCTGCTGCCGACGTACCTCAAGACGGAGCTGCACCTCAGCGCCGCGACCGTCGGTGACGTGCTGTTCTGGTCCGGTTTCGGTACGGCCGCCGGCGCCGTCCTGGCCGGGTTCACCGGCGACCGCTTCGGCACGACGCGCGCCTACTGGGGCAGCCTCGCCCTGTCGATCCCGCTGCTGTGGCCCATCTTCACGATGAGCGGCTCGCACGTCGTCCTCATCGGCGTCATGCTCTTCGTCCAGCAGTGCTTCGGTTCGGGCGTCGGCGGGCTCGTGCCGAAGTGGATGGTCAGCTGGTTCACGCTCGACAAGCGCGCGGCCGGGCTCGGCTTCACCTACAACGTCGGCGCACTCGGCGGCGCCATCTCACCCGTCGTCGGAGCCCAGCTCGCCGGACGCATGCCACTCGGATCGGCGCTCATGACGCTGTCGGCGACGTTCACCGGCGTCGTCATCCTGCTCGTCGCGCTCAAGTTCCCGCTGCGCCTGCAGCGACTCATCCGCCCGAGCGCCGTGCGCCCCGAGGACGGCAGCGACATCGTCACTCGCGCGACGTCACAGGCGGTCTGAGGCATCACGCGCCTCGGAGACCCGCCTCAAGCCGGGCGGCGGTAGCTCACGGAGAACGTGTCACCCGTGCGGCTGATCCCGCTGGGGACGGCGAGTGCGGCGCCGGTGCTCATCGTGATGCGTGTCGACGGCCAACCGGCGAGGTTGCGCGTGCCGTCCTTGCCCTTGGCGTAGACGCTGGAGAAGGTGGGGGAACCGACGTTCGCGAGCGCGCGGGCCCGGCCGTCCGCGCCGCTCGTGCGTTCGAGCACCGCTTCGGCCACGCCGCGCGGTGCCGCACTCGTGCGGTCCGTGCCGACGCAGTCGTTCGTGCGCCAGTTGCACAGCGTGAAGTACGAACGGCCTTCCTTCGCCGCGTAGCGCACCGTCACCTCGACCGCATCGCCGGGCGCGACCGCCAGGTTCGTGATGCGTTCCTGCGCGCGGCTCGGGTAGGTCTCGATCCACGGGTAATAGCTCGTCTTCCACTTCGTGCAGTGCCCGCGCGTGACGGCGGTGCAGACGACATCGAACTCCGTTCCTGCCTGCACGAGCTCGCCCTGCTTCGCGGTGCCTCCGCCGAGCCCGACCCACATGGCCGAGTACCCGTCGCGCCCCGGCCACGATGCCTTGGGCACGATCCAGGTGCCGTGGATGCTCTCAGGGCCGGCGATACTCGCCCGGTATCCCGCCCAGTTCGCGTACGCGGCGGGCTTGACGGGCGCCGGGCGCACCGTCGCCTTCGGGCGGACCATGACGCTGCTGTCGGGCGTCGCCTGCTTGGGCGCGGCGTGCGCAGCTCGCGCCCTCGTCGTGGGCGTGCTCTTGGCCCCACGCATCGTCGCCGGCTTCGTCGAACCCTTCGTCGCGGTGGAGACATGGCGCGCTGACGAGGGCGTCGCGGTCACGTTCTTCGCGCCGGCGCTCTTCGGCGTCGCCTTCTTCGGCGCAGCGTTCTTCGACGTGGCACTCGCGGCGGGCTGGGCGGGGTGCGAAGCACCCGCCATGGCGGACGGCGCGCTCAGCGCGGCGATGGCTGCGACGACGCTCGCGGAGGCGAGCGTGCGGTGGCGGATGGACAAGACCTGTCACTCCTTCGGATGGACGGCTGGTCCCCTCCAACCTATCCACGCAGGCACCGGGCGCCACCGGCGGCGCGCCGAGGCCCGAGGCGCGGATGGCGACGGCCCCCTGTTCACGGGTGGCGCGTCGTGTTCGCCTCCGGGCGTCATCGGACCTAGGGTGGCACCGTGAGCGAGACCCGGGATCCGACGAGTCGCGTGTGGACGGTGCCGAACGCGCTGTCGATGCTGCGGCTGCTCGGGGTGCCCCTGTTCGTGTGGCTGCTGCTCGCCCATCACGACGGTGTGGGTCTCGTCGTCCTCATGATCGCCGGGTTCACCGACTACGCCGACGGTAAGATCGCCCGCAGGTTCCACATGGAATCGCGTCTCGGCGCGCTGCTCGACCCTGCGGCCGACCGGCTCTACATCGCCGCGACGATCGTCTGCCTCGCGATCCGCGGCATCCTGCCGCTGTGGGTCGTGCTCGCCCTCGTGGCGCGCGAGCTGTTCATCCTCGCTCTCGCGCCGACGGTGCGCCGTCACCGGCTGCCGTTGCCGCCCGTGCACTTCATCGGCAAGGCCGCGACGTTCAACCTCCTCTACGCCTTCCCGCTGCTCGTCGTCGCACAGTTCGACGGCACCGTCGGGGATGTCGCCGCTCCCATCGCTTGGGCGTTCGTCATCTGGGGCGTGACGCTGTACTGGCTCGCCGGGCTGCTCTACGCCGTGCAGGTGAGGGAGATGGTCAACGCCGTTCGAGCCCCGCAGGCCGCACGGTGACGCGCCTTCACTGGCGCCGCCACGAACGTCCGGGCGCCGCGCCGCGCGAGGTCGAGGTGCGTGACCCCGCGGCGAGCATGGCGCTCATCTTCGATGCGATGCGTCACCCCATCGACCCCTCGTACGCCGACTCGGCGGCGCGCCGCGAGGCTCAGGGCGCGCCTGCGCGCAGCTGGCGACGCTCACCGCTGCTCATCATCTCCCTGCTGCTCATCGGCCTCATGGTCGGCGCGGCCGCGCACGCGCTGCGCGTGCCCCGCGCCGTCGCGCAGGATCGGCACGCACAGCTCGTCGACCAGATCGAGAGGAAGCAGAGCGACAACGACGACGCCTCCGCCGAGCTCACGCGGCTGCGCGACGACGTCGCGTCGGCGCAGAAGGGCGCTCTCGATCGTCAGTCGCAGGCGGGGCTGAAGAAGACGCTCGACGACGCGACGCGGACGGCGGGCCTCGCCGAGGTTCGCGGCCCGGGCGTCGTCATGACGGTGTCGAACCCCGACACCAAGGACGCCGACTCGGCTGACAGCGATCCACGCACCGGGAACGCCGCGGACGCGGTCACCTCGACCGACCTGCAGCAGCTCGTCAACGGGTGGTGGCAGGCCGGCGCCACCGGTATCGCCATCAACGGCCAGCGCGTCACGTCGATGACGGCGATCCGGTTCGCGGGCTCGGCCGTCCTCGTCAACTTCCGCCCGCTCACGCCGCCGTACGAGATCAGCGTCATGGGACCAGACGACATGCAGAAGACCTTCACCGGCTCGTTCGCCGACCAGTACGCCGCGAGTCTGCGCAAGTCCGGTTTCGGCGTGACGAGCAACGCCTCGAACGACGTCGACCTGCCCGCCCTCGACAGCGTGCACGTCACGCACGCCCGCATCGTTCCCTGACGCACCACCCCCGAGGAGAACACGTTGTTACCTGCCATCGGACTCGCAGTCGGCCTCGCCCTCGGGCTGTGGCTGCACCCCGACGTCCCCGTGTGGATGCAGCCGTACCTGCCGATCGCCGTCATCGCCGCGCTCGATGCGCTGTTCGGTGGTCTGCGCGCGGCGCTCGACGGCATCTTCGACGACAAGGTCTTCGTCGTGTCGTTCCTGTCGAACGTCGTCGTCGCAGCGTTCATCGTCTTCCTCGGCGACCAGCTCGGCGTCGGCAGTCAGCTGTCGACGGGTGTCGTCGTCGTTCTCGGCTTGCGCATCTTCACGAACGTCGCCTCCATCCGTCGTCACATCTTCAAGGCATGAGTGCCCCCGGCATGCGCACACCTGCTGACGAGCCCGCGACCCCGCGTGAGACGACGCCCGAGGGGCAGCTCGACGCTCAGGCCCCGCACGGGTCCGAGCCTCGGCCCGAGAACCCCTGGGGCGAGAACTCCTCAGACGCGGGCTCGCCGCCCCAGGCGCACCACCGTCCGTGGAAGCGGTTCGCGTTCGGCGGCCCCGGCACCGGCGTCGGGACCCTCGCGGCGTCCGTGCTCGCGCTCGGGCTGGGCTTCGCCGTCATGACGCAGGTGCGTCAGCACGAGAAGTCCGGCCTGGACAACCTGTCGCAGTCCGACCTCGTGGCGCTGCTGTCGACCGTGCAGGATCAGTCGGCGCGCCTCGAGACGGAGCTGGGCGACCTGCGCGAGAGCAAGTCGAAGCTGGCCTCCGGCGGTGACCGAGCCGCCGTCGAGGACGCGCAGAAGCGACTCGACCAGATGCGCATCCTCAACGGCAGCGTCGCCGTCAGCGGCCCCGGCATCACGATCAGCGTCGACGGCGGTGAGAAGGTGACGTCCGCGAACGTGCTCGACGCCGTGCAGGAACTGCGGGACGCGGGCGCCGAGTCGATCGACGTCGGCGGTCACCGCGTCATCGCCTCGACGTGGTTCTCGGACGTCGACGGATCGGCCGGCGTGCAGGGCGACAAGCTGCCCTCGACGTTCACGATCACGGCCATCGGCGATCCGCACACGATGAGCACCGCAATGGCCATTCCGGGTGGTGTGACGGATACGCTGACACAAGCAGGCGCCCGGGTTAAGGTCACCGAGGGCGCCACGAACAAGATCACCTCGATCGCCGGGGCGAAGTGAACCCCACCGTGTTCGCCGACACCACGACGACCAACCAAGGAGAGTCATGAGCGATCTTCAGTACCCCGCCGACCTGCGCTACACCGAGGACCACGAGTGGGTGGCCGACAAGGGCGAGGGCACAGTGCGCGTCGGCATCACGTCGTACGCCCAGGACGCTCTTGGTGACGTCGTCTACGTCAGCCTGCCGGCCGTCGGCGACACCGTCACCGCCGGTGAGTCGTGCGGCGAGGTCGAGTCGACGAAGTCGGTCAGCGACCTGTACTCCCCGCTCGACGGCGAGATCGTCGCCGTCAACGACACGCTGGACGCCGAGCCGGGCACGGTCAACACCGACCCGTACGAGTCGGGTTGGATGTTCGAGATCCGCGTCTCCGACGCCTCCGCCGTCGAGGCCCTCATGGACGTCGAGGCCTACCGCGCCTCGCTCGACTGAGCTCCTCGAGGACCAGACCACCCGGCGATTGCACGACGATCGCCGGGTGACGGTATTCTGACCAACAATTCCGAGCCCTCCAGCCCTTCGCGGCTGAGGCGAGATCCACGAACGGCGTCGTCGCGGCGCGGGGGTGCACACCATGGTTGACGAGCAGAACACCTACGTCGGTGACGCCACGACGATCGGCGTCCCTGGCTCGCACGAGGCCGCTGCGACCTTGTCGACGGAGGCGCCACGCAGCCTGTCGCCCGCCGACCAGGCCATGGTCGAGGCGTTGCGCCCGAACACCGCCCTGCTCATCGCCCTCAGCGGGCCCAACGCCGGGGCGCGCTTCCTGCTCGACGCCGCCGAGGTCAGCGCCGGGCGTCACCCGAAGAGCGACATCTTCCTCGACGACATCACCGTCTCGCGACGTCACGCGATCTTCGTGCGTGACGAGGATGGCTACAGCGTGCAGGACATCGGCTCGCTCAACGGCACGTACGTCGCGCGTCAGCTCGTCGACCAGGCGAAGCTGCGCACCGGTGACGAGGTCATGATCGGCAAGTACCGTCTCACCTACTACGCGGCCCCGACGAAGGCCTGAGGGCTTCACGCATGGCGCACGGTCTCACGATCAGCGGTGTTCTCGACGAACTGCGCGAGGAGTTTCCCGACCTCACCGTCTCCAAGGTCCGTTTCCTCGACGCGCAGGGGCTCGTTTCGCCGAAGCGCTCCGATTCGGGCTACCGCCGCTACTCACACGAGGACATCGACCGCCTCCGCTTCGTGCTGCGCGCGCAGCGTGACCGCTTCTGGCCGCTCAAGGTCATCCGTGACGCCCTCGACGCCTACGATCGCGGTCTCACCCCGGACGAGGACGTCATGGCGACTGCCGTGCCCGCCGTCCCCGCTCAACACGTCGACGAAGACGTCCCGAGCGAGGAACAGCTCACGGCCGCGCCCCGCGAGAACCTGTCGCTGACGCGCGACGAACTGGCCCGTGGGGCTCAGGCGAGCACCTCGCTCATCGACGACCTCGTGACCTTCGGCCTCATCCGCGCTGATTCCGGTGGTCACTTCGACGCCGACGCACTCGCCGTCGCGACAGCTGCTGCCGGGCTCGCTGAGTTCGGTGTGCAGGCCCGTCACCTGCGTCCGTTCCGCCTCGCCGCCGACCGTGAGGTCGGTCTCGTGGAGCAGGTGCCGCTGCGTGACACGACGCAACGCGTGACGATCGCTCAGCGCGCTCTCGCGCTGCACGTCGCGCTCGTCAAGGCCGGCCTGCGTCACTGACGGTGCTCGCCACGCCCCGAGCGCGAGCGACCGGCACGCGCCGATGCGGCGTCGACGGAGTAGCGTGGTCGTCGTGAAACGCGCTGAGATCGCCGGAATCCGCATGGACGTCCCCACCGCAAGCCCCGTGCTGCTGCTGCGGATCGAATCGGGCCCCATCCACGTCCCATTGTGGATCGGTTCGTCCGAGGCCTCCATCATCGCCCTGTACGCCGAGGGCGTCGAAGCGCCCCGCCCGCTGACGCACGATCTGCTCCTCGACGTCGCCGCCGCCTCCGGTCGCGCCCTCGACCACGTCGAGATCTCGCGTCTCGTCGACGACGTCTTCGAGGCGAGCCTCGTCTTCGACGACGGCGGCCGCGTTGATGCGCGCGCGAGTGATGCCGTGGCCCTCGCCGTGCGCGCCCAGACGCCGATCCTCGTCGATGACGCCGTCGTCACCGCCGCTGGGCTCGAGGTGGCCGACGAGCAGGAGGAAGAGGTCGAGAAATTCCGCGAATTCCTCGACCAGGTGAGCGCCGACGACTTCGAGGAACCAGGCGAATGAGTTAACCCTCAACTTAACGTTGAGGTATAGCGCAGGGGCGGAACTCACCGTCGACTCGAACGTTAATGTTCGTGATCAGACCGTGATGCCGCGTCATGGCGGGAAATCTTTCCGGCGTGTCGCGTGTCGAATCGTTGCCCGGCGCGACCCGCACCCGTACCGTTGAGGGAGTCAAGAGGGCGTGCTGCACGTGCTCACGTCTTTGTTCTTTCAGGAGGTCGCCGTGGTCAGCACCGGCAAGGCGCACGAATCGCAGAAGCAGGTTCATGCGCCGCTCGATGCGGATGTCAGCCGTACCGCAGTGCTTGACGACACGACGCTCGGCTACCGCGGCCCCGCCGCCTGCCGCGCGGCGGGCGTCACCTACCGTCAGCTCGACTACTGGGCCCGCACGGGTCTGCTCGAGCCGTCGGTGCGCAACGTCAGCGGATCCGGCCACCAGCGTCTGTACTCGTTCCGCGACGTCCTCGTCCTCAAGGTCATCAAGCGCCTGCTCGACGCGGGTGTCTCCTTGCAGCAGATCCGGGTCGCGGTCGCGGCGCTGCGCGACCACGGCGTGCGCGAGCTGGCGGGCATCACGCTGATGTCCGATGGCGCGTCCGTGTACGAGTGCACGAGCGATGACCAGGTCATCGACTTGCTGCGCGGCGGCCAGGGTGTGTTCGGCATCGCGCTCGGTTCGGTCTGGCGCGAGGTCGAGGGCACCCTCGCCGAACTGCCGAGCGAGCGCCCCGACGCCCCTGAGCTGGCCGAGCATCCCGGCGACGAGTTGCGCCGCCGTCGCGTCGCGAAGAAGGCCGGCTGACCCGCCTCTTTTCGCCCGTTCGAGTACCCGATACCCGCGAGGGGTGTCGGGTACTGTGGTGTTCGCTGTCGAACCTGGCGGGAGAGACCTGTTGCCGCGAGCACGGGCGCCGAAGGGGCAAGCCTCCCCGCAACCTCTCAGGCGAAGTGGACCGTCCAGGTGAAGCAACTCTGGAGCGCGTGCGTGTGACAGAGGGGGAGTAGCCAGCCAAACGGCTGGCCGTCACCCACGACGTGTCACGGGAGTCCTCCATGACCAGCGAATCGCTCGCCCCCTTCGTCGCTCGCCACATCGGCCCCGGCGACGACGATCTCGACCACATGCTCGAAACGATCGGTGCGAGCTCGCTCGACGATCTCATCGCGCGTGCGGTGCCGCAGACGATCGCGCAGCAGCGCCCCCTCGCCCTCGATGCCGCGCCGTCGGAGGCCGCCGTCCTCGCGGAGCTGCGGGAGAAGGCGTCGCGCAACGCGGTGCTCACCTCGATGATCGGCCTCGGCTACTACGGCACGCACACCCCGGGTGTCATCAAGCGCAACATCCTCGAGAACCCGGCCTGGTACACCGCTTACACGCCGTACCAGCCGGAGATCAGCCAGGGCCGCCTCGAGGCGCTGCTCAACTTCCAGACCGTCGTCACCGACCTCACAGGGCTCGCGACGGCCGGTTCGTCGTTGCTCGACGAGGCGACCGCCGTCGCCGAGGCGATGACGCTGATGCGCCGCGTCAGCAAGGCGCCCAAGGATGCGGTGCTCCTGGTCGACGCGAAGGTCATGCCGCAGAGCATCGCCGTGACGCAGACCCGTGCGACGCCGCTCGGGCTCGACGTCATCGTCGCCGACCTGCGCGGTGTCGACTCGCCCGAGGCCCTCGTCGAGGCGGCCGGTGGTCGCAGCGTGTTCGGCGTCGTCGTCCAGTACCCGGCGGCGGACGGTCAGATCGTCGCGTGGAAGAAGCTCGCCGACGCCGCGCACGAGCACGGCGCCCTCATCACCGCCGCGACGGACCTGCTCGCGCTGACGCTGCTCGCCTCGCCCGGTTCGTGGGGAGCCGACGTCGCCGTCGGCAGCTCGCAGCGCTTCGGAGTCCCGATGGGTTTCGGTGGCCCGCACGCCGGATTCATGGCCGTCCGCTCCGGGCTGGAGCGCAACATGCCGGGTCGCCTCGTCGGCGTCTCGGTGGACGCGGACGGCAACCAGGCGTACCGCCTCGCGCTGCAGACGCGTGAGCAGCACATCCGCCGCGAAAAGGCGACGTCGAACATCTGCACCGCCCAGGTGTTGCTCGCCGTCATGGCGTCGATGTACGCCGTTTACCACGGCCCTCAGGGGCTGAAGGCGATCGCCGAGCGTGTCCACGAGACCGCTCGCCGCCTCGCGACGGCGCTGCCGAAGGCCGGCCTCGAGGTCGAGCACGACACGTTCTTCGACACCCTCGCGGTGCGCGCCGAGGGTCGCGCCCAGTCGCTCGTCGACTCGGCCCTCGAGCACGGCGTCAACGTGTGGAAGGCCGATGACGACACCGTCTACGTCAGCGTCGACGAGACGACGAGCGAGGACGAGCTCGACGCGCTCGGCGCCGCATGGGGCTTCCGCGCCCGTGAGGCGGCGGAGAACACAGCGTGGCCGAAGGAGATCGAGCGCACGGAGGAATACCTCACGCACCCGGTGTTCAACAGCCACCACAGCGAGACCGCGATGCTGCGCTACCTGCGTCGCCTCGCCGACCGCGACTACGCGCTCGATCGCGGCATGATCCCACTCGGTTCGTGCACGATGAAGCTCAACGCCACGACCGAGATGGAAGCGGTGACGTGGCCCGAGTTCGCTCACCTGCACCCGTTCGCGCCCGCCAACCAGAACGAGGGCATCCGCGAGCTCATCGCCGACCTCGAGGGCTGGCTGTGCGAGATCACCGGCTACGACGACATCTCGTTGCAGCCGAACGCCGGCTCGCAGGGTGAGTTCGCCGGCTTGCTCGCGATCCACGCCTACCACGAGGCGAACGGTGAGGGGCACCGCAACATCTGCCTCATCCCCGCCTCGGCGCACGGCACGAACGCGGCGTCGGCCGTCATGGCGGGCCTCAAGGTCGTCGTCGTCAAGACGGCCGCCTCGGGTGAGGTCGACCTCGACGACTTCAAGGCCAAGCTCAAGGAGCACGGCGAGAACCTCGCGGCCATCATGATCACCTACCCCTCGACGCACGGTGTGTTCGAGGACACGATCACCGAGATCTGCAGCCTCGTCCACGAGGCCGGTGGCCAGGTGTACGTCGACGGCGCCAACCTCAACGCGATGGTGGGGCTCGCTCAGCCGGGCAAGTTCGGCGGCGACGTGTCGCACCTCAACCTGCACAAGACGTTCTGCATCCCGCACGGCGGCGGTGGCCCCGGCGTCGGCCCGGTCGCGGTGCGTGAGCACCTCGCGCCGCACCTGCCGAACCACCCGCTGTTCGCGGAGGCCGGTCCCGCCACGGGCGTCGGCCCGATCTCGGCGGCGCCGTTCGGCTCGGCGAGCATCCTGCCGATCTCGTGGGCGTACGTGCGTCTCATGGGCGGCGAGGGGCTGACGAAGGCGACGCAGATGGCCGTCGTCAACGCCAACTACGTCGCGAAGCGTCTGCGCGAGGCCTACCCGGTGCTCTACGCGGGTTCCGACGGTCTCGTCGCGCACGAGTGCATCCTCGACCTGCGTCCGCTGACGAAGGAGTCGGGCATCACCGTCGACGACGTCGCCAAGCGCCTCATCGACTACGGCTTCCACGCCCCGACGATGAGCTTCCCCGTCGCGGGCACGCTCATGGTCGAGCCGACGGAGTCCGAGTCGCTCGAGGAGCTCGACCGCTTCGTCGACGCGATGCTCGCCATCCGCGCCGAGATCCAGGACGTCATCGACGGCAAGGTCGCCGCCGACGAGTCGGCCCTGCGTCACGCGCCGCACACCGCGGAGTCGTTGACGAGCGACTGGGAGCACCCGTACGAGCGTCGCGACGCCGTCTACCCGGGCTCGACCGACCCGCGCAGCAAGTACTGGGCGCCCGTTCGCCGCATCGACGGTGCGTACGGCGACCGCAACCTCATCTGCTCCTGCCCGGCGCCCGAGGCTTACGAAGGCTGATGAGGAGCTGATGCGCCGCTGCTGACAGCGCCGCGACGAACGGCCGCTCACCCTCGGGGTGAGCGGCCGTTCGTCGTCTGCTGCCGTCAGGCGCGTTCGGGCACGAGGTCGCCGGTGCCGGCGCGGTGGCGGTAGTCCTCGAGGAAGTCGGCGATGCGTCCGATGGCCTCTTCGAGCACGTCGACGTCGGGCAGCGTGACGAGTCGGAAGTGGTCGGGGGCGACCCAGTTGAAGCCCGTGCCGTGCGTGACGAGGATCTTCTTGGCCCGCAGGAGGTCGATGACGAAGTCCTGGTCGTTGTCGATCGGGTAGATCTCGGGGTCGAGGCGCGGGAAGGTGTAGAGCGAGCCCATCGGCTTGACGCAGCTGACGCCGGGGATCTCGTTGAGCATTCGCCAGGCCAGCATCGATTGTTCGTAGAAGCGGCCGTCGGGCCCGATGAGCTCGTTGATCGACTGGTAGCCGCCGAGCGCGGTCTGGATGGCGTGCTGCGCGGGCACGTTGGCGCACATGCGCATGTTGGCGAGCAGCGTCAGACCCTCGAGGAAGTCCTCGGCGAGGTGCTTCGGCCCGGAGATCATGACCCAGCCGGCGCGGTAACCGCACACGCGGTAGGCCTTGGACAGGCCGCTGAAGGTGAGGCACAGGACGTCGTCGCCCGCGAACGTCGCGGCGTGGTGGTGCACAGCGTCCTCGAACAGGATCTTCTCGTAGATCTCGTCGGCCATGACGACGAGGTCGTGGCGGCGCGCGATGTCGACGAGGCCGCGCACGACATCCTCGGAGTAGACGGCGCCCGTGGGGTTGTTCGGATTGATGATGACGATGGCGTGGGTGTTCTCGGTGATCTTCGACTCGATGTCCGCCAGATCCGGGTTCCAGCCGTTCTCCTCGTCGCACAGGTAGTGCACGGGCGTACCGCCGGTGAGGGAGACCGCACCGGTCCACAGCGGATAGTCGGGGGCGGGCACGAGGATCTCGTTGCCGTCGTCGACGAACGCCTGCAGCACCATCGTGATGAGCTCGGAGACGCCGTTGCCGATGTAGACGTCCTCGACCTGCGTGTCCTTGAGGCCGCGGCTCTGGTAGTACTGCGCGACGGCCGTGCGCGCCGAATAGATGCCGCGGCTGTCGCTGTAGCCCTGCGCGTGGTGCAGGTGGTGCTTCATGTCCGCGAGGATCGCCTCCGGCGCCTCGAATCCGAACGGCGCCGTGTTGCCGATGTTGAGCTTCAGGATCTTGTGACCCTCGGCCTCGAGCCGCTGCGCCTCCTCCAGGATCGGGCCACGCACGTCGTAGCGGACGTTCTGGAGCTTGTTCGACTGTCGGATCGCACGCATGAGCACAGGTTTTCACACCGCGTCGCTCAGGGCGTGGTAGACACGGCATTCGGGACGGCGGCGTGCCCCGGCGCGGACGTCGTCCGCACGCTCGAGCCCTCGGAGGTCTTGACGACCTCGACGTGCGTGGGGATGCGGGCGCGCAGTTCGGTGACGTGGCTGACGACGCCGACGAGCCGTCCGCCCTCTCGCAGCGAGTCAAGCACTTCCATGACCTGCTCGAGCGTGTCCTGATCGAGGCTGCCGAACCCCTCGTCGACGAACAGCGTGTGCAGTTCCAGGCCGCCTGAGTCGGCGCGCACGGCATCGCCGAGGCCGAGTGCGAGGGCGAGGGAGGCCATGAACGCCTCGCCGCCTGAGAGCGTGGCGGTGTCGCGTGAGCGCCCCGTCCACGCGTCGACGACGAGCAGCCCGAGGCCGCTGCGCTGGTTGCCCTTGGCTCGTTCGTCGGTGTAGCGCAGCTGGTAGCGCCCGTCCGTCATCGTCGCCAGACGTTCGTTGGCCATCTGCGTGACCGTCTCGAGGTGCGCCGCGAGCACGTAGCTCGTCAGCCGCATGCGGCGGGTGTTCTCGCCGGTGCCGGTGAAGCTCGCAGCGAGTTCGGCCGTCTCCGCGGCGCGCTCGGCCATCGGCAGATAGGTGCGGACGGCGTCGGCCACCTGGTGGCGCACCGAGTCGAGCACGGCCTGAGTCTGCTGCCACTTGACGGCGACCGTCGTGGCCTCTTGGGCCCGGCGGGTCAGCACCTCGGCACGCTGGGTGAGCCGCGCCGGATCGGCGGCCGGGGTGAAGGCTGCGATGCGCACCTGCTCGTCCTCGAGGCTCGTCTGTGCCGCGGCGACCCGGCGGACGGCGTCGTTCCAGGTGGCGTCGAGGCGGGCGCGCTCGTCCTCGGGCAGGGCCAGTGCGCGCGCCTGTTCGATCGTGTCGTGTCCGGCGACGGCGAGTTCGTCCGCCACGGCCTGGGCGGCACTGCTGGCGGCCTGCTCCGCGTGCTGAGCGTCGCGCTGGGCGCGCTCGACGTCATCGATGAGGCGTCGACGCTCGGTGACGGCCGCCAGCGCCGCCGCGACGAGCGACGGCTCGAGCGGTGCGGGGGAGCCGGGCTGGTCTTTCGCCACCTCGGCGCGCGCGCCGAGCCCGTCGGCGACTGCCTCCATGCGTTGCGCCGGCATCAGCGACCCCGGCGGCGTCGAGCCCGCCGCCGGGCTCGACGGCTGCTGCGACTGGTACGAACCCGTCCCGGAGGCCGCGCTGCGCGGCGGCCAATCGACGCCGAGAGCGGCCAGGGTGGCCGACGGGACCGCCTGCAGCGCAGTGGTGAGGACGCCGAGCGCGTGCTCCGTGGCAGTTCGAGCCTCACCAACGGCGCTCTGCGCTCCCACGCAACGCTCCTCGGCCGCGCTCAGCGCGGAAAGTGCCTTCGTGTGGGCGGCTTCTGCGCTCGAGAGCGCCGCGCGTGCTTGGGTTGCTTCGGCAGACAGTGCAGCGGCCGTCGTCGTGAGGTCGGTGAGCGCGCGCGTGACGGCGTCGGCCAAAGCCTCGCCGGCCCGCGCGTCTTCGGCCGGTGCATCGTCGTTCCGCTCATCGTCGGCTTGGGCGCCACCGTCAAGCGAAGCATCGTGGTTCTGTACGTCGCCGGCCGGCGTGCCGTTGTCGCCCGGAACGTCGGCCGCCAGGACGACGTCCTTTCGTGCGTCGTCATCATCATCGGTGCTGAGCCACGTCCTCAGCGCGTCGGCATGGCCCAGACGGCGCGCGGTGGTCTCGACGTGGTCGAGGTGACGCAGCTGCGCCGGGTCATCGTGCGCGCGTGCCGTCGACAGATCGTCGGCGAGCGCCTCGACCGCGACGCGCAGTTCGTCGTGATGCGCGGTCACGGCCTCGTCGAGGTGCCTCAGGCGTTCACGGGCCGCGCTCGCGGAGGCGCCGGCGCGCAGCCGGGCCGCGTCGGCCTCGCCGGCCCGCTGCTCGGCCTGCTCGATCTGCTCCGCGCCGGGAGCGTCATCGGCGGGGCTCGCCGGGCTCGGATGCGTGGCTGAACCGCACACGGGGCACGGTTCGTCAGGTGCGAGAGCTGCACCCAGTTCCCCCGCGATGCCGGCCAGGCGCGCCTCGCGCAGCCGCAGCACTTCGCGCTCCGCCGCCGCGTGGGCGCGTACGGCTTCGGTCTCGCGTGCCTCAGCCTTCGCGAGGGCGTGGGCCAGCTCAGGGCGACGCGCCGCCTCACGGCTCAGTCGCGCCAGGGCAGCCCGCGCATCTGACGGGTCAGGCAGCGTCGCCACGAGCGTCGCGACCTGGTCATGCTGCTCGCCGGCGCGCGTCACGGCCCCTTCGGCCCGCGTGGTCGCCGCCTGGGCCTCGGCGAGCCGCGCCTCGGCGTCCTGCAGCTGCGCCACTGCACGAACCTCGCGCGTCTGCGCCGATGCCACATCGCGTGCGCTCGACTCGGCGTGACGCAGCGCGTCACTCACCGCCTCGAACCAGCCGTCGGTGAGCTCGGGGGAGGGCCAGCCACTCTCGGGCACGTGCACGCCCCGTTCGCGCAGCGCCGTCTCGGCCCGCGTGACGGCCTCCACCGCGCGTTCGGCATCCGCAGCCGCGGCGCCGGCGCGCGCGTGCAGCCTCAGCGCCCCGGCCACAGACGCCGCGTCGTCGAGGGTGCGGCGCACCGAAGCCAGCCGGTCGGCGGGCCATTCGGCGATGACATCCGCCGCCTCCTGGGCGCGTGCGCGCAGCAGGGTGCGGGCGGCTTCGTCGTCGGCGGCACGGCTCGCACGTCGCGCGCGCACCTCACTGGTGCGCGCCGCGTGCTCGAGAGCGTCGCGGCGTTCGGTGACCTCACGGACGACGGCGCGCAGACGCTCGGGTAGCTCCGGTACGTCCGCGCTGACGGCGTCGGCGCTCGGCGCATCGACGCTGACGTCGAACGGCGCCTCGAGGGGCTCGTCGAGGCGGGCGAGCGCGTCGTCGATGATCGTCAGGTGGCTGCGGATGCGTTCGAGTGACGCGTCGCGCTCGCGGGCACGCTGATTCTTCGCCTCCGTGAACCACGTCTCGACGGCGTCGAACCGGCTGACGTCGAAGAGGCGTTCGAGCAGGATGCGACGATCTTCCGGCTTGGCGCGCAGGAATTGAGCGAACTCTCCCTGTGGCAGCAGCACCACCTGCGCGAACTGCTCGAGTCGCATGCCCAGGGTGTCGCTCATCATGTCCGCGGCCTCGTCGATGCGCTGCGAGACGAGATGCCATGCGTTGTCGCGCCACTGGCTGAGAAGCACCGACGCCTGACGCGTCGTCGTGCCCGTGCCGCGGCGTTTGGGCGCCTCCCATTGGGGGGTGCGCTGCACGCGCCAGCGGGTGCGTCCGACGCTGAACTCGAGCTCGACGCGCGGCTCGGCGAACGGTTCGGCGTGGTGGCTGCGCAGGCTCTGACGCAGCGACTTGCGGGCGCCGGGCACGTCGCCGAACAGCGCGAACGCAATGGCGTCGAGCAGCGAGCTCTTGCCGGAGCCGGTGGGACCGTTGATGAGCAGGATGCCCTGATCGAGGGCGTCGAAGTCGATGTGCTCGCGCCCGGGGAAGGGCCCGAATGCCTCGAGGGTGAGCGAGTGCAATCTCATCGCAGGGCCTCCAGGTCGAACATCGAGCCGTCGTCGCGCATGGTCTCGGCGTCGTGGTGGTTCGCCGCGGCGACGGCGTGGCCGATGGCGGTGCGTTCGGTCGCGTTAGGACCGCGTCCCCCGCGCACGTGGGCGAGGAAGTCGCAGCACAGCTCGACGTCGTCGCGCCCGGCGAGGCGCTCGGCGTACGTGAGCGGCGCATCATCCTTGCGGGCCGATTCGAAGGAGAGCCGCAGGGTGTGCGGGAAGCGGGCTCGCAGCCGATCCATCGCCGCGGCCGGCCGAATCTCGTCGGTCAGCGTCACCTGGCACCAAGCCGCCTCGGCGTGGGCGAGTGCGGGCTCGGCGAGCAGGTGGTCGAGTTCGCCGACGAGCGTCGCGAGCGGGCGGTGCACGGGCGCCTCGATGAATTCCCCACGCGCGGCACCACGTGTGACGTCGATGAGCCACGTGCCCTTCGTGTGGCCTGCCTCGCTGAACGACATCGCGACGGGGCTGCCGCTGTAGCGCACGTGCTCTTCGAGCGTCTGCGGGCCGTGCAGGTGCCCGAGCGCGGCGTAGTCGAAGCCTGACACGACGGACGTGGGTACCTGGCCGAGGCCGCCGACGCTGATGTCGCGCTCTGAGTCGCTCGTCGTCGCCCCGGCGAAGTACGCGTGCGCCATCGCGACGACGGGCGCGCCGTTGTCAGGCACCTGGGCTCGCGAGCGCGCGACCGCCTCGCTCAGCACCGCCCGATGCGTTCCCTCATCGAGGCCGAACACGCCCGCAGCTACCGACGGTTCGAGGTAGGGCAGCGCGACGACGTGACCGGCGATCTCGTCGCTGCCGCGCCGCGGCACCGCCACCGGCCGGGTGATGCCCTCATAGGCGGCGCGGATGTGCAGACCCGCATGCTCCATGATGCGCGAGCCGAAGTTGAGCCGGGACGCCGAGTCGTGGTTGCCGGAGGTGACGACGACGCGCGCGCCGGTGTCGAGCAACCGCCACAGGGCGTCGTCGAGCAGTTCGACGGTGCGCGGGTTGGGCAGCGCCCGGTCGTACACGTCTCCGGCGACGAGGACGGCGTCGACCTGCTCGTCGCGCGCGAGGTCGACGAGATGGTCGAAGTAGGCGGAGTGAGCCTCACCGAGGCCCTCGCCGTGGAACGAGCGGCCCAGGTGCCAGTCGGACGTGTGCAGGATGCGCATGTCTCACACGCTAGAGGTGAGCGCCGACAACCGCGGAATCCCGCGGAAGAAGCAGCCTGAATCGACGTCACACAGCTCGTGCGACCAGGGCACAGAACGCAGGTACGACCTCAGACCGACGGCAGGTGCGTCGTGTTCCACGAGGCGATCGTCGGGATCCCGTGGTGGGTGTCGAGGGCGCACACGGCGCCGGCGTCGAGCTGCAGCGACGCCGCGAAGCGCGGCTGCTGACGCAGGTACGCGGCGGCGAGGATGCGCAGCAGGTGCCCGTGGGCGACGAGGATGACGTCGCCCTGCTCCAGCAGCGGATGCACCCGTGCGAGCACGTGCGAGGCGCGCGCGGCGACGTCCTCGACCGTCTCACCCGGGGTCTCGCCAGGGATGACGCCGTCGGCGAAGATCTCCCAGTCGTACCCGACCTCCTCACGGATCTGCGGCGTCGACTTGCCCTCGTAGCCGCCGTAGTCCCACTCGCGCAGGTCGTCGTCGATCTCGAGGTTCTGCAGCCCGATGAGTTCGGCCGTGCGCCGCGCGCGCAGCAGCGGGGAGACGAACTCCGCGACGAAGTGGTGTCCGGCGAGCGCCTGCCCGGCCGCCCGCGCGACGGCCTCCCCGGCGGGCAGCAACGGCAGATCCGTGGTGCCGGTGTGGCGCCCGTCACGTGACCACTGCGTCTCGCCGTGGCGCACGAGCACGAGGCGTCCGGAGTCGGGGCGGGGGGCGTTGGGGCTGGCTGCGTCGGGCACGCCTGGCAGCCTAGTGGCACGATGGGCGTATGAGCGCCAACGACCCCCACCGCAGCGTCAGCATCTCCCGCACGAGCGCTGGACGCTTCGTCGCGACGAACGCGCGCGGCGGCACCCTCGAGTTCGGCTCGGGTGACGACACCGACTTCACGCCCGTCGAGCTGTTGCTCACCGCGATCGCCGGGTGCAGTGCCATCGACGTCGACATCTTCACCACGCGCCGCAGCGAGCCGACGCAGTTCGACGTCGTCGCCGAGGGCGACAAGGTGCGCGACGAGCAGGGCAACCACATGGGCCCGATCGACGTGACGTTCACCGTCCGTTTTCCCGAGGGCGACGCCGGCGACGCCGCGCGCAAGGTCTACCCGGAGACGGTCGAGTTGTCCCACGAGAAGCTGTGCACCGTCAGCCGCACGGTCGTGCTGCCCACCGAGGTGAGGATGCACGTCGCCGAATGACGGCCGCGGTGGCGGCGGCGCCCTGACGCTGTCCCCGGACCCGCTGCCCGGACGCGTTCTTGCCGCGCGTCGTCCCACGAATCGGACCCTGCGGATCGGGTGGGTGTGAATCCCCATCCGACCTCGTCGCCCGTGCCATAGTGTGCGGGCTGCTGTCGAGAGCCAGGGAGATGCGTCGGTGGACAAGATCACGCTCACCCATGACGTCCCGGTGCCGCCGGCGGCCGCGTTCTACCTGTTCGTCGGCGAGATCAGCAAGTGGTGGCCGCCGCTGCAGACTCCTGACCCCGCGCGTCATGCGGGCGTCGTCATCGAGGCCCGTCCGGGCGGGACCGTCAGCTTCCGAATCGGCGGCGAGGATCGCGCGTGGGGCGAGGTCGTCAGCGTCGACCTGCGCTCGTCGATCGTCTTCGACTGCTGGCGCCGCGGCGAGCATCGTCATCCGAGCCGCGTCAGCGTCCGGTTCAGCGACAGCGAATGGGGCACCCGCGTCACCTTCGAGCACGACGGTTGGGACGACGACAACGCAGGCGCGCGCGCCCGGTACGGCGACTGGCCGCTCATCCTCGCCGAGTTCGTCGCCCACACCCGCCGTCACGCGCGGGGGATCAGGGTGGCGGCGCGTGATCCGCGCGGCGTAGCCTGAGGCATGGCGCTCTTCCTCGACATCCACCCCCAGAACCCGCAGCCGCGCACCGTTCGTCAGGTCGTCGACGCTCTGCGTGACGGCGCGCTCATCGCCTACCCGACGTCGTCAGGTTTCGCTCTCGGTTGCGCGCTCGGCAACGCCGAGGGCAAGGAGCGCATGGTGCGCATCCGGCACCTCGACGCCAAGCACGACTTCACGCTCGTGTGCGAGGACTTCGCACAACTCGGTCAGCTCGTACAGCTCAACAACGCCGCGTTTCGGGCGATCAAGGCCTCGACGCCGGGGCCGTACACGTTCATCCTGCCGGCGACGGCGGAGGTGCCGCGCAAGCTCGTGCACCCGAAGAAGAAGACGGTCGGGGTGCGTCTCGACGACCATCCGATCGCGCGTGCCATCGTCGCGGAGTTGGGCGAGCCGCTGCTGTCGACGTCGCTCATTCTGCCCGACCAGGACGAGCCGTTCACCTACGGCTGGGCCGTCAAGGACGCACTCGACCACGAGGTCGACATCGTCATCGATGCCGATGAGGTCGAGCCGCGCCCGACGAGCGTCATCGACTACACGGACGCGGCGCCGACCGTGGTGCGCGTCGGTGCCGGCGACGTCGCGCGCTTCGAGGGCTGACGCCGCGTAGCCGCGCGAAGGCGCCTGGAACAAGGGTCGGAGAAGGCGCGGCGATGCACCCCCGCGGACGGTGCGTGCCGCCTAGACTCGACGTCATGATCATCGTGACGACGAACGACGTGACCGGTCACCGCATCGAGGCGACGATGGGTGAGTGCTTCGGCCTGACGGTGCGCTCGCGCCACATCGGCTCCAACATCGGCGCCGGGCTCAAGGCCATGGCCGGTGGTGAGCTCAAGGGCATCACCGAACTGCTCGTCGAGTGCCGCCGTGAAGCGTTGTCCCGCCTGGCCGCCGAGGCGCAGGCGCGCGGCGCGAACGCCGTCGTGGCATTCCGCTTCGAGACGAACGAGTTCGCACAGACCGGCATCGAGGTGTGCGCCTACGGCACGGCCGTCTATATCGCACCTGACGGCCAGCAGGGCGGGCAGCAGGCGCACCAGGGTCAGCAGGGCGGGGCGCAGCAGTGGAATGCGCCGGCGTCGCAGAGCATGGGCCAGCAGTTCGCGGGCGGCTCGGGCGAGCCCTCGCAGCAGTGGCAGGGCAACGCTGACGCACAGCGGTGACGACGCTCGTCGTCGCCGCGGCGGCCAGCGAGACGCGCTATCTTCCCGCTGACGTTGACATGGTCCTGACCGGCCTGGGCAAGACCGCGGCGGCAATCGCAACGACGCGGGCACTCGCGGAGCGTACGCCGCAGGAACGGGCGGGGCTGCAGGTCGTCAACCTCGGCTCATGTGGAGCCCTGCGCCCCGGCATGCGCGGCGTCTTCGAGCCGGGCGTCGTGCTCAACCACGACATCAGTGCCGACGCGATCCGCGCCCTCGGCCACGACGTGCGCGAGCGCCTCGGCGTCGGGGCAGGCGACCCAGAGCTCGTCCTGGCCACGGGTGACCTGTTCGTCAGCGACGCACAGGTGCGGGATGCTCTTGCCGAGCGCGCGTCGCTCGTCGACATGGAGGGCTACGCCGTCGTCGCGGCCTGCCAGGCGTTCGACGTGCCCGTGCGCGTCGTCAAGCACGTCTCGGACGACGCCGACGCCTCCGCGTTCGACTGGGCGACGCTCGTCGACACCTCGGCGCGCGACCTCGCGGCCTGGTTCACCGCCAACGTCTCGTCCACCTGACGCGCCGCTGGGCGAACGCACGCGCCGCGGGATGTGGCAGCGCTGGCTCCGCGGCTCGCGAGCGGCATCAGCATACGGTCGGGCGTCGCGTCGCAAGCCGTCAGGAGCGGGGCAACGCCACGGTCAGACGCTGTGCCATGGACCGTGAGGTCCGCGACTGAGCGCGCGCCGCCAAGGCTTCACACGCCCAACAACCGGGCCGACGCGCCGAGGGCCCGCGAGACGGGCTCGGCGTAGCCTGCGCCGAACAGGTGCAGGTGGACGAGCCAGCCGAACAGTTGATGCAGCGGCAGCTGCTCGCGCCAGTCGTCGGGCAGGTGGGCGGCCTCGGCGTAGGAATCGAGAATCGCCTCGAGTCCGGGCGCGCCGAACATCGTCAGCATCGCGAGATCCGCGAGCGGGTGGTGCCCGCACGCCGCGGGGTCGATGACGACGGCGCCGCCGCGCGTCCACAGGACGTTGCCGCTCCATAGGTCGCCGTGTACGCGGGCGGGCCGCACGAACTCACCCGAGGCGCCCCAGGTGTCGACGGCCCCCGATTCGACGGCGCCGCAGACGCGCTGCGCGAGGTCGGCGTCGCGTCCCGCCAGCCGCGTGCGCTCCAGCACCGGTCGCAGCCGGGCCTGCGTGTAGAACGCCCCGAACGTCGCCGATTCGACATGGGGGAGCGTGAGCGGCTGATCGAGCGGACCGAAGAAGTACGTCGACGCGCCGGGCGGCAGCGCACCGAACGCGGGGGCGCCCGCCGCATGCGTCGCCGCCAGAGCAGCACCGAACCGGGCCGCGGCCGCGTCGACGCCGTCGCTCGGGCGAGCCTCGTCTAGGCGCTCCAACGTCACCGACGTGGCGTCCTGGTCGAGCACCTCGACGACGTCGACGCCCCCATCGGCGCTCGCTGCGGCGAGCCACCGCAACCCCGCAGCCTCCGTGGCGAAGAAGCCGGACGGCGCGCCGGCTCGCTGCTTCACGTACGTGTTCTCGCGTCCGTTCATGCGATGAGAGTACGCTCGCGAGGTGCCGCAGATGACCACGCGCCGCCCCGTCCACCGCGTCAACGCCGGGGGCATGAGCCGTCGCCCCGACGACCTCGTCGTCGAGGTGCCCCTCGAACTGCACCTCGACGACACGACCCTGGCTGTCCTCATGCGCACGCCCGGGCACGACACCGAACTCGCCGCCGGGTGGCTGCTCGTCGAGTCGGGAACGAGCGCGCCGGAGCACATCCGTCAGCTGCGCGGATGCTGGAAGAACGAGACCGACGCCATCGAGATCACCCTCGCCGCCGGCGTCGAACCACCGCGTCCGCGCTCGTTCGTCACCGGCGCGGCATGCGGCGTGTGCAGCGCCGACCAGCTGACGCTCGGACCCGCCATCGCGACGTGCGAAAAGGTGTTGAGCGCCGACGTCGCTCGCGAACTGCCCGACGCTCTGCGCCGCGGCCAGCGTGCCTTCGAACGCACCGGGGGGCTGCACGCGGCAGCGCTCGCGACGTACGACGGGGTGCTGGGGCCGGTGCGTGAGGACGTCGGGCGTCACAACGCCGTCGACAAGGTGCTGGGTCGCGCGCTCATGGAGGGTGAGCTGCCCGCGACGGATCGGCTGCTCGTCGTGTCCGGCCGGGTGTCTTTCGAGATCGTCCAGAAGGCCGTCGCGGCGGGCGTCAGCGGCATCGTCGCGGTATCGGCGCCGAGCTCGATGGCCGTCGATCTGTGCGAGGAATACGGACTCGTGCTCGTCGGCATGATGCGCCGCGACCACTTCAACATCTACGCCGGCGCCGACCGCGTCAGCGCCTGACGGACGAGCCCTCGACGGCGCCGCGTCCTCTCGCGATCGTGTTCCACACGTACGCCATGCCCGTGCCAGGTGCGCCCAACGCGAGCATGCTCAGCACGACGCGCCAGCTGAGGTGCACCTCGCCGCGGCCCACGAACGGCGTGAGCACGAGCGCGCCGAGCGAGACCTGGAAGCACGCGACGGCGAGCGCCGGCAGCCCACGCGGAGCGATCTGCTTGCGCAGGTAGGTGAAGCCGAGGCCGTAGCACGCGGTCGCGGCGAGGCATGCGAGCTGACCCGTCGCGCTCGAACCGCCGAGTGAGTGCCACGGCGACAGGATGGTGAGCACGCCGACGAAGCCGAGGACGAGGCCGATGGCGCGATCACGCGTCAGCCGTTCCTCCGGCAGCGCCGCGACGGCGACGATCATCGTCATGAGCGGCGCCGTCACGTCTTAGATGCTCGCCAGGATGGAGGAGGCGTGCTGCTCGGCTCACGCGAAGAGTAGAAACGGCACGACTCACAACAGCATCGTGACGACGAGCAGGTGGCCTCGCACCGCACGATCCCGCGGGAGCGGTTGGCGCCGCACCGCACAGATCGCGAGCAGCGCGAGCGCGCCGCTCGCCATGCGGGCGAGCACCTGCACAACGGACAGCCACCTCGAGGCCGACCTTCGTGACCAGGAAGCTCGAACCCACATGAGCGCCAGCAACACGAACTGCGCCCCGACCGGCATGCGATTCACGGCGGGACTCCTGCGTCCTGACGCCAGGGTCCGGCGTCAGTTCGCGAGCGCCTCGAGCAGGTCGAAGCGGGTGAGGACGCCGATGGGGCGGCCGCCGTCGACGACGAGGACGGCGCCCTCGTCATGCAGCGCCTCGCGCGCCGCCGACACCGGTTCGCCGCGGCCGATGAGCGGCAGGCCCTCGCCGAGGTGGTCGGCGATGGCGTCGCTGAGCTGCGCGTCCCCGGCGAACAACAGGTCCATGAGCGTGCGCTCGCTGACGGCGCCGCGCACCTCGCCGAGCATGACGGGCGGCTCGGCGGCGACGACGGGGAGCTGGCTGACGCCGTACTCGCGCATGATGTCGATCGCGTCGCGGATCGTCTCCTGCGGGTGGGTGTGGACGAGGTCGGGCAGGTCGCCGGACTTGGCCTGCAGCACGTCGCCGACGGTGCGCTCGCCCTCGCCGGTGATGAAGCCGTAGGAGTTCATCCACGCGTCGTCGAAGATCTTCGACATGTAGCCGCGCCCGGAGTCGGGCAGCAGCACGACGACGACGGCGTCCTCGGGCAGGTCCTTCGCCACGCGTAGCGCGGCGACGACGGCCATGCCGCTCGAACCGCCGACGAGCAGGCCCTCCTTCTCGGCGAGCTGACGCGTCATGGCGAACGCCTCGGCGTCGTTGACGGCGATGACGTCGTCCGGCACCGACGGGTCGTAGGCGCCGGGCCACATGTCCTCACCGACGCCCTCGACGAGGTAGGGACGCCCGGTGCCGCCCGAGTAGATCGAGCCCTCCGGGTCGGCGCCGATGATGCGCACGGGCCCACCGTCGGCCTCGGGGCGCTCGGCGCTGACCTCCTTGAGGTAGCGGCCGGTGCCCGAGATGGTGCCGCCCGTGCCGGCGCCCGCGACGAAGTGCGTGACGCGCCCGTCGGTGTCGCGCCAGATCTCCGGGCCGGTCGTCTCGTAGTGCGACTGCGGGCCGTGCTGGTTGAAGAACTGGTTCGGCTTCCACGCCCCGGGCGTCTCCTGCGTGATGCGGTCGGAGACCGAGTAGTACGAGTCAGGGTGGTCGGGCGCGACGGACGTCGGCGTGACGACGACCTGGGCGCCGTAGGCGCGCAGCACGTCCATCTTGTCCTTGGCGACCTTGTCGGGGCAGACGAAGATGCAGCGGTAACCCTTGCGCTGCGCGACGAGCGCGAGACCGACGCCGGTGTTGCCCGAGGTCGGCTCGACGATGGTGCCGCCGGGCTTGAGCTCGCCGGAGGCCTCGGCCGCCTCGATCATCTTGAGGGCGATGCGGTCCTTGACCGAGCCGCCGGGGTTGAAGTACTCGACCTTCGCGAGGACGGTCGCCCGCACGCCCGCCTCACGCGCGACGGTGCCCAGCTTGACCAGAGGGGTGTTTCCGACCAGATCGACGACGCTCTCCGCATAGTTCATGGCTGGATCATTTCATGCCGTGCCGGTAGGGGCGTGGCGAGAATTCTCCGAAGCTCAACGCCACCTGGACATGACCTGTCGTTCTACTGTGTGACTTGCGGTGTGACAACGCCGTGTCGACGCGGGTGCGCCCGCCTCATCACCAGGAGATCCCCATGGCCGTTCGCACCCGCATCCCGTTGGTCGCGCTCAGCGCCGTCCTCGGCGCAGCCACCCTCGCCTCGGCTCCCGCATCGAGCGCCGCGACGCGGTTCGCCACGTACGACGCGATCGTCGCGCTCGACAACTGCTCGGGTTCGCTCGTGCGCTTCCCCGGCGCTGCCGACACCGACAAGGCCCTCGTCCTGACGAACGGGCACTGCATCGGCACGATGCCGGAGCCGTCGACGTTCGTCTACGACAAGGCCGTGACACGTTCGGCGACCGTGCTCGGCGGCAGCGACGCGCACACCGTGACGAAGCTGACACTCGATCGCCTCCAGTACGCGACGATGACGGGCACCGATGTCGCCGTGTACCGCAGCACGTCGACGTACGCGCAGCTCGCGGCGAAGAACGTCACCGCTCGCCCGCTCGCGGCCACGCACCCGAGCGACGAGACGAGCATCGACATCCCGTCGGGCTACTGGAAGCAGCACTACGGCTGCGCGATCAACGGTTTCGTGTACCAGTTGAAGGAGGGCGGCTACACGATGAACGACTCGATCCGCTACTCGACGTGCCAGACGCCTCACGGCAGCTCCGGCTCGCCGATCGTCGATGCGACGAGCGGCACCGTCATCGGCATCAACAACACCGGCAACGACGACGGCGAGCGCTGCACACTCGACAATCCGTGCGAGGTCGACGCGGCGGGCAACGTCAGCGTCCACCAGGGCCAGAGCTACGGTCAGCAGACGTACCCGCTCACCGCGTGCTTCACCGCCGGGTGCATCGACCTCGGGCTCAAGGGCTGCACCCTGTTCGGCGCGACGCCCGCGCAGCCGCCGACCGACCCGACGCCGACTCCTACACCGGACACGAATCTTCTCGTCAACGGTGACTTCGAATCCGGCACCCGCGGCTGGGGCGGCACGACGGGCGCCATCACGACCGATGTGACGTACGCCGCGCACGGCGGCGCGGCGAAGGCGTGGCTGGGCGGCAACGGCCGACGCGTCAGCGAATCGCTCAGCCAGAGCGTCACGATCCCCGCGAACGCGAAGACCCCGACGCTGACGTACTGGAGCCGTGTCGTGACGGCCGAGACCGGCTCGCGCGCCTACGACACGTTCAGTCTTGACGTCGTCGACGGCACCTCGACGAAGCGTGTGGCGTCAGCCTCGAACCTCGATGCGAGCAGCGACTACGTGCGTCACACCGTCGATCTGTCGGCGTACAAGGGCCGCAGCGTCACGCTGCGTTTCAGTGAGAGCGAGGACGCCGACCTCGCGACGAGCTTCCTCGTCGACGACGTCAGCGTGACGGCGGGCTGACGCGCTCAGGAGCTCTGACGCATTCAGGCGGCGGCGCAGGCGTTCCAGGCGGCGAGGGTGGTGTCGTCGTCGGGGACGCCTGCGGCGCGCGCCGCGTCGGCGATGCCGCGCCACGTCGTCTCGTCGACAGGCAGACCGTCGCGGGTGCGGGTGGCGCGCGTGGCGCGTTCGACCTCGCCGGGCAGCAGCGGCCCATGCTCGGCGCCGGCGGGCGCGGGGGAGGCCTTGACCCATTCGAGGAAAGCATCGGCCGCGCCGGAGTCGAGTGAGCCGAGTGCGTTCGGGTCGATGAGGATGCTCGTCATCGAGTTGTAGATCGACGTCGCATCGTGCGCCGTCTCCTCACGCGTCGTCAGCCCGCCTGTGAGGGCGCCGCCGAGCAGTTCGCACATGATGGCCAGGCCCCCGCCCTTGTGCAGACCCATGGCACGCAGCGCGCCGTGCGGTTCGTCGAACAGCACCGACGGGTCGTCCGTCGGGCGCCCCTCGTGGTCGATGAGGCTGCCCTCGGGTGCCTCGACGCCCTTGTTGTGCGCGACACGCGCCTTGCCGTACGCGATGGCGCTCGTCGCGAAGTCGAGCAGGATGGTCGGTTCACCGACACGCGGGAAGGCGACGCAGAACGGGTTCGTGCTGAAACGGGCGTCGCTGCCGCCGAACGGCGCGACCATGAGGCTGCCGCCGACGTTGACGAAGTGGATGCTGATGAGCCCCGCCGCCGCGCACTGCTCGGCCCAGTGACCGATGCGGCCGACGTGGTGGGAGTTGCGCAGGCCCACGAGCGCGAGACCGTACTCGCGGGCCCGTTCGATGCCGACCGCCATCGCGTCGAACGCCATCGCCTGACCGAAGCCGTGCACGCCGTCGACGACGAGGACGGCGCCCGCGTCCGTCACCGTCTCCAGTTCGGCGTTGACGACGAGCCCACCCGCGGCGGCCGAGCCGACGTACGTCGGGATCATGCCGACACCGTGCGAGTCGTGCCCCGCGAGGTTGGCGGCGACGAGGTGGTCGGCGACGAGGCGCGCCTCGCGTTCGTCGCTGCCGAGCGCGTCACAGACGGTGCGGACGAGGTCGTGCGCCACGGCGGGCGGGACGATGCGTGTGGTCACGGCGGCAGGATTGGACGTCATGTCTCCAGCGTAGGCGTCCGCGAATCGGGCCCGGGCGGCGCCCGCGCCGATCCGGTGCCGACGAACGACGCACGTCTCAGGCCGCGCTCGACCACAACCGCACGGGTGTGATGCCGCCGGGTGTGCGCACGAGCACGGGCCACGCGAGGTGCTCGCCGAGCTCACGGGTCAGGGCGTCGGCCCAGCCCTCCTCGAACGGTGACGCGCCGGTCGTGCCCGATCGTTCGAGGCACAGTGCCGCGCCGCTGGGGACGCGATCATCGTCGACGAGGTGACGCACGAGCTCGCCGAGGCTGTCGATCGAGCGGGCATCCGGGGTGAGGCTGAGGCCCTCGATCTGCGTGAGGGCCGGCAGCGGGCGGGCGCTCGGGTAGAGGAACATCAGCCACAGGTTGCGCCCGCGCAGCGGGGCGGTCTCGAGCAGCGTCGTCCACGTCGCGACGAGCTCGGTGAGGTCGGTGATGGGTTCGTGCGCAGCAGTCATGGCTCCACCCTGACGCCTGGCTTCGCGGCGCCGCGTTCGTCATCCACAGCCGTCACACCTGGGGATGAGCCGACTGCGACTGCACGAGACTCACAGCCGCGTGTCGACATGACGACGGGGTGACGTCCGCCTGAGCGGACGACACCCCGTCGTCGTGGGCGAGCCGGGTCAGCTACGACGCGTGACCTCGGCGTTCTCCCGCTCCACCTTCGCGGCGTGCTCGGCACGCAGCTGCTCGTGCGCCGGGCGACGACGCACGATGAGGAAGTACGCGGCGAGCAGGATGACGAACCACAGCGGCGTCCACAGCAACGCCTGACGGGTGTCGTCCTTGATCCACAGCGTCCACAGCACGAAGACGAAGAACGCCATCGTCGCGTAGCACATGACGACGCCACCGGGCATCTTGAAGGTGCTCGCCTCGTGCAGGTGCGGGCGGCGACGGCGGTAGACGACGTAGCTGATGAGGATGATCGTCCACACGAACATGAAGCAGATCGCGGAGACCGTCGTGATCTTGTCGAACGCGTCGGCGACGCTGCCGCTCGCGCCGAGCAGCGGCAGGCCGATGAGCAGCAGCAACCCGCACGACAAGGCGAGGGAAGCCACCGGCACGCGGTTGCGTGACAGGCGCGAGAACACACGCGGCGCGTCGTTCTCTTCGGCGAGGCCGTAGACCATGCGTGAGGTCGAGTAGATGCCCGAGTTCGCGGAGGAGGCGGCCGACGTCATGACCACGAAGTTGACGACACCCGCGGCCGCGGCGAGACCGGCGAGGGCGAACATCTTGACGAACGGCGACTCGCCGGCCTTGAACTCCGTCCACGGACGCACCGACATGAGGATGACGAGCGCGCCGACGTAGAACAGCAGCATGCGGATCGGCACCGAGTTGACGGCGCGCGGCAGGTTCTTCTCCGGGTCCTTCGTCTCAGCAGCGGCGGTGCCGACGAGCTCGACGCCGACGAACGCGAACACGGCGATCTGGAAGCCCGCGGCGAAGCCCATGAACCCCATGGGGAAGATGCCGCCGTGCGACCACAGGTTCGAGAACGACGACTTCTGCCCGCCGTGCGAGCTGCCCGCGAAGATCATGTAGAGGCCGACGACGATGAGCGTGATGATCGCGATGACCTTGATGAGCGCGAACCAGAACTCGAGCTCGCCGAACGCCTTGACGCTCGGCAGGTTGAGCAGGAACAGCAGCGCCACGAGGCCGACGGCGGGGATCCACGACGGGGTGTCGGGCCACCAGTACTGGATGTACTTGGCGATGGCGGTCGTGTCGGCGATCGCCGTCGCGATCCAGCAGAACCAGTAGGTCCAACCGACGAAGTACGAGGCCCACGGGCCGAGGATGTCGCCCGCGAAGTCGGCGAACGACTTGTAGTTGAGGTTGCTCAGCAGCAACTCACCCATGGCGCGCAGCACGAAGTACAGGAAGAACCCGATGATCGCGTACACGAGGATGACGGACGGGCCGGCGACGCTGATCGTCTTGCCCGAGCCCATGAACAGGCCCGTGCCGATCGTTCCGCCGATGGCGATGAGCTGGAGGTGACGGTTGGAGAGCCCCCGGGAGAGGTGCTCGCCGGCCGGTTCGTCATGAACCGGCGCTGCGGGTGTCGACATGCGCTGCCTTCCTGATCGTGGTCACGCGTCGAGGGGAGCCTATGAGCAAGATGTTTCATCGGTATGACGTGACACACGCCTTTCGCATCAAGGTTGCATAACGCTGCGTTGGGGTGGATGCCGTCGTCGATCCATGACGGTGGCGCTGATGGCAGCACCGACGGCGGCGTCGTCATGGAATGGCCGGCGGGCTCGCGTGGTTGCACCGAGCATGGAACCGATCTACACCGCAGAAGCACTCGCCACCGGCGCCGGCCGCAACGGCCACGTCCACTCCAGCGACGGTCGCGTCGACCTCGACCTCGCCGTCCCACAGGCCATGGGCGGTTCGGGTGACGGCGCCAACCCCGAGCAGCTCTTCGCCGCCGGATACGCCGCGTGCTTCCACTCGGCACTGCAGATGGTGGCCCGCGGCGCGGGCGCCGACCTGGGGGAGTCGAGCGTCGGCGCGCGCGTCTCCATCGGCAAGGCCGGTGAGGGGTTCGGCCTCGCTGTCGAACTCGAGGTCGTCATCCCCGACCTGCCGCATGACGAGGCGCAGGCGCTCGCCGACAAGGCGCACCAGGTGTGCCCCTACTCCAACGCGACGCGCGGCAACATCGACGTCACCATCACCGTCAGCGAGGACTGAGGCGCCGCGACCGAGAGCGGTTCGCGCGGGCGCCGCGTCGGCTGAACCGGCCGCGCGACGGCGCGCCGTCGCGGCAGCGTGACTGACCTGACGAGCGGGTCCCCACCTCG
>NZ_JAGEKQ010000066.1:0-4406 GCF_017565385.1 Dermacoccus sp. NHGro5 | reverse complement strand
GGCGGCCTTCTCCTCGACCGAGTAGCGACGCGTCGTCGGCTTCCCATTCGCCAGTTCCTTCGGCATAACCCCATCCTCGTTTCCAAGGTCAGGAGTCTCCAACAAACTCAGGGCGCTTCAACCACCGGCCGACACTGGGGTTGGGAGAACACCCCCACTCGCGGCGAGTGTGCATGCACACCACCCACCCCAGATGCACGCCACGGCAAGGAGTGGATGGTGCACAAAACCTTCGTTTGAGCCACATGATTCGCCGCCTGGCCGCCACATCTAGGCGTTCGCCATGGCCGATTGCCCAGTGCGGAGCGTAGAGCAGAGTCCGTCATTTGAGCTGCGCCAGGAACATCCGTCGCGCACAACAACAGGAAACTGGTCCGCGGTGCAGCAAGACTCGCAAACCTACTCCGACAACGGCGTCACGTACTATCGCCACTTCGCCAAGCTTCAGGTCGCGATTCCCGCACCGGTGAATGGAACCATCACCCTGCCCCCGCTGAGCTGGTTCAGTAACTGCACCACATCCCTCCTCAACGAGGTGAGCGTGAACGGCCGGGGTGTAGTCACCATCGACGGCAAGGACATCCCACAGGTCGGTCTTTTCCCCACAGTGTGATGGTTGCTCGAAGTTCACGTCGCACCCATTCCTCCTTTGGAATTTTTTCTCCAATGCGACAGACCCCGACGTCGTTTCATGACGCCCCCGCCCATTTCGGCGGGGATCTCGAGGACGGCTGCTACCTACTCGAGGGCGCTGATCACCACCTCGACGCTGTCGAGGTGGAGTTGTAGGCCGGGGACGACTTGATCCAGGCCACGCCTCGGGGCATCACATCAGCTTCGGGGCGGCGTGATTCCATCAACGGGGCCGCGCCGCCCCCGACGGGGGCCACAGCAGTTGATGGGCGTGAGTGCCACTCGGCTCGGTGATGGTGACGTCCTTCTCGCCGGCCCGGCGTAGTCGCGAGGCGACGGAGATGCCACCATCACCGCCGCCGATGATGACGATGGAGTGGGACAGGGTTTCCTTCATGGATGCCCCTTCGGGGTAGTTGCGACGCGGTGCGTGGCGCGTCTCATGAGAGTTGTTTGCGAACACCGGAGACGCTCGGAGTGCCCGTGCTGCGGTTGTAAGGCAGTTTCGAGAGCATGGTGCCCATGGCGCAGGTGTTCGACAGCGCGGCGAACATCAGGCCGCCGCCCACAGCACCGGACAGCCACTTCGCCTTCGGTACGACGGTGCTGGCGAGTACGCCCGTGGCCACGAGCGAACCGGCGACGAGGCGCACCTGACGCTCCAGATCCCAGCGGGCCTGGCCGAACTCGACGTCATGACCGGCGTCGCGCCAGGCCTCGAAACCGCCGACGAGGACGCTCGTGTGCGGCACCCCGACCTTGGCCAGGGCCTGTTCGGCGCGTTCGGCGCGTGGGCCCATGCGACAGATGAGGACGGCGTCGCGGTTGATGCCGGCGCCGATCGCGGTGGCGTTCTTCTCGATCAGATCGACCGGCACGTTGATCGAACCGGGGATGCGCGCAGTGCCGTACTCGGCGGGGGTGCGCACGTCGAGCAGCAGTGTCTCGCCGGCCGTGACGGCGTCAGCGAGCTCGGCGGGGGTGAGGCGGTTTGCCAGGGCCATGAGAAATCTCCTTGAGTGGTGGATCGGCGGCTGCGACCAGCGGTCGCCGGGGGATTGGGGATCGGACGCGAGGGTCACAGGAGTTGGGGCAGGGCGCGCCACGCGGTGTACGCGGCGACGCACATCAAGAAGACGGCAAACCCGAGCTGCAGCATCCTCTTCGGGATGCGCTGGGCGAGCCGGCCGCCGAGCGCGGCTCCGATGACGGCGGTGGCGGCGAACGGCACCACGACATTCCATTCTAGATCCGCGCCGTCAGCAGAGTGGAACAACAACGAGGTGGCGCTGTTGATGACGACGACGAGCAGGGACGTGCCCACCGCATACAGCATGCAGTACCCGAGGGCCAAGGTGAGGGCGGGAACGATGGCGAACCCGCCGCCGACGCCGAAGAAGCCGGTGAGCAGGCCGACGCCGGTACCAGCCAGGGCCACCTTGACCAGGGCGAAGGTGTGCCCTCCGTTCTCCTCGCGCAACGGTCTCGGCACGCAGGCGGTGTTGTCGCGTTCGCGTCGTGCCCGCATGATCATCACCGTGGCGACGACGACGAGCAGCGCCGCGAACAGAGTGAGCAGTAGATTGCCGTCGACGCCGCGCGAGGCCCGGGTGCCGAGGTAGGCGCCGCCGATGCCGACGAGTCCGAAGAGCGCGCCCTGGCCCCACTGCACGGTGCCGGCGCGGTGGTGGCTCCACAGGCCGACGAGGGAGCTGATGCCGACGATGACGAGCGAACTCGTCGTCGCCTCGTGCGGGCTCTTGTCGAGCGCGTAGACGAGGACGGGCACCGTGAGGATGGCGCCCCCGCCGCCGAGCCCGGCGACGAGCAGACCGACGACGATTCCGGCGACGACGGCGATGAGCATGACGCTCAGGCCTCGCTGCCGTCGACGATGGTCAGCGACGTCTCGCGGGCGTTGTCGAACGCGTCGTCGACGGCGACGACGTGACGCCCGGCGGCGTCGAGCACGGACGCCGCGATCGAGGCCCGGTACCCACCGGCGCAGTGCACCCACACCTCGCCGGCGGGCACCTCGCCGACGCGGGTGATGATCTCGTGCAGCGGCACGTTGATCGCACCGTCGATGTGGCCGCTCGTGTACTCGCTGTCGCGTCGCACGTCGAGGACGACGACGTCACGGTGGTGACGCACCTGCGCGAGGTCGGCGAACGTGGCGCGCTCGAACGAACCGAGTTCACCACTCGTCCAGTCCTGCGGTGTGCCGGTGGCGGCGGCCTGGGGGCGTTCGATGCCGATGCGCACGAGCTCACGCTGCGCCTCAGCGACCTGCTCGCGGCTGTCGCCCAAGAGGGTCAGTGGCGTGCCCCACGGGATGAGCCACCCGAGGTAGGTGGCGAACTGGCCGTCGATGCCGAAGTTGAGGGCCTGCTTGACGTGGCCCTTCGCGTACGCCTGCCGGTTGCGCAGGTCGACGACCCATTCGCCGGCCTCGAGTGCGGCGCGGATAGCATCGGCGTCAGCCGCGGCGGGCTCGCTGAGGTCGGGGGCCGTGGCGGGCGCGTCGAGGTTGGCCGGGCCCATGTGGGCGTAGTAGGCGGGCCATGCCTCGAGCCCGGCGAGAATCTGTTCGACCCAGGTCTGCTCGTCCTCCATCAAAGCGGGGTTGGTGCGCTTCTCCGCCCCGATGGTCGAGGAGTCGGCGTCCGACTGGGTCGCCGAGCAGAAGCTGCCGAATCCGTGGGTGGGCAGAACCGCGGCGTCGTCGGGCACCTCATCGGCGATGCGGTGCGCCGAGGCGTACTGGTGGTGCACCAGAGGGTCGGTGTGCTCGGGGCCGAGCAGGTCGGGGCGGCCCGTCGAGCCGAACAGCAGGGAGCCGCCGGAGAAGATGCCCACCCGCTCGTCGTGCGAATCGAGCGCGTACGACAGGTGCGTGAACGTGTGTCCGGGGGTCGCCATGACGGTGACCGCAAGCGCGGGCGAGACCGTGATGACGTCACCGTCGTCCACTCCGACGCGTTCGAAACGCACCGGGTCGGCCACGTTGACGTGGTACGCGGCGCCCGTCGCGTCGGCCAGCGCGCGGCCGCCGGTGACGTAGTCGTTGTGAATGTGCGTCTCGAACACATGAGTGATCCGCACCCCTTCACGCTCGGCGAGATCGATGACGCGGTCGATGTCACGCTGCGGGTCGACGACGAGAGCGACCTCACCGTCGTGGGCCAGGTAGGAACGATCGCCGAGCGTCTTCGTGTCGATGGGGATGATCGTGGCCATGGCGTTCTCCTCGTGCGTACTGGGCTGAAAATATACCCCCGGGGGTATCTGTCGCCACCGTACTCGCATACCCCCGGGGGTATCAAGTAGAGTGGGGGCTTCATCGCAGTTCGAGTGGAAAGGCATCGGTGTGGAACTCTCTGCCGACGACATGGCTCCGGTGGTCAACCGGCTCAAGCGCGCCCAGGGTCAGCTGGGGGGTGTCATCCGCCTCATCGAAGAGGGCGGCGATTGCCAGAGCGTCGTCACCCAGCTCGCGGCGACAAGTCGCGCTCTCGATCGCGCCGGTTTCGCGATCCTCTCCTCGGGCCTGCAGCAATGCCTGGCGACGAAGGGCAGTGTCGAGGGCGAGGACGCGAAGACGTTGGAGAAGCTGTTCCTGACCCTGTCCTGAAGCGCCTACCGCTAGGTGTGATGACCAGCCAGGTTGTCCAACCGGGTGATGGGCGCGACTCTGCCGATGGCTGAGTGGGGCCGGTGGTGGTTGTACTGGTGGATCCATGGTGCCAGCGCCGCGAGCCGGGCGTCTTCGC
>NZ_JAGEKQ010000065.1:0-2098 GCF_017565385.1 Dermacoccus sp. NHGro5 | reverse complement strand
CGAACGCCAAGCCGTCCTGGATGCGCAGTACGCCGCGAACCCCGAACGCTACCGAGGCCGGCGCCCCATCGCCGCCACAACACCCGAAATCACCCAACTCAACCCCACGTGACTCCAATCAGGTTGACAGCTTCCGGGGGACGAAAATCGCAGGGGTGCACGGGGCTGCGGGGCCGCCACCGTCGTTCCTCTAGGGCACGATGGGGTCGTCACCGCCGCGTCCTAGACTGGCGGCATGAGTGAGACCACCCCTGACGAAGCCGTCCGGCAGTCCGAGAACCCCTTCGACCCGAGCGCGTGGACCGCCGTCGAGGGGTTCGAGGATCTCACGGATATCACGTACCACCGCAGTCGCGAACTCGGTTGTGTGCGTGTGGCGTTCGATCGTCCCGAGGTGCTCAACGCCTTTCGTCCGCACACCGTCGACGAGTTGTATCGCGTGCTCGATCACGCACGCCGCACGCCGGACGTCGGCGTCGTCCTGCTCACCGGCAACGGCCCCGGGCCCGAAGGCACCGGCAGCGCGGGCAAGTGGGCGTTCTGCTCGGGCGGCGACCAGCGCATCCGTGGCCGCTCCGGCTACCAGTACGCGGCCGACCCGACGGGTGACGACTCCGCGAGCGGCGTCGACGAGCTGCGCGTCAAGGCCGAGGGCGGGCGCCTGCACATCCTCGAGGTGCAGCGACTCATCCGTACGATGCCGAAGATCGTCATCTGCCTCGTGCCCGGCTGGGCCGCAGGCGGCGGCCACAGCCTCCACGTCGTGTGCGACATGACGATGGCCTCCCGCGAACACGCGCGCTTCAAGCAGACCGACGCCGACGTCGGCTCGTTCGACGCCGGCTACGGTTCGGCGTACCTCGCGAAGATGGTCGGGCAGAAGTTCGCGCGGGAGATCTTCTTCCTCGGCCGCACCTACACCGCCGACGACATGCACCGTATGGGCGCGGTCAACTTCGTCTGCCCGCATGCCGAGTTGGAGAGCGAAGCCCTGCAGGTGGCGCGGGAGATCATGGCGAAGTCGCCGCAGGCCCAGCGCATGCTGAAGTTCGCGTTCAACCTCACTGACGACGGGCTCATGGGCCAGCAGGTGTTCGCCGGTGAGGCGACGCGCCTCGCGTACATGACGGACGAGGCCGTCGAGGGGCGCGATCAGTTCCTCGAGAAGCGCGAGCCCGACTGGTCGCCGTTCCCCTGGTACTTCTAAACGAGGGTGTTTCCGCAGGTCACAGGTCTGTCGCCGCTCTACCGTGCACGGACCGTGCACAGAATCCTCTGCGCGCGGTCCAACCCTGGACGGAACTGGCCGACATTAGGGTGACGGGAGTTCCCACGGCGCGCCTCGCGGCTCGTGATCCGTTGCGACCAGACCTACGGCCACATGCTCAGGAGGAGGCGGCTGGTCAGAGCCAAGTCCAACAACGAGCGCTGCTCCGCGCGTGCTTCAGGCCCTGTCGGATCAGACCGATAGGTTGAAGTCATTGTTGAATCGCAGCGTCCGCTGGAGCGGAGGCTCAAAGGAGGAGCAGTGGAGTTCGCTACATCGGAAACAAGGCGCGAGTGGCGGACGCCATCCTCGACCTTGCTGGTGATCCGGGTGATGGCCGCTTCGTCGACGCCTTCTGCGGGACCGGATCGGTAGCGGCCGTCGCCGCGTCGCGGGGCCGTCAGCCGGGTCGGTAGGTGTCCCGGCGGCGCGGGGCGGCCTCCGGGTCCTGAGGAGGAGGCCGCCCTGCGGCCGACGTCTCGAAGGGCAGGGGTCTGGCCGGGAAACCTGCAGATGGCCGGGAAGGCCAGACATGGCCGCGCAATTGCTCGGCCAGTTCCGGATATCCCGTCCAGGTCAGACCTTCCCGGCCCGGCGAGCCCCTCCTTGTAGGTTCCCGCTCGGCTTGTCCGAGCGACAGGGCCTCTGACCTGCGGTGGGACAACTTAGTGGGACGCGTTCCGTCCCACTAAGTTGTCCCGTTCCTTGCCTTGCCTGCGGAGTTGAGCTGAAGCGCCCTGAGTTTGTTGGAGACTCCTGACCTTGGAAACGAGGATGGGGTTATGCCGAAGGAACTGGCGAATGGGAAGCCGACGACGCGTCGCTACTCGG
>NZ_JAGEKQ010000064.1:0-3689 GCF_017565385.1 Dermacoccus sp. NHGro5 | reverse complement strand
TGATGGGTTGATATGTTTCATAGTGTTACGGTGGTTATAGCGAAGTGGGAAACGCCCGGTCACATTCCGAACCCGGAAGCTAAGCCCTTCAGCGCCGATGGTACTGCACTCGGTAGGGTGTGGGAGAGTAGGACACCGCCGGACTTCTTCTAAGACGTGATGGTCTTGAACAGCTCCCCCGAAAGACTGGGGTTGAGCAGTTCAAGACCATCACGCATTTCTACGTCCACCACAATCACCCTGACCCCCGCCGCCCCTGCGAATGCTTGTACGGGTGCGGATAGACACGTACATGACGTTGCCCACTCCCTCGGGGTTGGCCGTCGGCGTCGTGTCGCCCTCACCGCGGCTCGCACCCTGCGGCATCTCGAGGAGCGCGACGTCGCGGTGGCCGAGGTCGTACAGGTACGTGGCCAGGGTGCGCAGCGCGGCGCGTTCCATCGTCAGCTGCAGGACACCGTCGATCGCGGGGTAACCCGTGCGGGCGAGCGGGATGCGGCGATGGCGCAGGTGGTCCAGCACCGCCGCCGAGACATGCCCGCCGAGCGGGAAGACGACGGCGTCGCGGGGGATGCCGGACATGCGTCGCACGACCTCGTGCTCATCGCTACCCTACGCCAGGATGAGCAGGATGCCGCTCGAGTTCTGGCCCAGGTGCTGCGCGAGACCGTCGAGCACGCTGACGGCGAACGGGTCGCTGAACGAGTTGAGCAGTCGCCCCTCGGCGAAGACACCGACGATGCCGGAGCGTCCCTGTCGCAGGGACGAGGCGAGCGGGGGTCGGGGCTGCCGGAATCGAGATCCTCGGCGGCCTCGAGGACGCGCTCATGCGTCGCGTCGGCTTCGCATCGTCCACCACGGCCGGGGGGATGGCAATTCTGTGCAGGCACCCATCGATGTGGGACGGGCTGAGCGGTATCCGTCACGTGGTTACTGAAGCGTAGGTAGGGTTGGGGGATCGCGGCGCGGACCGCGACACCGGAGCTGACGACGGCCGAAGGAGACCACAGCGATGACGACCTCACGGACCCGGGTGACGCTGCTCGACGTGGCGCGCGGGGCGCTGACGATGACGCCCGACATCCCCCACGTCGCCAAGCATCTGCCGTCCTTACTGCTGCGTCGATCGGGCCGCGCCATGTCGATCGGCTCGGTATTCGAAGGGCTCGCCGAGCGGCACCCGCAGCGTCCGTTCGTCGTGGCCGACGAGGGGCGCCTCACCTACGCAGAGGCCAACGAGCGTGTCAACCGGCTCGCGTGGGTGCTCAAGGACGCTGGGGTGCGTCACGGGGACGTCGTCGGGCTGATGTCGCACAACTCGATCGACATGCTGCTCGTGATGCTCGCGACCGTGAAGCTCGGCGCCGTCAGCGGGCTGCTCAACTACAACCAGCAGGGCGATGTGCTCGCCCACAGCCTCGGAGTACTCGACGCCCGCGTCATCGTCGCCGAGCCGTCGTTGCTCGAGGCGGTGACGACGTGCCTCGCGGGGGAGGGCTCAGCGAACACCGCACCGTCGTCGGATACCGGGCGCCACGCGGACGTCGTCGGGCTCGACGAGCTCGTCGCACAGGCGACGAACGCGCCTACGGCGGCGGCGCAGAACCCGCCCGAATGCGCGCAGGTGCGCGGCAGCGACAAGGCGTACTACATCTTCACCTCCGGCACGACGGGCATGCCGAAGGCCTCCATCATGAGCCACCATCGGTGGCTGCAGTCGTACTCGGGCCTCGGCGGGCTGGGCGTGCGGCTGCGCGAGGGCGACACTCTCTACTGCTGCCTGCCGCTGTACCACAACAACGCCGTGACGGTCGCGCTCGGAGCCGTGCTCAACGGCGGCGCGTGCTTCGCCATCGCGCGCAAGTTCTCCGTCTCCAACTTCTGGGACGACGTCATCCGCTTCGACGCGACGTCGTTCGTCTACATCGGCGAACTGTGCCGCTATCTGCTCGGCCAGCCGCAGCGGGACGTTGACCGGGCGCACCGCATCCGCGTCATCGTCGGCAACGGCCTGCGGACCGACATCTGGGCCGAGTTCCAGGAGCGCTTCGGCATCGCGCGCATCGCCGAGTTCTACGGGGCGAGCGAGTGCAACATCGCGTTCATCAACGCCTACAACATCTCCGAGACGGCCGGCACGTGCCCACTGCCGCACAAGGTCGTCGCCTACGACCCGGAGACGGGCGGCGCGGTGCGCGACGGGAACGGGCGGCTGCGTCAGGTCAAGGTCGGCGAGGCGGGCCTGCTGCTCGCCAAGGTGACGAAGGCCCAGCCGTTCGACGGGTACACCGACGACGACGCCACCGAGAAGAAGCTGCTGCGCGACGGTTTCAAGGACGGCGACTGCTGGTTCATCACCGGCGACCTCGTGCGCCGGCAGGGGCTCAACCACGTGGCGTTCGTCGATCGGCTCGGCGACACGTTCCGGTGGAAGGGCGAGAACGTCGCGACGACGGAGGTCGAGGCGGCCCTCGAGCGGCTGCCGTTCGTCGAGGACTGCGTCGTCTACGGCGTCGAGGTGCCCGGCTGCGACGGGCGAGCCGGCATGGCCGCCGTCGTGCTGCGCGAGGGCGAGCCCTTCGACGCCATGGCGGCCGTCGCGCTCAACGAACGCCTGCCGAAGTACGCGGTGCCACTGTTCGTGCGCGAGGTCGATTCGCTCGAGCACACCTCGACGTTCAAGTCGCGCAAGGTCGAACTGCGCGACGCCGGGTTCGCCGGCGTGGGTGACGACCGCGTGTGGGTGCTGATGCGTGACGGCTACGTGCCCTTCTACGGGAGCTACCCCGAAGACGTCGCAGCAGCGCGTCAGCCGTGAGGGGTTGAGCTTCGCCGTCGGCCGGCCATGTGGTCGTGCGTCAGCTGTGAGGGGTGGAGCTTCGCGTCAGCCGGCCATGTGGTCGCGCGGCAGCTGTGAGGGGTGGAGCGTCGCGTCGGCGTGGTGGTTCAGCGTGTCGGGCGTCAGAACGATGCGGTGGCGAGCTTGACGGCGAACAGGCAGAAGGCCGTCCCCGCGGCGAGGTGTGCGCCGGCGACGACGCGCGGGCGTCCTGCGACGCGGTGGCCGAGCCGCGAACTGATGGCGATGACGGCCGCGAGGTAGATGAGGCTGATGATCTGCATGATGACGGCGAGCACCCCGAAGTTGACCCACAGGTGCGGATCGCCCGGCGTCACGAACTGCACGAAGAACGCGGCGAAGAACAGGATCGACTTGGGGTTGAGCATGCCCGTCACGATCGAGCGGCTGAACGGGGACGCCGCGATGCCGGCGTCATCGGGGGCCGCGCCTGTGTCGATGGGGTTGAGCGAGTCGTCCGTGGCGTCGGCGCGCGTCAGCGCTCGATGTTCGCGCAGCAACTGCACCCCTCGGCGCAGCAGACCGAACCCGAGATAGACGAGGTAGGCGCCGCCGACGAGCGTCAGCGCGCGGAAGAACAGCGACCCGCCCGTCAGCAGCGTGCCCGCCGGCGACGGCCGCGATCATGAGGATGTTGTCGCTGATGAACACACCGGCGGCGGCCTGCCAGCCGGCGCGTCGCGATACCTGCGCGGCGCTCGTCGCGACGAACAGCGAGTTCGGCCCGGGCAGCAGGATTGGTTGTGACAGCTTGGTCTGGCCCCGTTGTGACGGCTTGATCTGGCCCCGCGTGCGACTTGCCGGGGTGTTGACGGTCTGAACTGGCCCC
>NZ_JAGEKQ010000063.1:0-5282 GCF_017565385.1 Dermacoccus sp. NHGro5 | reverse complement strand
ACCCCACCACACCCAACGGCAGTCGGAAGAAGTCCCCGATGACCCCCTCGTCGAAAGCGTGGACGTAGGGGCTCGTGCTCGGGTAAACGACGATGCTGCCTGGAGTCATCACGGTCTGGTCATCCCCACGGCGCAGCATCGACCGGTTGCCGCGCTGGAAGACCACGAACAATGACTCGTCGTTGTCCGCTGTGATCATCCGCTGGGGGCGCATAGCGAGGGCAGCCAGCGAGGGCACCGTCTGGACGGACAGGGCTCTCAGCTGCCCAATGTCTTGGTAAGACACGCTCACGCGAGCCTCGCGGCCTTGCGGGTCGAGAGTCAGGTCTGTCTGGACGAGGTTCTCGCAGAGCATCGTCCGGATCGTCTCCACGCGGTCACGTGGATCAATGCTGCGCGAGTCCCATGTCTGCTGCATCATTACAGCCTCCGCCGGTCTTCCGGGCTTCCCCGGTCTGATTCCAGACTATTGCCGGTCATAGTCGCCCTCGTCGATGACGACATGGATAGCCGCCTCCTCGGCGGAGGCGGCACCATTGTCGATGCCGATGTCGGATGCCCAGAAGTCGGAGGACGGGTCAGGGTTGCCGGGTTCGGTCCAGATCAGCCGCCCAGCGCGTACCGATCCGACCTGGTCGTCAAGGATCTCGCCGTCCGTGCCGATGATGTCGCCGATCCCGTCGCCCATCGGCTCTTCAGGTTCGTACTCCGGCACCTCACGCGCCAAGCGAGCCGCCAGCGGTTCTCGGGTGCGTGCTTCGCGCGCCGTGAATCCCCACGACAGTTCGGATGACCGCCGCTCCGGCGGAGAGTATCCCGGGCCGTCGTCGTCGGAGTCTTCGCCGAGAAGATCCGAGTCGAGGCTCTCATCCGGCGGAAGCAGATCGAACTCGATCTCCTGCCCGCTGACCGATCCGTCAGTCATGATGGGTTCCCTTTCTTTCCCCCGACGCCTGGGCTCTCAGTCTCACGAGCAGGCTCTTCGTCACCGGGCAATACGACTGGCACCGCGCCCTGCGCGAGCTTCAGCCTCGTCCACACGTTCATGTTGATGACGACGGCTGCGATCTCGGCGATCTCACGCTCATCGAAAAACACCGTCAGCCCTTGATGCATCTCATCGAAGTGCTCGTGCTCGTAACGTGTCAGCGCTTCGCAGTACGCGAGTGCGAGTGCTTCGGAACCGGAGAACATCGTGCTCTGCCGCCAGCTCGCCAGGTGCGCGACCATCGCCGCGCCGATGCCGACTTCCACGGCGATACGCGTGTGCAGGATCAGGCAGTAGGAGCACGGATTGATCTGCGCAACCCGCAATCGGAGAAGGGCGGCTAGGCGATCACCGATCGACAGCTTCGCGGTGTACCCGAACCCCGTGGCCATCTGCTTCGCAAGCTCATGGAAGTCAGAGAGATCCGGATCAAAGCGCACATTCTCGAAATCGATCTGCTCTGATATCACGATCTCTCCTCACCGTAGGGCACGGTTCGCTGGCTTGCCGGAGTTCCGGCGCCTCCTCTGACGGTAGGTCCGCTTCTCTGCCCCGTGTGGCCTGCTCCTGCAGAGAGCTGTCTTCTCCCTGCAACCGCCGGTCCCGCTTCCGAACGCCGCAGGTCGCGGACATTACGCTGCACAGCCAGGCCACCTGGACAGCACTCCGCTCCGTATCGTGACCCGAAGGGGCGTGTTGCCCGCCGCGAAGAGAGAGAAGACGATGCCGACCTCGAGAGTGATCCTCGCCAGCGGCTGCTTCTGGGGAGCCCAGGAACTCTTCCGCTCGCTCCCGGGCGTGGTGAGCACCCGTGTCGGATACTCCGGCGACGACGACACGCCCAACGCGACCTACCGTAATCACGGGGATCACGCCGAAGCGCTCGAAGTGATCTATGACCCCTCGATCATCCGATTCCAGATACTGCTGGAGTTCTTCTTTCAGATTCACGACCCCACGACTCGGAACCGCCAGGGAAACGACATCGGGCGCAGTTACCGATCAGCGATCTTCACGACGACCGAGGGACAGATGAAAGTCGCCTTCCACGTGATCGAAGCGATCAACGCTTCGGGCCGCTGGCCAGGAGAAGTCTTGACCGAGGTCGGCGAAGCCGGCCCTTTCTGGGAGGCCGAACCCGAGCACCAGGACTACCTGCAGAAGCACCCCAATGGGTACTCGTGCCATTTCATCCGGCCCGACTGGGTACTACCGGGCCGCTGACCGAGATCTCGCGATAGGAGAGACATGAAACATCCCGACGGAATGATCGGCTTGACCGCGACCGACGCCGACACCGACCTCCCGGCTGTCTCCTCGGACGCAGCGGAAGACTTCGTCATCACGGAGAACGTCGAGTCAGAGCTGTACGAAGCGACCGTGGACGGCAAGCTCGCTGCAGGCCTGCTCTACAGCAGAACCGGCGACCGGGTGCTCCTCCTCGCAACCTCGGTGTTCCCGGAGTTCCGTGGAAAGGGAGTCGCTGCGCGGCTCCTCGGGGGCGCCCTGGACAGTCTCCGCAAGGACAACATGACCGCGACGGTCTCATGTCCCTTCGCCGCCGCGTACATCCGCGCTCATCCGGAGTATGCCGACATCGTCGACGCGCGATTCCCCGGCAACCCCCACGGACACCACCACTGAGCATCATGAGTACAAGAGGAGAACTCGCATGGCAACCGTCGAACTGACCGAAGACAACTTCGAGGTCACGATCAATCAGAACGACATCGTCCTCGTCGACTTCTGGGCGGACTGGTGCGCACCATGCCACCAGTTTGCGCCGGTCTTCGAGAAGTCATCGTTAGACAATCCGGACGTCGTCCACGCGAAGCTCGACACGGAGTCGGAGCAGCGCATCACCGCGGCCGCCCAGATCACCGCGATTCCGACTCTGCTCGCCTTCCGTGAGGGGTTACTCGTCTTCAGCCAGGCGGGGGCCCTACCGCCCACTGCCTTGGCTGAAGTCGTAGAGAACGTCAGAGGACTCGATATGGACGAGGTCAGAAAGGGCCTCGACTCCGATGGTGACTCGTCCAAGGACGATCGCTGATGTCCACCTTGCATGAACCGCGCCCATACATGGACAAGGCCGTCCCTGAAGCATGGGAAGCCGCTTCTACGTTCGCGACCGCTGTGTCTGAGGCCGCGTCGCAACGTGGGCTCACTCCCGCGGAGAGCGAGTTGGTCAAGGTTCGGGCGTCACAGCTGAACGGATGCGTCTTCTGCCTTGATCTGCATTCACGGCAGGCGAGGCGCGCAGGAGTCAATCAGCAAGTACTCGACGTCTTGCCCGCCTGGCGCGAGTCGACTCTGTTCAGCGATCGAGAGCGAGCCTTGCTCGCGATCGCTGAAGCAGCCACCCGACTCCCGCTCGACGCCGCCGTGAATGCCGAGCTCGCGCAGGCCCGAAACACCCTCGCCGAGGAGGAGTTCGCGGCCGCGGAGTGGGTCGCCGCAGCCATCAATATGTTCAATCGGGTCTCCATCCTCAGCGAACACCGCGTGCGGCCACGCGACTCGGAGGGCAAGCTGAGCTGACAGCGTGCCATGCGCAGCGTGGCCGCTACGCCAGAGGACGCGTTCGAGGCCGCACATGACTTGCCACCCGCTGCGCCCCTCAGGTTCACGCGCCCCTACGCAGCGGTTCGGGCACCAGGCGATATCGCGGCCATAGAGATGGTGCGCACGGTTCCATCAAGCCGTACCGTATTTCGGCACGCGAAGATACTCAACGTCGTCGAAGGCTCTTGCGCCCTCGAGACTGCTGAGAGCGTGCACGTCCTGCGTCCTGGCATGTCTCTTGCCCTCGGCACCGGCAAATGGTGCCGCGTGCGCCCATCACCGTCCGTACGCATCTGGGCCATCTACGCCGACGAACGGTTCTGGCGCACCCAGATGGCATGGTTCCTTCCCGACGCAGAGCGAGTGGTCGCAGGAATGCACCCCCTCGAGTGGGACGGCCGCGCGATCGTCCTTGCACCGGGTATCGCTGCCCTGCGGCAGGTCGAGCCGCTATGGCGACAGATGAGCATCCTGCGTAGCGGGACCCATTCGCCCGAAGTCGTCGCGACTCACACTCTCGAGCTTCTCGCACGATGGATGAGGCTGATACTGCCAACTTTCCTTGATGAAGCATCGGACACCCCCACAACACCGTGGACGCCCATCAATGGACGACTGACCGACACCGGATCTATCGGCTACATCGGTCGAGCAATCCAGTTGCTTCGCGGGCGGATCGCAGAGCCGTGGACCGTTGGAGCACTCTCACGAGAACTCTCACTTTCACGAACCCACCTGACCCGCATGTTCGTACAGCACGCCGGCGCCGCCCCAATGCGCCTACTCACTGAACTCCGGCTCACCGAGTTCGCGCGGCTCATCGAAGAAACAGACATCTCCGTGATGCGTGCCGCGAGCGAAGTCGGGTGGAGCGACCCGCGCGTCGCATCCCACTGGTTCCACCGTCGCTACGGCATCACGCCGACACAATACCGACGCACACCACACACGGTTCCTGATCATCGACAAGGCAAGGCTGTCGCTGTCAATGACTCAGCTCTGTGAGGCGATGGCATCGTCCCAACGAACTTGCCCATCAGGTTCGCAGAGAATGCGACGGTCACCTCGGCTTCCCTTACCGCTACTCGCCGCATGAACCGTGACTCTCGACGAATGACCCAAGTTCGTCACGTGCATCTCGACGGATACGCCGCAGGTCAGTAGACCGGACCAGACATGTCGGGTTCGCTGTGGAGCCTGATGGTCGGCACTCCGTCTGCTATCCGTCCTCGCTCCGTTAATCCTCCCGACGCAGCTCATGGCCGCAAGGCGTTCCGCGTCTTGCGGGAGTCCCTGGGAAGGAGTAGCGCATGGCTATAGAGGGGATACGAGGCGAAGCTCGCGAGGCCTGCAACAGGTTCGCGAAGGTCATGACCAACTTATGCCCCCGGCGGTCGGCCGATGCTGCGGGCCGCGAGTTCGCTGCGGCATGTCCACTGGCAGAGGTGGTGTTGGTCGAGCGTGAGCGAAGAGCAACGCTCATGCCAGACGCGCCGCCCGAGTGCACAGGATCGGTTCCTGACCGCGCCGAGGGTTTGGGGTCGCGTTCACACACCTATTGGTCACCTCGTCCTAAGGAGTTGACCTCATGAGAGAACTGAAGCGCCCTGGGTCTGATGGAGACTCGCGCTATTTGATTCCGATCAGCAGATTGCTGTCGTTGGGGACAGCATAGAACGCGTTCTCGAACTCGGCGGGTGGGACGTCTCCGAGGTATCCGTGGAGGCGC
>NZ_JAGEKQ010000062.1:0-4517 GCF_017565385.1 Dermacoccus sp. NHGro5 | reverse complement strand
CGAGTAGCGACGCGTCGTCGGCTTCCCATTCGCCAGTTCCTTCGGCATAACCCCATCCTCGTTTCCAAGGTCAGGAGTCTCCAACAAACTCAGGGCGCTTCACCCCGGCGCAGCACGGCAAACCGGGTGAGAAGGCCAAGCCGCAGCCCAAGCCGGCGACGGTGAAGCATGGCAAGACTGCACCCAAGCCTGCTCACGCGAAGGCCGCACCCAAGCCGCACGGCAAGGACGCGAACAAGGCGCTGCCGAAGGCCAAGCCGGCCGGCAAGCACCACGCGAAGGTGGCCCCGAAGCCCCTGACGAAGCCGGCCAACTCGCTGGCGGCGCACGGTTCGCACGCTCCGGCGGAGGCTGCGGCCTGAGCCGCGCCGCGCTTTCCGTTCATGAGGGGAGCGCCCTACCCGTCGCGTGAACGCCGGTCGGGCCCGGGCGTGAGATGCCGGGGTGAGTGCGAGCCGTCGCATTCACCCCGGCACCTCACGATCCACGCCGGCGACGCGTGTGCTCACCTGCGATTCTCGTACCCATCGGCGATTTTCGCCCGCCTTCGCCGTCGTCCTCAACCACGCCGGAAGCTGGGCCCAGAGCGACGAGCTCGACGACCCATGACGGTAAGTCACGACGACGGACCGGCGCCCCGCACCCACACCCATACCCGACGGCAGACCAAACCCAACCGACTGAAAGTCTGTCGCCACCACGCATCGCCTCGGCGACAATCGAGGGATGACGAACTTCACCGGCACGATCGTCACCCTCGGCGGCGGGGGTTTCTCTCAGGAGGGCGCCGTCACGCCGATCGACGAGCACATCCTCGAGCTGACGCGCGCCGAGCGTCCCCGCGTCTGCTTCGTCCCCACGGCCAGCGGCGACGACCTCGGCTACGCCGCGAAGTTCGAGCAAGCCTTCGCCGGGCGCACCGAGACGAGCGTCCTGTCGCTGTTCACCAAGTCCGCGAACGCCAACTGGACCTGCGACCCCCGCCACGTCCTCACCCAGGACGTCGTCTACGTCGGCGGTGGGTCGACGGCCAACCTGCTCGCGATCTGGCGCACGCACGGCCTGCCCGACCTCCTGCGCGAAGCCGCGGCGAACGGCACCGTCCTGGCCGGTATCAGCGCCGGCATGAACTGCTGGTTCGAGGCGTCGTCGACCGACTCGTTCGGCCCACTCGCACCCCTCGATGACGGCCTCGGCTTTCTCCCCGGCAGCGCGTGCCCCCACCTGTTCGGTGAACTGGGCCGCGCCGAGAAGTACCGGCGGTGGGTCGCTGACGGCGCCCTGCCCGACGGCCATGCCGCCGATGACGGCGTTGCGCTCGTCTGGCACCGCGACACCGAGTACGGCACCTCCACCTACGCCGTCACCGAGAAACCCGGTGGCGTGGCCTGGCGCGTCACGCGCGAACAGGGCGAGCCACACGTCATCCCGGCGCGCCTGCTGGGCTCGACGGTGGCACCCCGCATCAGCGAGATCCTCGACGCCGCAAACCTCCTCGGGCTCGCCGAGATCGGCGCGCCGTCGGACGAGTTCAACGCCGAGGCCGAGTACATCGCCTCGGGACTGCCTGCGTGCACGAGCCCGGACGACGTCCTCACCCTCGTCCACGCGACGTTCGTCCACTGCTTCGACAGCGATGGCGAGAGCGCCGCCGAACCAGAGACACCCTCCACCGCAGGCCCACGCGAGCAGTACGTCGACGTCGCTCGTCGGATCTGGAACCTGCACGCTTCGTCATCGACCGGACGCAATCGCAGTTTTTAGCTGCACGACTTCTGCGCATCTGCACGAGGAATGTGCCGCACATTCCACGTGCAGATGCACATGACTCGTGCAACTACCCCCGCCGCCAGGCGTCAACACCCATCACGCACCCCGTCACCGAGCCGCGATATTTTCTTCGACCCACGCAGCGATGACGGGCACGACGTCGGCGTTGCGGCGCACCCACTGGATGTGCCCGAGATCGTCCGGCGAGTGCCAGCGCGTCACGCGCGCCTTAGGCACCCAGCGCAGCATCTGCTCGAGCCCGCCGACGGGTGCGAACGAGTCGTTCGGCAGTGAGATCGCGAGCACCTGCCCGCCATAGGCCCCCAACGCCGCCTCGTAGTCGATCTGAGCCCCCGACGGACGCACGCGCCCGGTACGCGCCATCCGCGACCAGTCCTGCACGAGCACCCGCGATTGGCGCCCCCAGAACTTCAGCCGGTCGCCCGGCCAGTACCCGACGGCGCGCGCGACGGTCGCCATCAGCGCTGTCCCCGCGAAGGAGCGCACCCTGCCGGGCGCCCCGTACCCCCGCCAGTAGGGACTTGCCGACGCCGCGAGGATCACGCCGTCGACCGCGGCCGGCCCATCCGGGTGCAGCGCCGCCGCGAAGATCGACACGTGCCCGCCGAGGCTGTGCCCGAGCAGCACGACCGGGGCGTCGGGCCGAAGCTCGCGCACGTGCGTCACGACGCTCTCGTGCACCCCGGTCGCGAGCGCGTCGTAGCCGTACGTCGTCTCGCGCCCGATTCCGTCGCGCGTCTCCCGCCCCGGGTACTCGACGACGAGGCTCGCGAGCCCCGCCTCGGCGAGCGCCTGCGTCAGGTGCCGGTAGTACGACGCGGGCGCCCCGAACGCCGGTCGGATGACGAGGACGGGCGCCGCCGGGTCGTCGACGGGAATGAAGGTGACGTGGCTCGTGAGCCCGCTCGTGGTCGTGACGGTGGCCTCGAGGGCGGTCGTGGAATGCACGACGAAAGGCTACCCGCGGGTAGCACGTGGTGCGGCAAGATTGGTCCATGGAAACGCGTTCGGTCTGGCTCGTGCGCCACGGGCAGGCGTCCTTCGGCAAGTCCGACTACGACAACCTCTCCGAGACGGGCCACGAGCAGGCGTATCTGCTCGGCAAGCACTTCGCCGCGCACGGCGTCGCACCGAGCCTCATCGTCAGTGGTTCGATGAAGCGCCACCGTCAGACTCTCGCCGAGATCGCCGCGGGCGCCGGCTGGCATCTCGACGACGTCCCCGCCACCGAACCCACACACGTGACGACGCCCGCTCACCCCCGCGCGGACGAATCGGAGGCGCCGGCCACGCCGCCCGCCCCGGCGTCGAGCGACCGAGAAACAGACCGAGCGCAACACCTGGAGAGCACCCAGGACGCCGCCACACACGCGCCGAGAAAACCCTCCAGAGGCAAGCCCCCTCACCCGAAACCCGATGAACAGCCTGATGACGCCATCATCGCCGCGCATGCCCCGCGCGTCGTGGCGCGTGGTCTCGACGAGCGCTGGAACGAGCTCGATCATCGCGCGCTCCTGACGGCGTACAAACCGGCGTACAAGAACATGCTCGTGTTGAAGGCCGACATGGTGCGTACGTTGCGTCCGCGCATCGCGTTCGAGGAGACGTTCGAGAAGGCCGTCGATCGCTGGAGTGGCGGCCAGTACGACCACGAGTACCCGGAGAGCTTCGAGCAGTTCACCTCGCGCACGAACGAGGCGCTCGACGATCTCGTCGACGCCGCGCACGAGCACGTCGTCGTCGTGACGTCGGCCGGCCCGGTGTGCTGGACGGCGGCTCACCTCACCGCCGGCGGCAGCCTCGACGCGTGGAAGCACTTCACCCTCGCGGCGGTCAACACGGGCGTCACGCGCATCACGATCGATCGTCACGGCCCTCGGTTGCTGACGTTCAACGAGTTCACCCACCTCGAGGGCGCCGGGCTCGTCACGAACCGCTGAGATCCTGCGAGACAATGGCGGTCATGACCGCTCCTTCCGACACACAACTCGTCCTCAGCCAGATCATGGGCAACCAGCACACGAACCTGCTCGGCACCGTCCATGGTGGCAACATCATGAAGTTCGTCGACGACGCCGCGGGCGCCGTCTCGGCGCGCTTCGCGCAGGGCCCCGCCGTCACGGCCGCGATGGACGAGATGCTGTTCCTGGCCCCGGTGCGCGTCGGTGACGTGCTGACGGTGAAGACGCAGGTCAACTGGGCGGGTCGTTCGTCGATGGAGGTCGGCGCGCGCGTCGAGACGACACGGTGGGACGATCGCACGCCCCCGGTCCACGTCGCGACGGCGTTCCTCGTCATGGTCGGCGTCGACGAGTCGGGCAGGCCGCGTCAGGTGCCGACACTCGAACCGGTGACGGAGGAGGAGAAGCGCCGCTTCCGCGCCGCGCAGATCCGTCGCGAGCACCGCCTCGCGCAGCGCGCCGCCATCCGCGATCTCGGCGCGGGTGAGGCGTCCGTCGAGCGCGCATGACGCTGACGTTCGCCCAGCTCGCGCAGTTCTCCCTCGGCGCGGTGCTCATCATCCTGTGGCTCTGTCAACTTCGATTGGCCCCATGGTGACGGTCTGTTCTGGCCCCATGTCTACCCGGAGACCGGCTTGACCGAATCTTCACATTCCCTTGCCCGGGCCTCGATGTGGGGCTTCGAGGCTTGTGGCCACGACCTCGAACGAGAACTCCTCCCGTACAGTGCCGCTGTTTGCCCTGGGTGTCGGCACTCTCGCAGCT
>NZ_JAGEKQ010000061.1:0-1644 GCF_017565385.1 Dermacoccus sp. NHGro5 | reverse complement strand
GGCGCTGGCCTCGTCCAAGGGGATCATGCGGTCATTCCTCTCGTCTCGGCGCAGCCTACCGCCAGCCCTCAGAGAGGGCCCGTGCCCGAGCCTGCGCCCGTCCTCAACGGCGATTCCTGTCCCCATCTGCGAATTTCCCTAAGTGCCAGCCTGGTCGTGAGTCACTTGTGTTGAGGAGGCGTGGTGTTCACGGTCGAGGAAAAGCGGGATGCGGTAGTGACGTATCTGGGGTTGGCGTTCGGGCAGAAAACGGCGTGGTTGGCGCAGCAGCCGTTCACGGCGAGTCAGTTACGTCGCTGGCGTAGTGAGTATGTCCGTGGTGATCTTGACCGTGGCCTCACGCCGCGTCAGGGTGGCTCGATGGACCATATTCGCTCTGATCAGATGCGCCGGCTGGAAGAACAACTCGCCGCGCAAGAACGCCGCCACGCCACGGAAGTCGCGCGGCTACGGACCGAGGCTGACGGGCTACGTCAGGCGAACGAGTCGCTGGGAAAAGCTATCGGGCTCTTGCAACACTGGCACGCGCACGAGCCCGATACGCCCCCGACGACGCCACCCGAGCGTTCATCGCAGCCGAGAACGACCTCATCCGAGACCTGAGCGCGCTGGCGGGGTTCAGTCAGCGCCGTGCGCTGCAGGTCGCTGGTGTCTCGCGTGGCACGTGGCACGCCCGCCACCACCATGGCCGTGACGTTGCTGCGGCGGTATCGCCTGTGCCGCAGCGTGAGCGGGAGCAGCCAGCGAGGTTGAGCGCGTCGGTGTGCGCGCGGGTCGCGGGTTTCATCAGTGCGGGGCGCACGGGCGGTTTGGGTGTAGCGGGCGCGTTCGCGAAGGCGTGGGACGAGGGCTTCATGGAAGCGAGTCTGCGTTCGTGGTGGCGTATCGCCGCGCGCGTGCGCCGCGAGCAGGCCACAGTCGAGCAGGCCACAGTCGAGCAGTCGGGCGCGGCGGGTGAGCGGGCGGTGGCGCGGGTGAAACCGCAGGTGTTGGCGACTGGCGCGAACCAGGTGTGGGCGTGGGACATCACCGACCTGCCCACCGCGTTTCGGGGTGTGGCGTTCAAGGCGTACGCGATCATCGACATCTTCAGCCGCAAGGTGATCGTCGCGAGTGTGCACCAGCGTGAGAGCACTGCTGATGCGATGGCGTTGTTCATGGCCGCGATCGCGGCGGAGGGTGGGTGCGTGCCGCAGGTCGTGCACGCCGACAACGGCGCGGTGATGCGTTCGAACCTGCTGAACGAGTTCCTCACGGCACATGGCATCGAGGTGTCGCACTCGCGTCCGCGGGTGTCGAACGACAACCCGTACATCGAGTCCGAGTTCCGCACCCTGAAGAATCGGGCGTCGTATCCGGGCGTGTTCGCGTCGCTGGTGGAGGCGAGCACGTACGTCGCGCAGCACGTGCACTGGTACAACCATGCCCACCACCACAGTGGGATCGCGCTGTACACGCCCGCGCAGGTGCACGACGGGTCGTGGAAGATTCTGCACGCGCGCCGCCAAGTCAGCCTCGCCTACTACCAGGCGCGTCACCCCGAACGTTTCCGCGGCCACCGCGCGCCAGTGCCCGCCCCGAAAGCGTGGGCCGGAATCAACCATCCCGGCCCTGAGTGACTCACCACAGGTTGACATCCACCGC
>NZ_JAGEKQ010000060.1:0-7690 GCF_017565385.1 Dermacoccus sp. NHGro5 | reverse complement strand
GCGTGAGAGCCGGAACCCTGCCAGGCAGGGTTCCGGCTCTCACGCGTGACGCGGCGCAAGGCCGCCATCGAATTCTCGGACGGCGACTCCTCAGCCGTCGATCGCAGACGTCTCAGACCTTGACGGCCGGGTGCGTCAGTTCTTCGTCATGATGACGGTGACGAGGCCACCGGCGGCGGCGAGGTTGCCGAAGAAGGCGGTCATCTGCTGGTTGCGGGCCTGCGGGTCGTCCTTGATGTCCCAGAAGTTGTGGGCGGAGACCGTCGTGGCGGCCAGCAACGGCAGCAGGCCGATGGCGGCGAGACGCGACTTGATGCCGAGGCCCATCGCCGCGCCGAGGGCGATCATGCCGGCGCCGTTGGCCTGGATGAGCTGCTCGGACGTGAGCGGGAGCTGACCCTTGAGGCCGTAGCGCTCCTGCGCGGCGTCGATCATCGGCACGAGGTGGGCGCGGTTCTTGATGGCGTTCTGGCCGCCGTAGACGAACAGCGAACCGACCATCGCGCGGCCGAGAGCCTTGCCGGGGTTGAACATGCGAATACCACCTTCGTTGAAGAATCAACGACGCTGAGCGCGCCGTTCCGTTCGATGCCCAGCCTATGATGTCGCGCTGCGATCCGCATTCCCGCGGGCGTGGATGCCTGACCTGCGGGCTGATGTGGGGTGCGTCAACAGGCCGAGGCAACCGCGGATGGGTGAGCCCCGGGGCGTCAGTTCACCCCGTCGACCGGCCGACCGTTCTCGAGGTAGAGGCAGTGAGGGGCGCCCCAGCCGTGCGCGACGCGCCGTCCGACGGGCTTCGACAGCAGGGCCAGTGCCTCGTCGCGTTCGGCGAAGCGGTGGGAGGCGATCTCGTCGGCCTGCAGGCGGATCGAGGCAATCTGGTTGTCGTCGAGGGTGCCGCAGTCGAAGAGGAAGCGCAGCCCCAGCTTGCGCTCGAGCTTGCCCGGGCGGGTGTCGACGATGACGAGGTGTCCGCTCGTCACGACCAGCCCCGTCTCTTCGAGCACCTCGCGCCGGCATCCGTCCCATGGACTCTCGCCGTCGGCCTCCATCGCGCCGCCGGGGATCGTCCAGCCGCTCTTGTATGTCGGCTCGAGGATGAGCAGGCGCCCCGAACGATCGAAGAGCAGTGCGCCGGCGGAGGCGGGAATCTCTGGTGGGTTCCATGGCATGGCTCGAACGTATCGTCTCGGGCCGGGGGAGCCGAGCGGGTCGTCGCACGTCGTTCGAGGGGCGGGCGTGGTTCGCCCGGCCCGGCAGTGGCCGGGCGGCGCTGAGATGCGCACGGATCGCTCGGCCGGGCGCCGGTCGGAAGAGCTGGTGGCGATGAACCCCTGGCGCGGCCGACGCAGTCTGTGATGTGATCGAGGTAACTATTGAGCATTGCTCAACAATGCTTCACGACGATGAACGAGGTGGCAGACATGGATGTTCACGGCGCGGTGTGCGTGGTGACCGGGGCGGCAGGCGGCATCGGCGCGGCGCTTGCGGAGGCGCTGCTCGAACGCGGCGCGAAGGTCGCCCTCACCGACCTCGACGGCGAACGTCTCAGTGCCACGCGCGAACGGCTCGCCACCGCCCACGGCGACGTGGTCGCTGCCGCCGGTGACGCCTCGAGCGCCGCCGACATCGCCGAGGTCATCGTCCTCGCCGAACGCGAGTTCGGTGTGCCGGTCGACGTCTACGTCGCGAACGCAGGCGTGGGCGTGGGCGCAGATCTGGCCGACGAGGCGAGCTGGGCCACCGCGATCGACGTCAACCTCATGGCGCACGTGCGCGCCGCGCAGCAGCTCGTGCCGGGATGGGTGGAGCGCGGCCGCGGCTACTTCGTCTCGACCGCGTCGGCTGCCGGCCTGCTCACGCAAATCGGCTCGTCGACGTACGCGACGACGAAGCACGCGGCGCTCGCCTTCGCCGAATGGCTCGCCGTGTCGTACGGCGACAAGGGCGTCGGCGTCAGCTGCCTGTGCCCGATGGGCGTCGACACGAACCTGCTGACCGAGACCGGCGGCGCCTCGCGCGTCGCGCAGCGCGCCGTCACCGAATCGGGCCCGGTGCTCACGCCTGCGCAGGTGGCGGACGACGTCATGCGCGCGATCGAGAACGAGACGTTCCTCGTGCTGCCCCACGCGAACGTGCTCGACATGTACCGCGCCAAGGGCGCCGACTACGACCGGTGGATCCGCGGGATGCAGCGCTTCGGCGCGCACCTGGCATCGAACTGACGCGCGCGACGGTGGGGCCGGGCGACGGTCGACCGGAGGGGAATACCCCCTGGGGGTATGGTGTTGTGTGTCAGTAGAACACGACGAAGGAGCAGTCATGGCTGAGCAGAACGCCAGCACGTACACCGTCATCGGCATGACCTGTGGCCACTGCGAGATGAGCGTGCGCGAGGAACTCGAGGAGATCCCCGGCGTCAGCGACGTCGTCGCCAACCACGAGAGCGGCGTCGTGACGTTCACCTCCGACCGGCCCGTGAGCCGCGAGCAGGTCGACGCCGCCGTCACCGAAGCCGGATACCAGCTCGCCTGAGGATGATCGAGACGACCACGCAGACCCGGACCCCCACCCCAGCGGCGCCAGTAGCACCCGAGGCTCCGGCAACGCCGACGCAGAGTGTCGAACTGGCGCTGACGGGCATGACGTGCGCCTCGTGCGCGAACCGCATCGAACGCAAGCTCAACAAGCTCGACGGCGTCGAGGCCAGCGTCAACTACGCGACGGAGAAGGCGCGCGTCGCCTTCGCCGACGACGTGACGCCCGACGACCTCGTCGCAACGGTCGAGAAGACCGGCTACGGCGCGAGCGTCATCACGCCGGAACCGGTTTACCCGCCGTCATCGGCCGACGCTGACGGGGCGGACAGCGGCGCTCGCGTCGGCGAAGCGGGCGAATCACCGGCCGACGCGCACGTGCGCGAGCTGCGGCAGCGCCTCGTCGTCAGCGCTGTGCTGACGGTGCCCGTCGTGCTCATGGCGATGCTTCCGCCGCTGCAGTTCACGAACTGGCAGTGGCTGTCGCTGACGCTCGCGGCGCCCGTCGTGGTCTGGGGTGCGTGGCCGTTCCATCGCGCCGCGTGGATGAACCTCAAGCACGGCGCGACGACGATGGACACCCTCGTCAGCGTCGGCACGATCGCGGCGTTCGCGTGGTCGCTGTACGCGCTGTTCTTCGGCGACGCCGGCATGCCGGGCATGAAGCACGGCTTCGACTTCGGCGCGACGCGAGGGCACGGTGCGTCGAACATCTACCTGGAGGCGGCCGCCGGCGTCACGACGTTCGTGCTGCTCGGACGCTTCGTCGAGGCGCGTTCGAAACGCGCGAGCGGCGCCGCGCTGCGCGCCCTGCTCGACCTGGGGGCCAAGGAGGCGACCGTCCTGCGCTCCGGCCCTGACGGCGTCGAGCGTGAGCAGCGTGTGAACGCAGGCGAACTCGTCGTCGGCGACCGCATCGTCGTGCGACCCGGCGAGAAGATCGCGACCGATGGTGAGGTCGTCAGCGGTGACAGCGCCGTCGACGCCTCGATGCTGACGGGCGAATCGGTGCCCGTCGACGTCGGCCCCGGTGACACCGTCATCGGGGCGACGCTCAACACGAGCGGACGGATCGTGGTGCGCGCCACCCGCGTCGGCGGGCAGACGCAGCTCGCGCAGATGGCGAAGCTCGTCGAGGACGCGCAGAACGGCAAGGCGGACGTGCAGCGGCTCGCCGATCGCGTCTCCGGCATCTTCGTGCCGGTCGTCATTGCGCTGTCGGTGCTGACGCTCCTCGGCTGGCTCGTCGTGACGGGCGACGTCGAAGCGGCGTTCACCGCAGCCGTCGCGGTGCTCATCATCGCGTGCCCCTGCGCGCTGGGTCTTGCGACGCCGACGGCGCTCATGGTGGGTACCGGGCGCGGCGCGCAGTTCGGGGTGCTCTTCAAGGGCCCCGAGGTGCTCGAGGCGACACATCGCATCGACACGGTCGTGCTCGACAAGACCGGAACGCTCACCTCCGGCGAGATGTCGGTCGGTGAGATCGTCTGTGCCGGTGGTGAATCCGAGGACGACGTGCTCGCTGTTGCGGCAGCCCTCGAGAGCGGCTCGGAGCACCCGATCGCTCGCGCCATCACCGACGCGGGCCGCGACCGCGTCGGCGATCTGCCGACCGCCGACGGTTTCATCAACATGCCCGGCGAGGGCGTGACGGGGCGAGTGCGCGTGCCCGGCCCGAACGCTGAGGCAGCCGTGATGGTCGACGTCATCGTCGGCCGCCCGGATGCTCTCGCGGCCCGGGGCATGGCTCTCGACGGCCACCTGCGTGGAGCCTTCGACGATCTCGAATCGGGTGGTGGGACGGTCGTCGCCGTCGGATGGGGCGGCGCGGCGCGTGGCGTCATCGCCGTCACCGACACCGTGAAACCGACGAGCGCGGATGCCCTGCGCGGACTGTCGCGCCTCGGCCTGCACACCGTCCTGCTGACGGGCGACAACGAGCGCGCCGCGCGGAGCGTCGCCGACGCGGTCCGCATCGACGACGTCATCGCCGGTGTGCTGCCGGCGGGCAAGGTCGACGTCATCACGCGTCTGCAGGGTGAGGGGCGCGTCGTCGCGATGGTCGGCGACGGCGTCAACGACGCTCCCGCGCTCGCGCAGGCCGATCTCGGCATCGCGATGGGAACGGGCACGGACGTTGCGATCGAAGCGGCTGACGTCACCGTCGTGCGCGGCGATCTGCGTCTCGTCGGCGACGCGATCCGCCTGGGCCGCAGGACGCTGAACACGATCAAGAGCAACCTGTTCTGGGCGTTCGCGTACAACGTCGCAGCGATTCCGTTGGCCGCCGCGGGGCTGCTCAACCCCATGATCGCGGGCGCCGCGATGGCGTTCAGCTCGGTGTTCGTCGTGCTCAACAGCTTGCGGTTGCGCCGCTTCGCCGGGACGGCGGAGCAACGGCCGAGTCATCGATCGAACGAGGAGGGTGGGCGCGCGTGAGCGAGACGAAGTCGAAGGAGCCGGCCGTGGAGGCGATGCGGCAGGAACCCGTCGTCGACGCCCTGACGGGGGCTGAAGACGCCATGGTTGACGCTGTGGAGCCGGGCAACGGGGTGTCCGATGGCGGCGATCACGCCGCGGGGTCGTCGTGCTGTGAACCGTCGAAACCGGGGTACGAGAACGCCGGGTCGAAGGATGCTCTGTCCAAGCGGCTCAAGCGCATCGAGGGGCAGGTGCGCGGCGTCGAGAAGATGGTCGCGGACGACCGGTACTGCATCGACGTCCTCACCCAGATCGCGGCCATCCAGTCGGGGTTGAAGGCCGTGGCGCTCGGGCTGCTCGACGACCACATGGCCCACTGCGTCGTCGAGGCTGCCCGAGCCGGGGGCGACGAACAGGCCACCAAGCTCGCCGAGGTCAGCGACGCCCTGCGCCGATTGGTGCGCTGACGCTCGCCCGCCTCGCGCAGCCGGGTCAGTTGATGCTGGCCGAGTCACGCAGGACTGACTCGGCCGGCACCAACTGACTCACCTGCGCGGCGCCTCGGTGCGAGCGCTGGATCGATCACGCCCCACACACTCGAGCACGCGAAAGGCGTCAGCTGTTCATGCCCCGCGCTGCGACGGCCCAGGTGTCCACGAGCGTGCCGTTGCGTACGACGTCGACCGCGTTGGCCAGGTTGATCGCGTTGCAGCAGTGATTCGGCACGACGCGCACCGTCGAGCCGAGCGCGGGCAGGGAGGCCCCGGCCATGTCGACGACGGCGTGATGCTCGGACATCTGCACGATGCGCGCGTCGGGATGGTCGAGCAGTCGACCGTGGCCGCTCGCCCAGGGCGCCTTGTCGGCAGCGAGCGTCTTCGACCCGGCATCGAGCACGAGACGCCCACCCGAGTGTGAGACGACCCGCGCGTGTGCGGTGAGCGCGATGTCCCCGGCCGTGCAGGCTCCGAGTTCCCACTGCTGCGCATCGTTGAAGACGTACGCACCGGGCCGCATCTCCGTGGGGGCGACATCCGTCGACGGGCCCGCGCCGTCGTTGACGGCGGAGGTGGCGCCAGGCAGGCTCGTGAGGGCGCTCCCCGACGACGACGCAGCCCCCGGCATGCCCGCGCGCGCGCCTTCGCCGGCGCCGTTGCGTGCAGCGAACGCCATGCTCGGGCTCGACCCGCCGCTACGAACGTGCGGTTCGATTCCCTTGGCGCGCAGGGCTCGTGACGCGCCGGCGAGCGCAGCGCGTTCGTCGTCAGCGGACTGGGCTCGGCCTTCCGGCGAGTACGAGTGGCCGGGAAAGGTGAAGACGCCGCGCACGTCGAAGCCGAGGCTCGCGATGCCCGCGGCGAGCTCGCCTGCGTCACGCGCCGGGATGCCGGTGCGGTGCTGACCCGAGTCGAGCTCGACGAGGACCTCGACCACCGCAGAGTCGAGCGGCTTGCGCAGCTGGCGCGCGGCCGTCATCGAGTCGCAGCCGACGCCGACGCGCGCGCGTTCCGCGAGGGCGCGCAGGCGCCGCCCAGCCTCGTCGTCGACCCACAAGGGGTAGGCGATGAACACGTCGTCGAAGCCCGCGTCGACGAAGACCTCGGCCTCACCGATCGTCGCGACGGTGATGCCGTGCGCCGCCGCGTCACGCTGCATCGTGGCGATCTCCGGCATCTTGTGCGTCTTGACGTGCGGCCGCAGCGCGACACCGGCGTCACGACCCAGGCTCGCCATGGCGTCGATGTTGCGTTCGAGCACGTCGAGGTCGGCGACGAGGCGGGGCGTGGCGGTCACGAGAACTCCTGACGGTCGGGTGCATTCATTCTGCCGGTCGCCGGGCCGCAATCTTGTGCTCTCTGCGCGGGAAACCGCGGTTCACGTGATGCGCGGCGACGAATCGTGACGTGCGCGGGTGCGTCACCAGTCCGCGCGGGTCGTCTCGTGCTGTCCGTCGAGTTCGGTGAATCCGGCGTCGATGATGCTGACGCGGCCCGGCGTCGCGGCCCAGTGCGCCTCTGTATCGCGCACGATGCGGACGCGGTGGTCGTCGGCCGCCCACCGTGCGCGCTCGTCGGCGCTCATCGATTCCCACGCTCGCTGCGCCGCGTGCGCGCACTGCGCGGCGCTCTTTCCGCTCGTCATCGTGACGAGGGGGCTGAGGCGGACGGTGACCATCGCATCCACGTCCTGCGGGTCGCGCGCGTCGCTCGTTCCATCGTCGGGGTGCGACGGGAGCTGCGTGCCCTCGACCTGCATCTTCTTCAGCTCGGGCGGCAGCGGTGACGTCGGCGCCGGCGTGAACGCACGAGCCTCGGCGCTGCCGTGACGAGCCGTCACCCCGTCGAGGGCTTGCGCGTCACTCCAGCGCTTGCCGCTGCAACGCCTCACGATCTTGCGGATGGCGATGCCGCGCCAGGCGTCGATGGCGTCGAGCATCGCAGTGTCGGGGGCGGCATCAGAGGACACGACGGGGTGCGCGCGGCGCTCGGCCTCGACGAGCAATCCGACGCAGGCCTGCGCGGCCGCGACGCAGGCGTCGAGTTCGTCCGGTGGCGCGGTCTTCTCGACGCGCAGCGCGATCTGCATCGCCAGAGGCGGGGCGTCGGTCTCGGGCGCGGGTCTCGTCTCACTCACCGCACCATTGTGGTCCAGGGGGCCCGGGGCGCGAAGAATGGCGACGATGCGAGCTGCCCCGTGTCGGACGCCGAGAAGGCCGCGCCCGACGCGTC
>NZ_JAGEKQ010000006.1:0-247119 GCF_017565385.1 Dermacoccus sp. NHGro5 | reverse complement strand
ACACCCTCATCTGTGAAGAGCCGGTTTCAGCTTCGAAGATCTCCATGTGCTGCGCGGGGTGCTCGCGCCGTCGTCAGGATGCAGCGGCTGATTGAATGGCGTGGTGACCGACCTCGCGACCCCCTCGTGGCTCAGACCGACCTGGACACCGCGGGTCGGCGGCGACGCGGCGACCGTCGCCGACGTCGGGGAGGCCTGCGTGCTCGCGGCGATCACCCCCCACCTCGCGGCGGCCGACGCCGAGATCGGGCCCGGTGACGACGCGGCCGTCCTGCCCCGCGCGACGGGCCGTACCGTCGTCACGACCGACTCGATGGTGCTCGATCTCGACTGGCGCGACGACTGGTCGAGCGCCCACGACGTCGGGGTCAAGGTGATCGCCCAGAACCTCGCCGACGTCGTCGCGATGGGCGCGCGGCCCACCGGCGTCGTCGTGGCGCTCGCGACGGAGGAGCGCACGCGTGTCGACTGGCTCGTCGAGCTCACCGACGGCATGGCTGACGAACTGCGTCGCGCGGGTTGCGGATCCCTCGGCGGCGACCTGTCGGGCGCGCCCGCAGGCACCGTCGTCATCACCGTCACCGCGCTCGGCGAACTCGCCCCCGGCGCGCCGGCGCTGACGCGCTCCGCCGCCCGGCCCGGCCAGGTGGTCGTCGTCTCCGGCCGGCTGGGACGCTCGCAAGCCGGTCTGCTCGTTCTCAGCGGCGAGGTGGCCTGGCCGCCACGAGATGCGGGGGCGACGGCCCGTCGTGATCCTGGCCCGTCCGTCGCTGACGAATTTCCCTACGCAGACGCAGACGCGAACCAAGCGCTCCGCACATGCGCAGACGATCGCCAAGCGCCCCCCACAGACGGCGAGGCCGCGTCCCGCGCAGCCGTGGGTGCAGGGCCCCCCGCAGCCGCGAACGGGGCGGCCGAAGCCGTCGCACGCGAGTGTGTGACGTTCCATCGCGCACCCCGGCCGCGTTATGCAGGCGACGAGGCCGTGAGCGCGGGGATGGGCGTCGCGATGGACGTCTCCGACGGGTTGGGGCGGGACGCGGCGCGTCTGGCCGCGGCGTCCGGCGTCGGCATCGAACTCGATCGCGCCGCGCTGGAACGCATGGCGGCGCCGCTGCGGCCGCTGCTGGGGAATCGAGCGCTCGACTGCGTCCTCGCGAGCGGCGAGGAGCACGCGCTGCTCGGCACCTGCGACGCCGACGCGGTGCCGCCGGGCTGGCACGTCATCGGTCGCGTCGTCGCACCCGCAGCAAGCACGTCCGGCCGGCGGGCCGCGGTGACGCTCGACAGCGTCGACGTCGTCGAACGCGGCTGGTCGCACTACGAACGGGCGCGCCCCTCGTCGTCCGACTGACGGCGTTCGCTCGTCACGCGGGCGCCGTGCGCCGGCCGTCCGGGTCGAGGGCCCCATGCCGCTCCAGCACCTCAGCGTCGGCGCAGCGCGCGTGCCGTAGCCGCGAGACGCCACCCGGGCGCGGCGCCGAACATTGCAAACGGGTCTCGATTCCGAGTGTGAGCCCCTTCACCATGGCGCGCGGTGCGAGCTTGGCGTTACCGTCGAGGGTCACTTTCCTCCACGACTGTCCGGGAGCCAGCCTTGCTGCCTATGGATTCCTCAGCTCTGCGCCTCGACGCGGGGCCGGTCGACTACGTGCTCATCGCGTTGTACTTCGTGTTCGTGCTCGGCATCGGCCTGTTGGCCCGCCGACAGGTGAGCTCCAGCATCGACTTCTTCATGTCCGGCCGGTCCCTGCCCGCCTGGGTCACCGGCCTTGCCTTCATCTCCGCGAACCTCGGTGCGGTGGAGATCATGGGCATGTCCGCGTCGGGCGCCAAGATGGGCATGCCGACGTTCCACTACTACTGGATCGGCGCGATCCCGGCGATGTTGTTCCTCGCCATCGTCATGATGCCGTTCTACTACGGCTCGGGCGTGCGCTCGGTGCCTGAGTTCATGAAGCGTCGCTTCGGCACGGGCGCCCACCTCGTCAATGCGATCTCGTTCGCGCTCGCGCAGGTGCTCATCGCCGGCGTCAACCTGTTCCTGCTCGCCAAGATCGTCAACATGCTGCTCGGCTGGGACATGACGGTCTCGACGATCGTCGCCGCCGTCATCGTCCTCAGCTACATCACCCTCGGTGGCCTCTCGGCCGCGATCTACAACGAGGTGCTGCAGTTCTTCGTCATCGTGGCGGCGCTGCTGCCGTTGACGCTCGCTGCCCTGCACAAGGTCGGCGGTTGGGACGGGCTGCAGGCCAAGATGAAGGCCGCGGGCACGGACGGCGAGCTGTCGTCGTGGCCGGGCAACTCGCTGACCGGCTTCACCGATTCGGTGTGGTCCGTCATCGGCATCGTCTTCGGTCTCGGCTTCGTGCTGTCGTTCGGTTACTGGACGACGAACTTCGTCGAGGTGCAGCGCGTCATGGCCTCGAAGGACATGAACTCCGCGCGTCGCGCGCCGATCATCGGCACGTTCCCGAAGATGTTCATCCCGTTCATCATCATCATCCCGGGCATCATCGCCGGCGCGCTCGTGCCTGAGATCGCGAAGGCGAAGGCCAGCGGCGGCAACCCGGACTACAACAACTCCCTGCTGTACCTCATGAGCGACCTGCTGCCGAACGGTCTTCTCGGTGTGGCCATCGCGGGCATGCTCGCCGCGTTCATGGCCGGCATGGCCGCGAACATCTCGGCGTTCAACACGGTGTTCAGCTACGACATCTGGCAGGAGTACGTCGTCAAGGATCGTGACGACGCGTACTACATCAAGATCGGCCGCATCATGACAGTCGTCGCGACGATCATCGCGATCGGCACGTCCCTCCTGGCGCGAAGCTACTCGAACGCGATGGACTACCTGCAGACGCTGTTCGGCTTCTTCAACGCGCCGCTGTTCGCGACGTTCATCCTCGGCATGTTCTGGAAGCGCATGACGCCGACGGCCGGTTGGGCCGGCCTCGTCTCCGGTACGGTCGGCGCGCTCGTCGTCGCCGTCCTGTCGGAGAACGCGCTCGGCGATCTGTCGCAGGACGTCATCCACATCGGTGGTCAGGGCGCGTCGTTCGTCGCGGCCGGTACGGCGTTCGTCGTCGACATCGTCGTAAGCGTCATCGTCAGTCTCATGACGCAGCCGAAACCGGCGGAGAGCCTGCGCGGTCTCGTCTACAGCGAGACGCCGAAGGAGGACTTCGAGGAAGACACGAACACGTCGTTCTTCAAGTCGCCGACGAAGCTCGCGGGCCTGTCGCTGCTGCTCGTCATCATCCTCAACGTCGTCTTCCACTAAGGGGCATCGATCATGAGTACACCGATCAACGACGCGCACGACGCCCCGCGCGGGCGTGACGACGCCGTGCACACCGGGCGTGACGGCGCGGACGAGGTGACGACGACCAAGGCCGGCAACTCGGCCCGTCACGGCGCCGGCCTGTTCGACATCCGCAACATCATCGGGCTGCTGATGGCGCTCTACGGCCTCATCCTGCTCGTCACGAGCTTCACGACGAGCACCGCCGACAAGGCGAAGGCCGACGGCGTCAACCTCAACCTGTGGACGGGCATCGGCCTCATCGTCATCGGCGCCGCGCTCATCGCGTGGGCCGTGACGCGCCCCATCGTCGTCGACGAGCGCGAGCTGGAGGCCGACAAGGCCGCCGCCGAGCGTCAGGGCAAGCCCACCGCGCACTGAACGCCTCGCGCGGGGCCTGAGCGTTTCCGCGCGGCGTCGTCAGACGAATCCCCCGGTCTCCTTCGAGGAGGCCGGGGATTCGTCGGTTCGCGGGCGTCGAGCAGGCAACAAAAAACCCGGCCGAAGCCGGGTTTTTCGAACAAGTGCCGAGATCAGCGCTTGACCTTGCCTGCCTTGAGGCAGGAGGTGCAGACGTTGAGACGCTTCGGGGTCACGCCAGCCTCGCCGACCAGGGCGCGAACGCGCTGGATGTTCGGGTTCCAACGACGCTTCGTGCGGCGGTTGGAGTGCGAGATGTTGTGACCGAAGCCCGGTCCCTTGCCGCAGACGTCGCAGGTGGCAGCCACGGTTTCTCCTGAAGTCGATGTGTTCGGGCGGATGCCCTTCGGTTGCTTCGCGCAAGACCTGACGGTCTCGCTCGCCCCCATCGATCCGCAGCGTCGAGATGATGCGCGTGATGTCATGGGGGCAACCTGGACAGCATAGCCGGAGGCAGCGGGTGGGATCAAAACGGCGACGCGGTCCGGTGCGTGGAGGCCGGCCTGTCGAGCGCGGCGCGCCGCATGCGGAGCCGCCCGAGCGTCGCCGGTTCGCCGTGCGTGTGGCGTCCGCCCGGAGTGGCGTGGACGGCTTTTCACCCCGTCCTGCCGCGGTTGTCAGACCCGTGTGCCAAGGTACTCGTGACATGCCGCGATGACGATTCACGTCTCGCGGGAGACGCCCGCGGCGGTCGCCGGAGCGAGAGGCAGGAGGGTGCATGACGCAACGCCTGAATGCGCGTGACCTTGCCCGCGCCCTCGTCTCCGCACGCGTCGAACTGTCGTCGGCGGAGTCGACGCTCAACGCGCTCAACGTCTTTCCCGTGCCCGACGGCGACACCGGCACCAACATGCGCGCCAGCCTCGAAGCGGGCTTCGTCGCACTCTCACAGACCGGTTCGGACGATGCGCCGCGCGTGCGCACCAAGGCGTTCGTCACCGGCATGACGCGGGCGGCGCAGGGCAACTCCGGCGTCATCCTCTCCGAATACGTGCGCGGTTTCGTCCGCGTGCTGCTGGCCGATCCCGCCGTCCTCGAGGTCGGCCTCGACGGTCCGGGCCTCGCGGAGGCGCTCGGGTCCGCCTCGGCCTGCGCCCGCGGGGCGGTGGGCGAACCGGTGGAGGGCACGATCCTGTCGGTCGCGCAGGCCGCGGCCCTCGCCGCCCGTCGATGCGTCGACGAGGCGGCCGGCGCAGGACGCGAGGCCGATGCCGCCGAGGTGGCGCGGGCGGCACACCAGGCTGCGCAGGAGGCGTTGGACGCGACGCCCGCACAGTTGGAGGCGCTCGTGCGTTCGCGCGTCGTCGACGCCGGGGGTGCGGGTCTGCTGCTCGTCCTCGATGCCCTCGACCGCGTCGCCTCGGGTGCGGGGGGCCTGCCCCGGACGAACACCCGCTCGTGGCTCGACGCGCGTCGGACGACGTCGTTGGAGGAGGACGCGGGCTGCCACGTCGCCGCGGGTGGCCCGGCCTTCGAGGTCGTGTGCGTCGCCGAGGGCCTCGACGACGAGGGCGCCTCGGCGCTGCGTGACGTGCTCGCGCGGTGGGGCGATTCGGTTGTCGTCGCGGGCGACGAACGGCTGCATCGCGTCCACCTGCACACGGACGAGCCCTTGACGGCCGTTTCCGTCATGCGTGAGCGCGCGACGATCAGCGCCGTCACGATGACGCATTTCGACGGCCCGCTGCCGGGGTGTGAACCCTTGCTCGTCGCCGCGCGCGACGAGGCGGTGCGCGCCTACGCGTTCGCCCTCGGTGCGCAGACGCGCGATTCGCGGGAGCCGGGAGCGCCGTGGGGCCACGCAGCCGGTGACGTTCTCGCGGACGTCGACGCCGGTGACGGCGCGCGCTCGAGCAACCTCCTCGCGCTGCTCGAACGACTCGACGATGCAGCCTCGCCGTTCGGTGATTGGGAGGGCGAGCAAGCCGCCGTCTGGGAGGACGACGACCCAGGTGACGACGTCGAATTCCTGCGGGCCGACTCGTGGCGGGCCGCGCGCGACCTGGCCCGTCTGCATCTCCCCGGCGCCGAGTCGGTGCTCGTGTGCCTCGCGCCCGGCGCCGACGAAAGTGCCGCGCAGAAGTTCCTGTCGCTCGCTCGCACGCGCGTCGGTGACGGCGGCAGCATCGACGTCTTGCGTCTCGATGCCGGTTCGCTCGTCCTCATGGAGGTGACCCATGGGTGAGGTGACGCTCGACTCGCCACTGCTCGCCGTCCTCGGATCCGGCGCGAGGAAGCTCGCGAAGGCGCGTGACCTCGTGACGGTGCGCGACCTGCTCGACTACTTCCCGCGCCGCTACATCGACGCGCACGCCGGCAGCACGTTCGGTGAGTTCGAACTCGGCGAGCACGTCGTGCTCACCGCCCGCGTCGAGACGATGACGCAACGACGCATGCAGACGCGCAAGGGTTCGATGGCGAACGCCGTCATCGTCGACGACGAGGGCCGCCGCGCCGCCGTCACGTTCTTCAGTGCGCAGCCTCACTACAGCGTCCTGCGCCCGGGCAAACGCGCGCTGTTCAGCGGCCAGCTCGGCCTGTTCAACAAGCAGCTTCAGCTGTCGCACCCGCAGTACACGCTGATGGACGACGCCGACATGAGCGTGTATCCGGGCAGCGTTGTGCCGGTCTACAAGCAGGTCGAGAAGATCACCAACCTCAACCTCACCCTGTCGATCAGCACCGTCCTCGACGCGCTCGGCGAGATCCCCGACCCCCTCGACGAGCCGCTGCGCGCGCGTCACGGTCTCGTCACGACGACCCGCGCCTACCGCGGCCTGCATCTGCCGGCGAGCATGGCCGACGTCCAGGCGGGGCGTGAGCGGCTGCGGTTCGACGAGGCGTTCACCACCCAGATCGTGCTGGCCCAGCGGCGCCACGAGGCGCGCTCCGAGCCGTCGACACCGCGCGTTGCGAAGCCCGGCGGTCTGCTCGAACGCTTCGATGCGACGTTGCCGTTCGAGCTCACCGAGGGCCAGCGCGAGGTGGGGGAGCAGATCGCGCGCGACCTGGCCGAGCCTGTCGCGATGCACCGCTTGCTGCAGGGTGAGGTCGGTTCGGGCAAGACGCTCGTCGCGTTGCGCGCCATGCTCGCCGTCGTCGACTCGGGCGCGCAGGCCGCACTGCTCGCGCCGACGGAGGTGCTCGCTGCCCAGCACGCCGCCTCGATGCGCGCGATGCTCGGCCCGCTCGCCGAACGCGGACGCCTTGGCGGCGCGGACGACGGCACCCGCGTCACGCTGCTCACCGGCTCGCTGTCGGCCTCGGCGCGCACGCAGGCGCTGCTCGACATCGTCTCGGGCGAGGCGGGCATCGTCATCGGCACGCACGCGCTGCTGCAGAAGCATGTCGAGTTCGCCGACCTGGGTCTCGTCGTCGTCGACGAGCAGCACCGCTTCGGCGTCGAGCAGCGCGCGGCGCTCAGCTCGAAGGCGCACCGCCCGCCGCACGTGCTGGTCATGACGGCCACGCCGATCCCGCGCACCGTCGCGATGACGGCGTTCGGCGACCTCGACGTCTCGACGCTGCGTCAGCTGCCACGTGGGCGTGCGCCGATCGTCTCGCACGTCGTGCCGACGCACGTCGCGTCGTGGATGAACCGGGTGTGGGAGCGCATCGCGGAGGAGTGCGGCGCCGGGCGTCAGGTCTACGTCGTCGCCGGACGCATCGGTGACGGCAGCGAGCCCGTCGCGCCGGGCCTCGTCGACGGGCCCGACGCTCATGGCGCCGGGGAGGGCGATGCCGCGGCGCGCCCCATCGGCGTCGTCGACCTCATCGACGAGATGCGCCGCCTGCCTGCGCTCGCTGGGCTGCGGATCGATCTCATGCACGGCCGGCTGCCCGCCGAGGAGAAGGACGACGTCATGCGCCGCTTCGGCGCCGGCGAGGTCGACGTTCTCGTCGCGACGACCGTCATCGAGGTGGGCGTCGACGTGCCGAACGCGTCGATGATCGTCATCGTCGACGCGGACCGGTTCGGCCTGTCGCAGCTGCACCAGCTGCGCGGACGCGTCGGGCGGGGCGAGCACGGCGGGCTGTGCCTGCTCGTGACACGCAACGAGAACCCCGACACGCTCGAGCGTCTGCGGCGCGTCGCGGAGACCAACGACGGATTCGCCATCGCCGATCTGGATCTAGACTTGAGACGGGAAGGAGACGTGCTCGGCGCCGCGCAGAGCGGACGGCGATCGTCTCTCGACTGGTTGGAGCTGACGAAGGCGTCCGATCTCGCCGTCATCGAGGCCGCGCGCACCGAGGCCGCCGCCATCGTCGAAGCGGATCCGTCTCTGACCGAGCATCCCCTGCTGGCGCAGGCCGCGCATGCCCGCGTGGACGCGTCGCAGGCCGAATTTCTGGAAAGAAGCTGATGACGCGCATCATTGCCGGCTCCGCCGGTGGCCGCAGGCTCGACACGCCCCCCGGAGCGGGCACCCGCCCGACGTCCGACCGCGTCCGTGAGGCGCTGTTTTCCCGGCTGGAGCATCTCGGTGCGATGCTCGGCGCGGACGTGCTCGACCTGTACGCGGGCTCCGGCGCGCTCGGGCTGGAGGCGTTCAGCCGCGGCGCCGCGTCCGCGACGTTCGTCGAGGTCGACCGCCGCGTCGCGACCGTCATCCGCACGAACGTGCGCAACCTCGGGTTCTCGCCGGTGCGTGTCGTGACGCAGGCCGTCGAGAAGTTTCTCGAGGGCCCGCCGAGCGTCAAGGCCGCGCTCGTGCTCATGGACCCGCCGTACAGCGTGAGCGAGGAGCAGCTGCGGCAGGCCATCGACCTGCTCGTCGAGCGGGAGTGGCTCGCCGAGCGCGCTCTCGTCGTCGTCGAACGCTCGTCGCGTTCGCCGCAGCCGACGTGGCACCCGCGCCTGGAGGCCTGGGAGCCGCGCGTCTACGGGGAGACGACGATGTGGTTCGCCGAGCTCGCCCAGGACGACGCGCCCGAGCCCGACGACGTCGAGGCCGTCGTCGCGACGCTCGATCAGGTCGTGCCCGAGATCGTCGTCACCGGTACGCCCGAGGACATCGCGAAGGTCACATCATGACGACGTGCGTCTGCCCCGGCTCGTTCGACCCGCTGACGCTGGGACACCTCGACGTCATCGAGCGGTGCGCGGCGCTGTTCGACGACGTCGTCGTCACGGTGCTGCACAACCCCGACAAGCAGGGGACATTCAGCGCCGACGAGCGCGTCGACCTCATCGAGCGCTCGGTCGCGCATCTCGACAACGTCCGTGCCGCGGCCTACGCCAACACGCTGCTCGTCGACGTGTGCCGTGAGCTGGGCGCACCGCTCGTCGTCAAGGGGCTCCGCGGGGAGACCGACTTCAGCTACGAGACCCCGATGGCGACGATGAACCGCGCGCTATCGGGTCTCGAGACGGTGTTCATCCCCGGAAACCCGGGCATGGATCACCTGTCGAGCTCGCTCATCAAGCAGGTCGCGGGCCTCGGCGGCGACGTCACGGGCATGGTTCCGGAGCCCGTCATCGGCCCGCTGCTCGAGCGTGTCGGCGCGTCGCGTTGACCTGCGCAGGCCCGCACATTCTGGGATTTGGGAGAGTGCGCGCCCGCGGCGTAGACTTGCACGTCGGCCTACGCCATCGCTGTGGCCGAAAGATGTTCGAAGTTCTCGACCGACGAAGAGTGCAAGGTAATGACCCAGGCTGATTCCCGCCGCCCGCTGGTGCTCGACACCAGGGAGCTCGGTCGTCGACCCGGAAATTCGCTGCGCCTCCACCGCGACGTCGAGGCTCCGGCAGATTTCGGTACCGACGTCATCGGCATCGAGGAGGGTCAGCCCGTCGGGCTCGACCTGCGTCTCGAATCGGTGATGGAAGGAGTCCTCATCACCGGTGAGGTCGAGGCGACGGCAACCGGCGCGTGCGTGCGGTGCCTGGAGGACGTGACCTACCCGGTCGACGTCCACTTTCAGGAGCTGTTCGTCTACGCCGATCGTGCTGCGCACCACCGCGAGGTGGCAGGCGGCGATGATGAGGACGAACTGCACGAGCTCGATGGCGACGACGCCGACCTCGAGCCCGTGCTGCGGGACGCTGTGGTGCCCACCCTGCCGTTCCAACCGGTGTGTCACGAGGACTGCCTCGGGTTGTGCTCCGAATGCGGTGCACGACTCGACGACGACCCCGATCACCATCACGAAGCTATCGACCCCCGCTGGTCGGCCCTGGTCAACCTGACCGAGGCTGGATCGGCAGAAGACGAGAAGAGGAACTGACGTGGCTGTCCCGAAGCGGAAGATGTCCCGCGCCAACACCCGCTCGCGCCGAGCCAACTGGAAGGCGACGCCCGTCGCCGTGCAGGCGTGCCCCGCGTGTGGTGCCAACAAGCAGTCGCACATGGCGTGCCCGGCGTGCGGTACGTACAACGGCCGCCACTACGGTGCAGCGGAGCGCACCGAGCACCAGGCCTGATCGGCCGATCGCAGACCGTGGGCAAGAAGTCTTCGAAGCGGTCAGCTGCTGACGTGTCGCAGCGGCCCGTCGGCGACCTCGTCCGGATCCTCTCTGAGGTTTCGGGTGTGGACGTCGACGAGTCGCTGCTTCGTCGTGCCCTGACCCACCGTTCGTTCGCGTACGAGAACGGCGGCATTCCGCACAACGAGCGCCAGGAGTTCCTCGGCGACGCCGTGCTGGGCCTCGTCGTCACCGAGACGCTGTACACGGATCAGCCCGACGCGCCGGAGGGGCACCTCGCGAAGCAGCGGGCGGCGGTCGTCAACTCGAGGGCCCTCGCTGAGGTCGCGCGCGGTCTCGAGCTGGGGGAGTACCTGCTGCTCGGGCGTGGCGAGCTCGCCACGGGTGGGCGCGACAAGGATTCGATCCTCGCCGACACGACGGAGGCCGTCATCGGCACGGTGTTCCTCTCGGGCGGCATCGAGGCGGGGCGTCGCATCGTCCACCACCTCATCGATCCGTTGATGAACCGATCGTCGACGATGGGGGCCGCGCTCGACTGGAAGACGTCGCTGCAGGAGGCCACCGCTGCGGCCGGCCTCGGTGCGCCGACGTACGTCGTCGAGGGTGAAGGGCCGGATCACGACAAGGTCTTCACCGCGACCGTCGTCGTCGACGGGCGCACCCTCGGCGTCGGCACGGGGCGCAACAAGAAGTCGGCCGAGATGATCGCCGCCGAGAACGCGTGGGTGAGCCTGCGCGACGAAGCGGCGAAGAACGCCGGTTCGGCCGGCGGTGACGTCGTATGCGACGAGGCGGACGCGGTCGCCGTCACGGACGGTGCGCATGCCTGAGCTTCCCGAGGTGGAAGTCGTACGACGAGGCCTGGACGACCACGTGGTCGGCCGGGCCTTCGTCTCGTCCCGGGTGACGGGCTCGCGCGTCGCACGCCGTCACCTGCCGGGGCCGCAGCATCTGGCCGACGCATTGCTCGGACGACGGGTAGCGTCGGCCCAACGGCGCGGCAAGTACCTGTGGGTGACGTTCGAAGACGCCGGTCCCGGTTCTGATGGCTCGGCGGACGCGACGGTGCCGCTGGACCGGCGCGAGGGTGCGGTGGCCGACGACGCCCTCGTCATTCACCTCGGCATGAGTGGACAGGTGCTCGTCGAGAGCGCCGACTCGCCGCTGGAGAAGCATGCGCATGCGGTGTTCGACCTGTCCGCCCAGGAGGTCGGGGGAGCGCGCTGGCTCGGGTGAGGCGGTGGATGCGCCGGGGGTGACTGACGCATCGGAGAGGCCGCGCTCGGAACGGTCGGCCCAGCAGATGCGCTTCGTCGACCAACGGACGTTCGGCGGGTTGTTCCTCGACGACCTGACGGTGGCGCACGGGCGCGAGGTGCCCGCGTCGATCGCGCACATCGCGCCTGACCCGCTCGAGGAGGCGTTCGACGCGGGCGCCGTCGCGCGGCTCATGCGCAGCAAGGATGTCGCGATCAAGCGGATGCTGCTCGATCAGGGCATCGTCAGCGGTATCGGCAACATCTACGCCGACGAGGCGCTGTGGCGCGCGAAGGTGCACGGCCGACGCCCGGGACGCATGCTGACGAAGACGCAGCTCATCGGCGTGCTCACGGCGGCGCAGGACGTCATGCGTTCTGCGCTCGATCATGGCGGCACCAGCTTCGACGCGCTCTACGTCAACGTCAACGGTGCGAGCGGCTACTTCGATCGCTCTCTCGACGCCTACGGCCAGCAGGGCAAGCCGTGCCGCCGCTGCGGCACGCTGATCGTCAGGGAGCAGTTCATGAACCGCTCGTCGCACTTCTGCCCGACGTGCCAGAAGCCGCCCCGGACGATGGACCGTTCCTGAACAGCGGGTCGATCGCCGCATGCGCTCCGATGCCGGCGACCTCCCCGATGCGCGAGAAGTCCGACTCGCTCGCCGCGACCCCCATTCAGCGGCGTCGCAGTCCTGCGGGCTTTCCTCGGGCACGATCAACCATCGTGTGACTGCGGGGTCGTTGCGGAAGCCGGCGATGATGTCGTCGTCCGACGCGACGGGATCGCGCAGGACGACGTCGTCGCACGGGGACGCATGTGGAACGAGGCGGGTCGAAATGCGGCGCTCGACCTTCTCACGTCGGGCGCTACCGCTGAGCTCCGAGGATCCGAGAGGTCACGATTGAAGGCTCGGCTCCGCCGGATGGCGTGCGTCAGATCGCCCATGCGAGTGGGGGACTCGGATCGTGGGCGAGGTATCGGTCCGACGGCCCCCTGGACATCGACCCGATCGGCCCGATCGGCCCGAGTCGTGCTGACCTTCATCAGCTCGGTATCGTCGGAAAGGGGAGCTGGCTGCGCTTCGGTCGCGTCGTCGATCTCGATGAATTCGAGTACGCCACAGATGTGTGCGTGGACGCGAACGGGAAAGTCGGGGTGGTCGAACGACCCGTGCGCGATGATCGCATCGCACGCACACTCATCGACACGTATCTGCTCGGGGACGCTCGCGTGAGCGCCGCCGCCGACCAGGCGATCGAGCAGTGTGCTCGTGCTCTGTGACTCCTTCGACACGCTCGAAGCCGTAGCTGCAGCGATGCCCCGGGAGCGGTGGGTGCTGATCGGCGGTCTCATGGTGCACTGCCATGCCAGAGAGGCCGGGGTTGCACACGCCCGGCCCACGCACGACGCGGACCTCGTGGTGGAGATCAGGGTTTCTTCGTACGGCGAAGCCGCGCGGGCCGTTCAGAGCATCGGCTTCGATCTCCAGGAGCCCCTCGACGTTCGCGCACCTGTCCATCGGTTCGCTCGTGCTTACGGTGCGGTGATCGACCTCATGGTTGCAGGCCGTGTGAGTCGCCCACCGGTCTACCGGGGGAGGCGAGTGGTGGAGGTTCCGGTTTCAGCTTCGGCCATGAAGCGAACCACTGGCTACACCATCCCCACCGGCACGCGGATTCGTCTGCCGGATCTTCCCGCCGCTCTGGCACTCAAGAGCTGGGCTAAGTTCCTTCCCGGAGCGAGCCGCGAGCGTCATCTGCAGGACGCAGTGACGTTGCTCGTCTGCACCGATCGGCAGGAGGTCGCCCTGTCGAGATCCATGAGATCGGTCGTTCGCCGCCTGCTTGCCAAGATCGCGACGGACGAAGTGGCATGACAGATGTGCGACCCGGACGACTGGGCCAAGCCGGTTCGTGCCGCGCGAGGAATCGATCCCGAATGGCCGATCCCCACGTTCATCCGGCCACCTCGACCGACAAGGCGGCAACCGTGACGAATGCAGTCGTCATCCTCGTCGTCGCGACAGGCCGTCGCGACACGATCTACCGCTGACGCTTCGCGAGGCTCGACGGCGTCCGGGCGCGGGCTGCACTACCGTAGTCGGGTGATCGAACTGCGTACGCCCCGAGAGATCGACGAGATGAAGCCCGCCGGGGCGTTCGTCGCATCCGTCCTGACCGCCCTGTGCGAGGCCGCCGACGTCGGCGTCAACCTGCTCGAACTCGACGCCCTGGCGCACCGCATGATCACCGACGCCGGTGCGGAGTCGTGCTACATCGACTACCACCCGAGCTTCGGCGCGAGCGCGTTCGGCAAAGTGCTGTGCACGAGCGTCAACGACGCCGTCCTGCACGGCCTGCCGCACGACTACGCCCTGAAGGACGGCGACCTGCTCAGCGTCGACTTCGCCGCATCACTCGACGGCTGGGTGAGCGACTCGGCGATCTCCTTCGTCGTCGGCACGCCGCGCGAGGCCGACCTGCGCCTCATCGACACGACCGAGCGAGCCCTCGCCGCAGGGATTGCGGCCGCGCAGCCCGGCAACAAGCTCGGCGATATCTCGGCCGCCATCGCCGACGTCTGCGCAGGCGCCGGATACCGCGTCAACACGCAGTTCGGCGGCCACGGCGTCGGCCGCACGATGCACGGCGAACCGCACGTGCCCAACGACGGTCGTGCAGGCCGCGGCCTCAAGCTCAAGCCTGGCCTCGTCATCGCGATCGAGCCCTGGCTCATGGCGGGCACCGACCAGATCATCCAGGACCGGGACGGGTGGACGCTGCGCAGCGTCGACGGTTCCCGTGGCGCGCACTCCGAGCACACCGTCGCGATCACCGCCGAGGGCCCGCTCGTCCTCACGGCGCGCGACACGGCCGCCGCCGGCGCGCCGCAGCCGACCGCCTGAACCGCGCGCCGTGTACGTCAAGTCGCTGACCCTCAAGGGGTTCAAGTCGTTCGCGTCGGCGACGAACCTCGTCCTCGAACCGGGTATCACCTGCATCGTCGGTCCGAACGGTTCCGGCAAGAGCAACGTCGTCGACGCGCTCGCCTGGGTCATGGGCGAGGGCAGTGCTCGCAGCCTGCGCGGCGGCAAGATGGACGACGTCATCTTCGCCGGCACCTCCGGGCGCCGGCCGCTCGGGCGCGCCGAGGTGACGATGACGATCGACAACTCCGACGGCGCACTGCCGATCGACTACACCGAGGTGACGATCAGCCGCACAATGTTCCGCGGCGGCGGCTCCGAATACGCGATCAACCGCACGCCGTGCCGACTGCTCGACATCCAGGAGCTGCTGAGCGACTCGGGCATCGGCAAGGAGATGCACGTCATCGTCGGCCAGGGCCAGCTCGACGCGGTGCTGCGCGCGACGCCCGAGGAACGTCGCGGGTTCATCGAAGAAGCGGCCGGCGTGCTCAAGCACCGCCGTCGCAAGGAGAAGGCGCTGCGCAAGCTCGACGGCATGGAGGCCAACCTCACGCGCGTCGCCGACCTGACGGCCGAGGTTCGCCGCCAACTCGGGCCGCTGGGACGCCAGGCCGAGACGGCGCGTCGGGCGCAAGCCATCCAGATGACGGTGCGTGACGCACGGCTGCGGCTGCTCGCCGACGACCTCGTCCAGCAGCGGGCGCGGCTCGAGGCCGACGTCGCGGACGAACAAGCGATGGTGCGGCGTCGCGCCGAACTCGACGACGCGGTGCGCGCCGCGAAGGCCGGCGTCGAGGAGATCGAGGCCGAGATCGCAGCCCGCGCTCCGGTGCTCGAACGGCTGCAGTCGCAGTGGTACGCGCTGTTGTCACTGGAGGAGAAACTCGATTCGACGCGCCGACTCGCCGCGGAACGAGCCACCTCGCTGACGGCGGCGCAGGACGAGACGCCCGGTTCGGGCCGGGATCCCGAGCAGCTGCGGCGTCAGGCCGAACGGGTCCGGGGGGAAGAGCTGGAGCTGCAGGCCGAGGTCGAGCGAGCCCAGGAGGCGCTCGACGCCGCCGTCGAGGTGCGCGAGAAGGCTGAACGTGAACATCAGGTCGAACAGCAGCGACTCGTGCGGATCGCGCGGGCAGCCGCAGATCGACGCGAGGGTCTGGCCAAGCTTCACGGTCAAGTCGAGGTTCGGCGTTCACGCGTGGAAGCAGGCGAGGCCGAACTCGCGCGGTTGCGCGCCAGCATCGGGGAGTCCGCGACGCGAGTGGCCCAGGCCCAGGAGGAGCTGGCGCCTCTCGAGGAGGCGCTGCGCGACGCGGAAGCCGCCGAAGCGGCGCTCAATGATGCTGCGGAGAAGCTGAGGGCTGATCACGCTGCCCTGCTCGAACGTCGTCGCGTGCTGCGCGACGAACGCAATACTTCAGCCCAACGCCGCAGCGCCTCAGCCGCACGCGCGCAGGCGCTCGATGAGACGCTCGGTTCCGACACGGCGGGGCTCGAGAACCTCCCCGCCGAAGCGCCGGGCGTGCTCGGCGACGTCGTCAGCCGCCTCGAGGTGGAGCCAGGTCACGAAGCCGGCGTCTCGCTCGCTCTGGGGTGGGCTGCCGAGGCCCTGCTCGTCGACTCCCACACCGACGCCGCAGCTCTGTTGGCCGCCCTGCGAGCGCAGGACGGCGGCCGCGTCGCTCTCCTCGTCGCGGGAGACGCGCCGCACGACGTCACGACCCACGACTGGCCGACCCTTCCCGAGGGTGGCGTCTGGGTGCGCGACGTCGCGAGCGTACCGGCGACGATGCAGAGCGCGTTCGACGTCCTCGTCGACCGACTCGCGATCGTTCCCGACGCCGACGGCGCGCTCGCGCTCGTCCACGCCGGTGCGCGGGCCGTCACCCTCGACGGGGACGTCTACGAACCCACCGCGGTGCGTGGTGGGGGCCGCCCTGGGCGCTCCCGCCTCGAGGTGCGCGCGGCGCATGAGCAGGCCGTCCGGGACGCGGAGATCGCAGCCGACGCCGAGCAGAACGCGGAAAACGCCCTGGAAGCCCTGACGCAGCCACTCGCGGCCGCGCAGGACGCCGCGGACGATGCTGCGGCGGCGCTCGCCGAGAACGACGCGCGCATCGAGGAACTCATGGCGGCGCTCGCGCGTCACCATCAGGCGATCGCCGCGGCCTCCCACGAGCGTGACCGCATCAACGACTCGATCGAGCAGGCGAGCGTCGCGCTCGATGCGAACCGTGAAGAGCTCATGGAACTCGAGATGCGTCTCGACGAGGCGCAGGCCGAACCGGGTGAGAGCGAACCGTCCGTCGCCGAACGAGACCGTCTGGCGACGCTCGCCGCGACGGCGCGCGAGCAGGAGACCGAGCAACGTCTGACGCTTCGCACGCTTCAGGAAAGAGTCCGCGCGATCGCTGGGCGCGCTGAATCCCTCGAGGCCGCCGCACGCTCGGAGGTCGCCGCGCGCGAACGGGCGCAGGCGCGCCGCGTCCGACGTCGGGAGGCCACAGCCCTGGCGCAGGCCGTCGAACGGACCGCCGAACTGGCACGCGAGCAGGTGCGTCGCGCGCGCGATGAGGTGACCCGGGCGCGTGACGCCGAGCAGGCAAGCAAGGCGACTCGGGACGAGGCGTTGCGCACCGCCCGCGTCCGCCTGCAGGAATGCAGCGACCAACTGCGCGAGGTCACCGACTCCGTCCACCGCGACGAGATGGCGCGCGCTCAGCAGCGGCTGCGCATCGAGGCGCTGGAGACGAGGGCGGTCGAGGAACTCGGCATCGACCCTGACGTCCTCGTCGAAGAATTCGGGCCGCATCTGCCGGTGCCGCTGTTCGAGGCCGGCGCCGGTATGACGGCCGGCGAGAAAGCCGACACCCAGGCATCGTCGGGACGCGCTCCGTCAGGGCAGGGGAGCGAGGGCGACGACGCAGACGGCGGCCCCCCGAGCGGTACTGAGCCCGTCGCGAGCCGCCCGTTCGAGCGGGCCCTGGAGGAGAAGCGGCTACGCACGGCCGAACGCGACCTCAAGCAGCTCGGCAAGATCAATCCGCTGGCCCTCGAGGAGTACGCGGCCCTGGAGGAACGGCACACGTTCCTCAGCGAGCAGCTCGCCGACCTGCGCGGCTCGAAGAAGGACCTGCTGTCCATCGTCAGCGAGGTCGACGCGCGCGTCGAGCAGGTCTTCACCGAGGCGTTCCACGACGTGGCGCGCGAGTTCGAAGGTGTCTTCTCCCGCCTGTTCCCCGGCGGTGAAGGGCGGCTCGTTCTGACCGACCCCGAGAACATGCTGACGACGGGCCTCGATGTCGAAGCGCGCCCGCCGGGCAAACGCATCAAGCGGTTGTCGCTGCTGTCCGGCGGCGAGCGTTCCCTTGTCGCCGTTGCGCTGCTCGTGTCGATCTTCAAGGCGCGCCCGAGCCCGTTCTACATCATGGACGAGGTCGAGGCGGCCCTCGACGACGCGAACCTCGGTCGCCTCATCACGCTGTTCGAGGAGCTTCGTGACTCGAGCCAGCTCATCGTCATCACGCACCAGAAGCGGACGATGGAGGTCGCCGACGCCCTCTACGGCGTGACGATGCGCGGTGACGGCGTGACGACGGTGGTCTCACAGCGTCTCGCCGACGTGCGGGTCGCACCCGAGCCGGCCGAGGCGTCCTGACGGCGCCGCTGGCCGTTGTGCGACGCGAGGGCCGCCTGAGGCGCGTCGACTGGCGCCGTCAGGACGGTTCGGCGACAATCGTGGCGGAGCAGGCCTCATGCGCTCGCTCCCACCCGACGTGCCATCCGCGCGTCACACCCACCCCTCGGAGGATTCGTGTTCTGGATCGTGCTCGGTATGACGCTGACCGTCGTTCTGGCGGCGTTCGTCGTCGGCATCGTCGCGCTGCCGGCGCGACGGGCGGGCCGTCCGGTGCTCACCACGCGTGGCGAGAAGCTCTTTCGTGTCGGGCACGCGCCAGCCGCCCCGCGCGCCGCGACGGCCAAGGACGGCGAGCGCGCGCCCGAGCGCGGCGGTCGGATCCGCCGCTCCTGATCCCCAGCTGACGCGTGCCGTCGCCGCCTCGTTGGGCGGTTGTCGGTGCCGTTTGCAATGATGGCGGCGTGGATCAGCTCTGGGAAATTCTTGGTGTCGTCGCCGTAGCGCTCGTCGCCGCCGTCATGGGCCTCGTGGCCTTCGTCCGCGACCGTTCGCGCAAGGCTCCGAAGGTTCCGGCGCGCGAGGAATCCGTCGAGATTCCACGCACGCCACCGAAGAAGACGCAGTACACGCCGAGTTCGGGTGTGCGCATCGACACGTCGAAGTCGGCGGCGCCCGCCCCGGCGAAGCCCGCGCAGACCGACGTCGTCGACGCACCGCGCGATGAAGCGCCCGCCCCCGAGGTCGTCGAGCCCGCTGACGTCGTCGACGAGACGCCCACGCCCGAACCGGCTGCGCTCGAGCGCCCCGAGTCGGCCCGTGGGCGCATGGTTCGCCTGCGTGAGCGACTGTCGCGCTCGAACACTGCGCTCGGCAAGGGCCTGCTCGCCATGCTGTCCGGCGGCAGCCTCGACGACGAGGCGTGGGAGGACGTCGAGGACACGTTGCTGCAGGCCGACCTGGGTGTCGAGGCGACGACGCAGATCGTCGACAACCTCAAACGCCGCATCGCCGTGCACGGTGCCACGGACGAGGAAACCGTCTCCGGCTGGTTGCACGAGGAACTGCTCGCGCAGGTCGGCCCCGACATGGATCGCCGCATCGCGGCGAGCCGTGTGGGCGATCGACCCGCTGTCGTCCTCGTCGTCGGCGTCAACGGCACGGGCAAGACGACGACCGTCGGCAAGCTCGCGCGCGTTCTCGTCGCCGAGGACAAGGACGTCATCCTCGGCGCGGCCGACACGTTCCGTGCCGCCGCAGCCGACCAGCTCGAGACGTGGGGCGCCCGCGTCGGCGTGCCCACCGTTCGCTCCGAGAAGGAGGGCGCCGACCCGGCCGCCGTCGCGTTCGACGCTGTCAAGGCCGGTCAGGAGAACGAGTGCGACGTCGTGCTGCTCGACACCGCGGGGCGCCTGCACAACAAGGTCGGTCTCATGGACGAGCTCGCCAAGATGAAGCGCGTCATCGAGAAGCGCAGCCCCATCGACGAGGTGCTGCTCGTCCTCGACGCGACGACCGGCCAGAACGGCATGCGTCAGGCCGAGGTGTTCGGCCAGGCGGTCGACGTCACGGGTGTCGTACTGACGAAGCTCGACGGCACCGCCAAGGGCGGCATCGTCGTCAACGTCCAGCGTGAGCTCGGCGTGCCCGTCAAGCTCGTCGGGCTCGGCGAGGGCCCCGACGACCTCGCGCCGTTCGACCCGGAGGCCTACGTCAACGCCGTGCTCGACTGAGCAGGCCGGGCTCGAGCCCCGCAGCGCCCACCCGCCGTCACGGCCGGTGGGCGCTCGTGCGTCCACGCTTCGACACGAAACGTCTCACATGGCGTGCATACCCTCAGGATGTGACCGCGATTTCACGTCAGCGCCGCATCCGAAACATAGGCGAAACATCGCGAGCCGCATGCTGAAACGTGGCGAGGGCAGGATCACTGAGCATGAACGCACACCTTCTGGCGGCAGAGGCCGCCCCGAAACTCGACTATGCGGCCACCGCATTCGTCCTCGTGTGCGCATCGCTCGTGCTCATGATGACGCCCGCGCTGGCGTTGTTCTACGGCGGGATGACGCGCTCCAAGTCGGTGCTCAACATGATGATGATGTCGTTCGGCGCCCTCGGCGTCGTCGGCATCATCTATGTGCTCTACGGCTACTCGATGTCGTTCGGCACCCACGACATCGCCGGGCTGATCGCGAACCCGGGTGACAAGTTCGGTCTGCACAACGTCGCCGACGTGTTCAACTCGTTCGGGTACGAGGGCTACGGAAACATCCCCGAGCTCGCGTTCGTGGGCTTCCAGCTCACCTTCGCGGGCCTGACGGTCGCGCTCATCTCCGGCGCCATCGCCGACCGTGTGAAGTTCTCGACGTGGCTCGTCTTCTCCGCGATCTGGGCGACGATCGTGTACTTCCCGATCGCGCACATGGTGTGGGGCGGCGGGTTCCTCGGCGGCACCGACCAGGGCGTCGCCGCGACGATGTTCGGTTCGACCGACGGCAAGGCCACGTTCGCACCGATCGACTTCGCGGGCGGCACCGTCGTGCACATCAACGCGGGCATGGCGGGCCTCGTCCTCGCTCTCATCGTCGGGCGCCGCGCCGGTTTCGGCCGCGTGCCCATGCGCCCCCACAACGTGCCGCTGACCATGCTCGGCGCCGGTCTGCTCTGGTTCGGCTGGTTCGGGTTCAACGCGGGTTCCGAGCTCGCCGCAGACGGTTCGGCGGCCCTCGTGTGGGTCAACACGGCCGCCGCGACGTGTGCGGCGATGATCGGTTGGCTCGCGGTCGAGAAGATCAAGGACGGTGAGGCGACGTCGATCGGTGCCGCCTCCGGCGTCGTAGCCGGTCTCGTCGCGATCACCCCCGCCTGTGGTGCGCTCAGCCCCGTCGGCTCGCTCATTCTCGGCGCGGTCGCCGGCATCCTCAGCGCCCTGGCCGTCAGCCTGAAGTTCAAGTTCAACCTGGACGACTCGCTCGACGTCGTCGGCGTCCACCTCGTCTCCGGCCTGTGGGGCACGATCGGCGCCGGCCTGCTGTCGACGACGAACGGCCTGCTCTACGGCAAGGGCTACGAGCAGACGGTCGTGCAGATCGTCATCGCGCTCGGTTGCGTCGCGTTCACGGGCGTGCTCACCGCCGTCATCGGTCTCGCCCTCAAGGCGACGATGGGCTGGCGCATCGACCACGACGACGAGCTCGCGGGCATCGACTCCGCCGAGCACGCCGAATCCGCCTACGATTTCGGTGGGTTCGCCTCCGGTACCCGCGTCGGCCACGGCCTACTGCCGTCCGGCCACGGCCCCCTCGGTGGCAGCACCACCGGCGCAGAACACAACGACCCGCGAGGAGTGCAGGCATGAAACTCGTCACCGCCATCATCAAGCCGTTCAAGCTCGACGACGTCAAGGAAGCCCTCGAGGCCTTTGGCATCGCCGGGATGACGGTGAGCGAGGTCAGCGGCTACGGCCGCCAGCGCGGCCACAGCGAGGTTTACCGCGGCGCCGAGTACAGCGTCGACTTCGTGCCGAAGCTGCGCATCGAGGTCGTCATCGACGATGCCGACGCGCCCGCCGTCGTCGACGCCGTCGTGCGTGCCGCTCAGACGGGACGCATCGGTGACGGCAAGGTGTGGACCGTTCCCGTCGACGACATCGTGCGCGTGCGCACCGGCGAGACCGGCGCTGCCGCGGTCTGAGCGCCCCTGGGACGTGAGCCTCGACGACGTGAGCCTCGCCGACGTGGCGTACGAGTCCTCGTGGCCCGAGTGCCGACGGTGACGGTCGGCCGCCCCGGTTCGGTCGAGACCCTGACGAACGCCGTCGCTACGCGAGGATCGCCGGCCCGGCGTTCGTCGGCGTCCGTCCCGCTTCGTGAGGCGCACCGCGCCGCGCGCCACGCCGTCGTAGTCGCCGTAGACGCACAACCCCAGCCATCGACGGCGCAGAACCCCCGCCCAGCCCTCCCAGAGAGGACGATGCAGCCATGAGCGCCGTCTCCGCCCACTACGCCGCACGTCTCGACCTCGCGCGCACGCGCGAGTTCGAGCAACCCGGCGCGGGCCCCGCACGTCGGGAGCGGCTCGCGGCGTCGGCCCATGCCTTCATGGCGCAGGCCTGGCGCGATGCGTGTGCGGCGACGGGGCTGCCCGAGCGTCAGAGCGGTGTGGCGCTCGCCGTCGTCGGCTCGCAGGCCCGGGGCGATGCGGGGCCGTTGAGCGATTACGATCTCGTCCTCCTGCACGACGGGCGCAGCGTCGGCTCGAAACGCATCACCGAGCTCGCGGGCGCCCTGTGGTACCCGTTGTGGGATGCAGGGGTGCGCTTCGATCACTCCGTGCGCACGCTGGCGCAGTGCCGCCAGGCCGCGTCCGCAGACCTCGCCGCTGCGGTCGGCATGCTCGACATCGCGTCCGTGGCCGGTGACGACGTCCTCGTCGCCGGGGTACGCCAGGCGATCGCCGCCGACTGGCGCGGTGCCGCGCGCAAGCGGCTGCCGGAGGTCGTCGAGTCGTTGCGGGCGCGGCACGCGCGTTTCGGTGACATCGCGACGACGCTCGATCCGGACCTCAAGGAATCCGGGGGAGGCCTGCGCGACCTCAGCCTCGTCGGCGCGCTGACGACGGCGTGGCTCGCCGACCCTCACCGCGCCAGCGCAGAACGCGCCCGAGCGCAATTGCTCGACGTGCGCGACGCGTTGCACGTCGTCACCGGGCGGGGTCGGGAGCGGCTCAGCCTGCAGGATCAGGACGCCGTCGCGGCGCTGCTCGGGTGCTCCGACAGCGACGAGTTGCTGACGCGCGTCGTCGACGCGGCGCGCACGATCACGTACGTGACGGACGCGGCCGTGCGCGCGGCCGGCCAGTCGCAGCGAGCCCGGGCGTTGCGCGTCGGGCCGCGCCGACCGTCGCTGACGTCGCTCGGGCACGGGTTGCACCTGCACGACGGCGAGGTCGTCCTCGGCGCGGGGCGCCGCGACGGCGGGCACCTGACGTTGCTGCGCGCCGCCGCTGCGGCGGCCTCGCGGGGTGCGCTCATCGGGCCGGCGACCCTCGCGAACCTCGTCGCGAGCTGCGGGCCGCTGCCCGCCCCGTGGCCGCGAGAGATCCGGGAGGGTTTCGTGGGGTTCCTCGCGAGCGGGCCCGGCATCGTCGACGTGTGGGAGGGCCTCGATCTGAGCGGCATCGTCGACGTCTGGCTGCCCGAGTGGTCGACGGTGCGTTCGCGCCCGCAACGAAACGCGATCCACCAGTTCACCGTCGACCGACACAGCATCGAGGCCGTCGTCATCGCGGCGGGCCTGCGCGAGCACGTGGCACGGCCCGACCTGCTCCTCGTCGCCGCGCTGCTGCACGACATCGGCAAGGTCGCAGGCGCGCGTGACCACAGCGCGGAGGGCGCACCCGTCACGCGCGCGATCTGCCAGCGCATGGGCTTCGATCGCGCCGACTGCGACCTCGTCGAACGTCTCGTGCGCGAACACCTCACGCTCGTCGATCTGGCGACGAAACGCGACCCCGACGACCCTGCGACCGTCAGGATGCTCTGCGAGGCGGCCGGCAGCGCCGAAGGCCTCGACCTGCTCGACGCGCTGACGGAGGCCGACGCGCGAGCAGCGGGACCACAGGCATGGACGACGTGGCGCGCCGGCCTCGTGCGCGACCTCGCCGCGCGAGCACGCAGGCGTTTCGCGTCGGGGGAGACGGTCGCAGGCGTGCCCGCACCTGCCGCGACCTTCGAGGGTGCCTCGTCCCCCGACAGGTCATCGCCCGGGGCGACGGCCGAGCAGCGGCCGTCCGAGGACGTGGCGACCGGACGCGCCGTTTCTCTTCCTGCGGTCTCGCGACCCTCAAGTCGCGCCCCCGCGGCGTCAGCCCAGGCCCTGGGCGAGACCGATTCGGTCGCGGAAGGCGACGGGGTGCAGGCGCAGGTCGACGCTGGCAGCCCGTCGGGCATCGTGAGCGCGGACGAGCGGGGACGCGTCGCGGCGGGGGAGGTGGTCGTCGAGATCGAGCCGCTGGAGGGCGTGAGCGGCGTTGTGACCGTCCGCATCGTCGACGTCGACCGGCTCGGCCTCTTCGCCGACATGGCGGGCGTGCTCGGGCTGCGACGCACGTCCGTGCGGTCGGCGAACCTGCGGACGATCGACGGCCTCGCCGTCGACACGTGGGTCGTCGAGGTGCCGCACGGCGACGTGCCGCGCACGAGCGACCTGGCGCGGTCGCTGCGAACGTTGCGCGAGGGCGAGCGCCTGCCGCTGCGTGCCCTCGAGGCGGACGCGCGCCGTCGCGCCGCCGCGGGGCCGTCACGCGCGACGATGCCGCGGGCGTCCGCGTTCGTCGTCCCGGGTGCATCGCAGCACGCGACCGTCATCGAGGTGCGCGCCGCCGACCGTCTCGGATTGTTGTTCGACGTGGGGTCGGCATTCGCCGCCGAGCGGGTCTCCGTGCGCTCCGCGCACATCGCGACATATGCGGGACGCAGCGCCGACACCTTCTACGTCACGGACGAGCAGGGCTCGCCGCTGGCGCCACCGCACGCGGCGCGCGTCATTGGCGCCGTGCTCGACGCCGTCGGCACCGCCGGCTGACGCATCTCTTCGCTCGAACCGCTACCTCGAGGAACTCCGGCACCCGTCCCCATCGACGATCTGCATCCCCATCCGCGAATCCCGTCCCCCTCTGCGATTTTCGTCTACATCTGCATCTACGCCCATGTGGACGAGCATCGCAGATGGGGACAGTCGCCACGATGCGTCGTTCCTCGAGGGCATTCCCGCCGAGACCGAGCGTCGACATCGACGAACGCCGACGCGACGGGCTCGGCATCGGCGCCACTGCACGGTCGATCTGACGGGGCCGCATGGGAGCGGGTAATCTGGGCCGGTGTTCAATAGCCTCTCAGACCGCCTGACAGCGACCTTCGCCAACCTCAAGGGCAAGGGGCGTCTCACCGAGTCAGACATCAACGCGACCATCCGTGACATCCGGATGGCGTTGCTCGATGCCGACGTCGCGCTGCCCGTCGTCAAGCAGTTCACGCGGGGGGTGCGTGAGCGTGCGCTCGGTGCGGAGGTCAGCCAGGCGCTGAACCCCGGCCAGCAGGTCGTCAAGATCGTCAACGAGGAGCTCGTCGCGATCCTCGGCGGCCAGACGCGGTCGATCCAGTACGCGAAGACGGGCCCGACCGTCATCATGCTCGCCGGTCTGCAGGGTTCCGGTAAGACGACGTTCGCGGGCAAGCTCGCGCGTCGGCTGCGCGACGAGGGTCACTTCCCGGTGCTCGTCGCCGCCGACCTGCAGCGTCCGAACGCCGTGCGTCAGCTCGAGGTCGTCGGTGAGCGTGCGGGCGTGCCGGTGTTTGCGCCCGAGCGTGGCAACGAGGGTGGCCACGACGCGGTCTCGGAGACGGGCGAGGGCACACGCAGCCACGGCGACCCCGTCTGGGTTGCCCAGGCCGGTGTCGCACAGGCGAAGGTACGCCAGTACGACGTCGTCATTGTCGACACCGCGGGTCGTCTCGCTGTCGACGAGAACCTCATGCAGCAGGCCGCCGACATCCGTGAGGCGATCCAGCCGAACGAGGTGCTCTTCGTCATCGACGCGATGATCGGTCAGGCCGCCATCGAGACGGCGATCGCGTTCCAGGACGGCGTCGACTTCACGGGTGTCGTCCTGTCGAAGCTCGACGGTGACGCCCGCGGTGGTGCCGCCCTCTCGGTGGCCTCGGTGACGGGTCGCCCGATCATGTTCGCCTCGACGGGCGAGGGCGTGAAGGACATCGAGGTCTTCCACCCCGATCGCATGGCGAGCCGCATCCTCGACATGGGTGACGTGCTGACGCTCATCGAGCAGGCGGAGCGCGCGTTCGACAAGCGCCAGGCCGCCGAGATGGCGCGCAAGTTCATGGACGAGGAGGATTTCACGTTCGACGACTTCCTCCAGCAGATGTCGGCCATCAAGAAGATGGGCAACATCAAGGGCCTGCTCGGCATGATGCCGGGCATGGGTCAGATGCGTGACCAGCTCAACTCGCTCGACGAGCGCGAGTTCGACCGTGTCGAGGCCATCGTGCGCTCGATGACGCCGTTCGAACGCACGCACCCGAAGCAGATCAACGGTTCGCGACGCGCGCGCATCGCGCGAGGTTCGGGCGTCTCGGTCTCCGAGGTCAACCAGTTGCTGCAGCGTTTCGGCGAGGCGCAGAAGATGATGCGTCAGCTGAAGCGTGGCGGCGGCATGCCGGGCATGCCGGGCATGGGTGCGATGCCTGGTGGCGGCGGTGGCAAGAAGGCGAAGAGCCAGCCGAAGAAGAAGGGCAAGAGCGGCAACCCCGCCAAGCGTGCGCAGGAAGAGGCGGCCGCAGCGGCCAAGGCCGAAGCGGCGCGTGCGGCCGCGATGGAGAACGCCTTCGGCCAGATGAACGACGAGCCCGACTACTCGAACATGAAGCTGCCGAAGGGCTTCGAGAAGTTCCTCGGCCCGGGGGCGGACAAGGACTAACCGCGTCGGTCATCCTTCGGCCCGGAGGAGTTGTGCAGGTTCGTGCGACCGGTATCGCGAACATGCACGACCTCTCGGGCGATCAGCGCCGACGTCGCGCGATAGTGTCGGTTCATGAATGACGATGTGCTTCACCTCACCGGCTGCATCCTGGCCGGGCCTGACGATGAGGTGGGGGAGGCCTGGGTCGTCGACGGACGCATCACCTACGCGCGTCCCGAGACGAACCTCGACGACGCCGTCGAGCTCGACGGCTGGTTCCTGCCGGGGCTCGTCGACGCGCACTGCCACGTCGGGCTCGAGTCGCATGGGGGAGTGCCGCCCGAACGCGCCGAAGAGCATGCCCTCGCCGACCGCGCGGCCGGCGCGCTCCTGCTGCGCGACTGCGGCTCACCCGTCGACACGCACTGGATCGACGAACGTGACGACCTGCCCCGCATCGTCCGCGCCGGCCGCCACATCGCCCGCACCAAGCGCTACATCCGCAACTACGCCCACGAGATCGAGCCCGAAGATCTCGTCGCGTACGTGCGGCAGGAGGCGCGCCGCGGTGACGGCTGGGTCAAGCTCGTCGGCGACTGGATCGATCGCGACGCCGGCGACCTCACCCCGTGCTGGCCCGCAGAGGCACTGAAACCCGCCATCGACGCCGCCCACGCCGAGGGCGCGCGCGTCACCGCGCACTGCTTCGGCGAGCAGTCATTGTTCGACTTCGCGGACGCCGGCGTCGACTGCATCGAGCACGCGAGCGGCCTCACCGAGGAATCCATCGCACTGTTCGCCGAGCGCGACATCGCGATCGTCCCGACCCTCGTCAACCTCGACAACTTCCCGACGTTCGCCGCTGCCGGCGAGGCCAAGTTTCCCGCCTACGCGGCGCACATGCGCGACCTGCACGCCCGCCGGTACACCACGATCGGCGCGGCCCGCGACGCCGGCATCCGCATCTACGCCGGCACCGACGCGGGCGGTCAACTGCCGCACGGCCTCATCGCGAGCGAGGTCGCCGAGATGACGAACGCCGGGATGAGCAACAGCGAAGCACTCGCGACGGCGACGTGGGGCGCGCGCGAATGGCTCGGCCACGAACGCCTGACGGAGGGTGCGCCGGCCGACATCGTGATGCTCGACGCTGACCCGCGCGACGACGTGCGCGTCCTCGCCGCGCCGCGCCACGTCGTCCTGCGCGGACGCATCGTCGAGTGAGGCCGAACGCATGAGCAGCGCCGAATTCCTCCACGCCAACGGCGAACGTGTCAGCGTCAGCGTTGCCCGGCGAGCCGACATCGAGCCCTACCGACGCGCGATGACGCGCTCCGCGGCACGCATCGGCTCATGGAACCCCGTCAATCCGGGCGATCTCGTCCACCACCTCGCGGCGCAATCCGAGAAGCACCGCACCTTCCTCATCCGCGCCCATGACGACGTGCGCGCCCCGCACGACACGGCCGGTCTCGTCGGCTGCGTCAACGTGTCGAACGTCGTGCAGGGGCGGTTCATGAGCGCGACGATGGGGTACAACGCATTCGACCCGTACGTCGGGCGGGGGCTGTTCCGCGAAGGTCTCGCGCTCGTCGTCGACATCGCTCTGCGCCCCACCCCGTCGGGCATGGGCCTGCACCGCGTCGAGGCGAACGTGCGCACGGCCAACGCGACGTCGGCGGGCGTCCTGCGGTCGCTCGGTTTCAGACGCGAACGCACCGTCCGCCGCATGTTGTGGCTCGCCGACGGCCCGTCGGGCGCCAACGCCTGGCGCGATCACGACTCCTACGCGATCACCCGCGAAGAATGGCCGGCACGCGCCTACGCCGAGCATGACTCTCCGGCCGGCGTCATCGTCCTCGACGACGCGATCAGTGAACTGATCGCCGTTGCGCTGGCGCGTGAGCTGACGGCGGTGGCCCTGTTCGGACTGCCTTACGCGGCGGCCCTCGACGTCGCTGCGTACGCCGGTGCGCCGATCGTGTGGTGCGCGGGTTCCTCAGCTGAGCGCGCCCTCGTCGATCTGACGGCTCGCGGCGTGCGCGCCGCGCGGCCCGATGACGTCACTGCCGCGCAACTGCGGAAACTCAACGACAGTCCCCACGATGCGCGAGCCTTCGTCCAGCAGGCGCTGAACTTGCGTCCGCGTCTCAGCTGACCACCGCTTCGAGCGTTCCCCGCCGAACCACACCGGACGTCGAGCCACGCTGAGGTCGCGCCACACCGAGCATGCTGCCGGGCCCTCACCACGCGTGTGGTGAGGGCCCGGCAGCATGCTCGGTCAGCGCGTCACTTGACGGTGACGTTCACCGAGTCCGAAGCGAACTGCGAGCCGTTCTCGAGGAACTTGATCGAGTAGGTGCCCGACTGCTCCATCGGTACCTTGACGGTCAGCGTGACAGCCTGGCCGTCAGCGTTCGAGGTGCCCTTGGAGTCGAGCGTGCCCTTCTTCGACTGTGAACCGTTCGAGATCTCATAGCTGTACTTCGCGCTGGACTTGAACTGCACGGCTGTCGTGAAGTAGACCCGCTGGCCCTTGTACGAGGCGTCGATGCTGCTCGCGTCCTCCTTGCAGAACTGAGCCGACGACACGTAAGCCAGGTTCTTGCTGAGGCACGAACGCGTCTCGTGGCTCGAGGCGAAGCCGATGATGTCGCTCTTCGTCACCTTTGCAGAACTGGCTGCCTGCGAGCTGGGCGACGAAGACGAGTCGGTCGATGCTGACGAGCTCGTCTCCGAGGTCGCGGGCGACGACTCGGGCGACGATTCAGCGGCGCTCGACGTCTCGGGCGCAGCCGACGTGGCCTGCGACTGGGCGGCCGTGGGGCTCGACGACATGGGGTTGCTCGGCACAGCGGCGCCCGACGATGAGCTGCCGCCGCTCTCGACGGTGCTGCATCCTGCAAGCGTGAGCGAGGCCAGTGCGAGCGTCGGGACGATGGTTCGGCTGATCTTCATGGCTTCCTCCTGGTTGTCGGTGTCATCATCCTGATGCGTTGGACCCGGATCCGGTTCCATCTCGGAGCAAAGAATTCATGGAGCCTCGATAGATCCTGAATGCGGCCTGGTCTCAGCCGTTCACGACGACCCGGAAGTCGCGCCGCACGAGCAGCTTCTCGCCCTTGTAGACCTCGCAGCGGGCGTCATCGCTGCCCGCGACGGTGATGCTCGCCGTCACCACCCCGAGGTTCTTGTCGACGCGCCCTGCCTCGAACGGGAAGTCGAACACCCGCGTGCCCTTGCGGATCCGGACGCGCAGTGGCGACCCCTTCGCCCCCGCGACGACGGCGGAGCACTGCAGGCCCTTGCCGCGCTCGAGCTGGATCACATCAGAGGTCTCGGCGCACGAGAGCGATTTCTTCTTGTGCCCCGGGGTGTCCTTTATCTGGGTGCACATGCGCACCTGGCTGGCGCCGTCGGCGCCCTGTGGGCCCTTGACCTTGACGGAGCCGCTCACCGGCTTGGCGCCGTCGACGGTGAACTCGCACGCGTAGATGCTGGCGGGCATGGCGGGCGGAGCGACGCCGATGTCGCCGCTCAGTGCGACCTCGCCGTCCGAACCCGGCTTGCCGACGTCGCCGGTCTGCTACGTCAGCTCCTCGCCGTCCTTGAGCACACGCATCTTCACCTTGCGTCCCGGTTTGACCGTGGTCGCGCAGGCGAGGTCGCCCCCCTCGTGATCGGCGTCAGTCGACGCTGATCTCGCCCATCTCGTCCCAGCCGTCGCCCTCGACCTGACGCGAGACGATCTTGGGCGTGGCCGTGAGCCATTCAGCCGTCGACGACGTGAAGGCCTTGAAGTGGTCCGAGGAGACGTGCGCCACCGCCGCGTCGTCCTGGAACGCCTCGACGAGCACGAACTCGTTCGGCTTCTCGACGCTGCGGCTCCACTCGAACCACAGGTTGCCCGCCTCGGCGCGCGTGGCCGCGGTGAAGTCGGCGACGTGGTCCATCCACCCGTCGACCTTGTCGGGGCGGACGTCGAACTTGACAACGATGAAGATCATGGTGAGTACCTCTCGAGTGCGCCCGCTGGACGTGACGATGACGTGGCGTGCACCTGCGCGACGCCACGTCATCTTTCTATCACCTCATACCGACAACGCCCCCGGGCGACGGCTCGACGCGCTCACGCGCACGCAGATCGCTCGCCGTACCCGTCTGCGTCACACGGCCGAGCTCAGGCGACCTCGTCGACCTTCTCCGACTGACGAAGGTCGTCGGAGTCAATGCTGCGCGGCATGCGCAGCCCCTCGTCGAGCAGGAAGCGGACGTAGGCGTAGTTGGAGAAGAATCCGGGCAGCTCGTCGGTGAGCGCGCTGCGTTCGAGCACCTCGCGGGCCTCGTCGAGGCGCTCGGACTCGTCGGCGTCGGCGGTGCGCTTGAGCTTGGTCATCTCCTCGTCGATGACGCGCCCGAGCAGCTCCCGCGTCACCTGCGGGCCCTCGGCGAGCTGCGTCGAGTGGTGCAGCCACTGCCATAGCTGGGCGCGGCAGATCTCGACGGTCGCCGCATCCTCCATGAAGTTGCCGATGGCGACGGCGCCCTTGCCGTCGATCCACGCCGCGAGGTACTGCAGCGCGACGCTGACGTTGTGGCGCACGCCCTGCAGGCTCGTCGTCTGCATCGTGCCCTCGAGGCTGACGAGGGCCGCCGCGTCGAAGCGCTGCGGGCGCTTGACGTCGATCTGGTCGAGCTTGTCGCCGAGGACGTGGGTGAAGGCGGACAGCACCGTGTCGACCATCGCGGGGTGGGCGACCCACGAACCGTCGAAACCCTCCTCGGCCTCGCGCTCCTTCTCGGTGTGGACGACGTTGAGGACGCGGTGACGCATGTCGTCGTCCTGCAGCGTCGGGTTGTTCGCGGCGGGCGCGGCGATCGCGTGCGTGCCGCGCTTGTGCGCCGTCGCGACCAGCAGTTCGGTGAACTCGCGCATGAACGGCGTCGTCATCGTGATGCGCTCGCGGTCGGGCAGGACGTACTCGTCGCCGCGGTGGGCGTAGGTACGCACGTAGCTGAAGATGTAGTCCCAGCGGCCCGCGTTGAGACCGGCGGCATGCTCGTGCAGTTCGTAGAGGATCTCCTCCATCGCGAACGCGGCGGGCAGCGTCTCGATGAGGATGCTCGCACGGATCGTGCCGCGCTCGATGCCGAGGGCGTCCTGAGCCTCGACGAAGACGTCGTTCCACAGGCGCGCCTCGGCCGCCGACTCGATCTTCGGCAGGTAGAAGTACGGGCCGAACCCGGCGTCGATGAGAGTCTGCGCGTTGTGGAAGAAGAACAGGCCGAAGTCGACGAGCGTCGCCGAGATCGGGCGGCCGTCGACCGTCAGGTGCTTCTCGCACAGGTGCCACGCGCGCGGGCGCATGATGAGCGTTGGACGCTTGCGCTCCGGGTGCGCGCGGTACTCGCGCACCGCGTCGGCGAGCACGATCTGGCCCTCGATCATGTTGAACCACGTCGGTGACGTCGCGTCCTCGAGGTCCGCGAGCCACGTCGAGGCGTTCGACTCCATCGCGTGCTGCGTCATCGAGCGCGTGACGGGGGAGACGAGCTCGACGCGGCGATCGAGCAGCCCCGGCGCGGCGGGCGCGACCTGCCACGACGCGTCGTCACGCACGGACTGCGTCGCGGGGTCGAAGTCGAGGTCGGTGCCCGTGTTGATGCGGCGTGACAGGTCGCGACGCTGAGCGAGTAGTTCGGCGCGACGCCCGGCGAACGCTCCGTCGAGCCGGCCGAGGAAGGCGAGGGCGCCGGGCGTCAGGATCTCCTCGAACCGAGGGTGCAGCTGACCGCGGACGGTGGGGGAAGAGCTCATGAGCCCTCCTTCGGGTGCGCTGTGGGCGTCGTCGGGGCGACGGCTGGGCTGGGCTTGGACTCCATCATGACCGATCGCGACGCCCGGGCGGGCGGCGCTCGCGACGCGGACACGGCGGCCGCGGCACGCATGGTCGCGGGATCGGGCGATCAGGGTGCGCGGCGCGACGGGGGTAGGGGTGAGCCCCCACCCCCACGCGATCGGAGCCAGGTGATCGCGCGGGGGGTGGGGGCCGGTTCAGTGGCGGGAGCAGCTCAGAACTGAGCGCTCTCCGTCGACTCCTTCAGCGCGGTCGTCGACGACTCGGGGTTGAGCGTCGTGGCGACCAGGTCGAAGTAGCCCGTGCCGACCTCGCGCTGGTGACGCGTGGCCGTGTAGCCGCGCCTCTCGGAGGCGAACTCGCGCTCCTGCAGCTCGACGTACGCCTTCATCTGCTCGCGGGCGTAGCCGTGGGCCAGGTCGAACATCGAGTAGTTGAGAGCGTGGAAGCCGGCGAGGGTGATGAACTGGAACTTGAAGCCCATCGCGCCCAGCTCGCGCTGGAACTTGGCGATCGTGTCGTCGTCGAGGTGCTTCTTCCAGTTGAACGACGGCGAGCAGTTGTACGCCAGCATCTGGTCGGGGAACTCGGCCTTGACGGACTCGGCGAACTTCTTCGCGAGCTCGAGGTCGGGCGTGCCCGTCTCCATCCAGATGAGGTCGGCGTAGGGCGCGTAGGCCTTCGCACGCTCGATGCAGGGCTCGATGCCGTTCTTGACCTTGTAGAAGCCCTCGTTCGTGCGCTCGCCGGTGAGGAACTGCTGGTCGCGCTCGTCGACGTCGGACGTGATGAGCGTCGCGGCCTCGGCGTCCGTACGGGCGATGACGACGGTCGGCGTGTTCGACACGTCGGTGGCGAGGCGGGCGGCGTTCAGCGTACGAACGTGCTGCTTCGTCGGGATGAGCACCTTGCCACCGAGGTGGCCGCACTTCTTCTCGGAGGCCAGCTGGTCCTCCCAGTGCACGCCGGCGGCGCCGGCGGCGATCATCGACTTCATGAGCTCGTACGCGTTGAGCGGGCCACCGAAGCCGGCCTCGGCGTCGGCGACGATCGGCACGAGCCACTCATCGACGCTCTTGATGCCCTCAGAGAACTCGATCTGGTCGGCGCGCATCAGGGCGTTGTTGATGCGGCGGACGACCTGCGGCACCGAGTTGGCCGGGTAGAGCGACTGGTCCGGGTACGTCTGGGCGGCGAGGTTCGCGTCACCGGCGACCTGCCAACCGGACAGGTAGATGGCCTTGAGGCCGGCCTTGACCTGCTGGACGGCCTGGTTGCCCGTCAGCGCGCCGAGGGCGTTGACGAAGTCCTCGGTGTGCAGCTTCTCCCAGAGGTTCTCGGCGCCGTGCTTGGCGAGGGTGAACTCCTCCTGGATGCTGCCCTGGAGACGGACGACGTCCTCAGCGCTGTAGTCACGCTTGACGTTCTTCCAGCGCTCGTTGGTGTCCCAGTCCTTCTGGATCTCGGCGGCGCGTGCCTGGATGTTCTCGCCAGTCATGGCTCCTGGTCCTTTCCTCGGTGAAGCCTCAGCCGGGTGGCGGTGGGGCTCGATGTGTCCACTCTGGCCGATCGAACTGGCAAGTAACAAGAGTTTTCCGATAAAGATCTGCGATTATTGACACCTCGACAGGTTTTTCGGGGTCTTTGGCTCCGAGTGAGCACGAGGTGACGCATGGCGCGGGCGAAGGTGAACGGTATGAGCGACACGAGCGCACCGCGCGAGGGGCGGCTGTCGCGCCCCCGCGTCTCCACCGAGACGGCCACCCGACCCGAGCGCGCCGCACCCGACGCCCTGACGATCGGACGGCGCCTGCGTCACGTACGTCAGGGCGCCGAGCGGACGCTCGGAGACGTCGCGGCCGCCGTCGGCATGAGCCCGTCGGCGCTCTCGCTCATCGAGAACGGCAAGCGCGAGCCGCGACTGTCGGTGCTGACGTCGCTGGCCGAGGTGCTCGACGTCCCCCTCGCCGACCTGCTCGCGACCGCGCCGCCGTCACGGCGGGCCGCGCTGGAGATCCGACTCGAACGCGCGCAGCGCGCCGAGCAGTACTCGGCGCTCGGGCTGCCGACGGTTCGGGTCGGGCCGCGATTGCCGACGGAGGCGCTCGAGGCGCTCGTCGGGATGCACGAGGCGCTCGCGTCGATGCAGAGCGAGCGCGCCGCGACGCCCGAGCACGCCCGGCGTGCGAACGCCGAACTCCGCACGCGCATGCGGGAGGCCGACAACTACTTCGGTGACATCGAGCAGGCAGCCGCCGACCTGCTCGCCGGCGTCGGGCATGCGGGCGGGCCGGTCTCGCGCACCTCCGTCGATCGGATGGCGGAGCACCTCGGGTTCTCGCTCGTGCACACCTCGGATCTGCCGAACTCGACGCGCACCGTCAGCGATCTGGCCAATCGCCGGATCTACCTGCCGCAGCCGGAGGCGGGCCAGCACGACGCGCGTTCGCTCGCGTTGCAGGCGCTCGGGCACCTCGTCCTCGGCCACGAGGTGCCGGCCGACTACGCCGAGTTCCTCTCCCAGCGCGTCGAGATCAACTACTTCGCGGCGGCCGTCCTCATGCCGGAGAAGGAGCTGGGGGTGCGGCTGCTCGAGGCCAAGGCGGCCAAGGACATCTCGATCGAGGACCTGCGCGACGCATACGGCGTCTCCTACGAGACGGCCGCGCACCGGTTCACGAACCTCGCGACGAAGGTGCTCGGCATCCCCGTCCACTTCATGCGCATCAGCGCCGACGGCGTCATCTACAAGGCGTACGAGAACGACGGCATCGTCTTCCCGGCGGACGCGACGGGCGCCATCGAGGGCCAGCGGGTGTGCAAGCACTGGACGGCGCGTGTCGTGTTCGACCAGCCCGATCTGTCGCGCTCGTACCAGCAATACACGGACACGCGCTCGGGCACGTACTGGTGCTCGGCGTTCGTCGATCGCACCTCGTCGGGCTTGTTCAGCGTCAACGTCGGGACTCCGTACCAGCACGTGAAGTGGTTCCGCGGGCGCGAGACGACGTCGCGCTCGCAGTCGCGATGCCCCGACCCGTCGTGCTGCACGCAGCCGCCGGGGGAGCTGACGGCGCGCTGGGGCGGGCACGCCTGGCCGAGCGCTCGCGTGCATTCGCACCTGCTCGCCGCGATGCCGCCCGGCACGTTTCCGGGCGTCGACGACACCGAGGTGTACCAGTTCCTCGAACGCCACGCGCGCGAGAGCTGACGTCCCTTCCTGATGTCGCCCGGGTTTTCGGGCGCCCGCGTCCGAGAACCCGGGCAACATCACGAGGGAACGCGGCGATTGGGCGTAGCTGGCGCCCTCTGGCAGAATGGCGGGGTACCCGTGTGTCTGCCACCGCAGATGCGCGCCTACCCCGAGTCACGGTTCCCCGCGAGGTTCGGTGTGCGTCCGTACAACGCTCGCCGTCACACCCCCTTCGGTCTTGCCGTGGTTCACACGAACAGAAAGTGAGACCGCCACCATGGCAGTCAAGATTCGCCTCAAGCGCCTCGGCAAGATCCGTCAGCCCCAGTACCGCGTCGTCGTCATGGACAGCCGGACGAAGCGTGACGGCCGCGCGATCGAGGAGATCGGCAAGTACCACCCCAAGGAGGAGCCGAGCCTCATCGAGATCGACTCCGAGCGTGCGCAGTACTGGCTCTCCGTCGGCGCGCAGCCGACCGAGCAGGTCGCCGCGCTGCTCAAGATCACGGGTGACTGGCAGAAGTTCAAGGGCGAGCCGGGTGCCGAGGGCACGCTGAAGAAGGCCGAGCCGAAGGCCGACAAGAAGGCCCTCTACGAGGCCGCTCTCAAGGCTGCGCAGAACGCGACGGACTCCTCGAAGGACGGCGCCACCACGGCCAAGAAGAAGGCTGACGCCCCCAAGGCCGAGGCGCCCGCCGCCGAGGCCCCCGCCGCTGACGCTCCGGCTGTCGAGGCCGAGAAGACCGAAGAGGCCTGATCCTCGTGCTCGAAGAAGCACTGGAGCACCTCGTCAAGGGCATCGTTGACCACGACGGCGACGTCGTCGTGCGTCACAAGGACGGGCGCCGCGGCGAACTCCTCGAGGTTCGCGTGCACCCCGACGACCTGGGGCGCGTCATCGGCCGCTCCGGTCGCACCGCCTCCGCCCTTCGCACCGTGGTCTCCGCGCTGGCCGGCGGTCGCCCGGTTCGTGTCGACATCGTCGACACCGACCGCGCCCGCTGAGCTGTCGCACCGACGAAACCGCCTCCGCCGTCACGGTGGGGGCGGTTTCGTATTGCCGGATGCGTCGGCCGGGCGAGCGGCCGGGGTGTGGTCGCGCCGCGAAGGGCTTGGGCGCGTCGGGCCGGTGGCGGACCTGCGGGGTGCGCCCGCGACACGGGCGCCAGGGCTGTGCTGGTGCGATGCGACAATAGGCGGCATGGATGACGTCGTCGTGGCACGGATCGGCAAGGCTCACGGGTTGAAGGGCGAGGTGACCGTGCAGCTGCACACGGATTCGCCGGAGCAGCGGTTCGTGCCCGGCGAAACGTTCGAGACGGAACCGGCCTCACGCGGCCCGCTGACCCTGCGCTCGGCGCGCGTTCACAACGGCCTCCACCTGCTCGCCTTCGACGAGGCGCCCGATCGCACGGCCGCCGAAGGGTTGCGCGGCATCAAGCTGCTCGCCGAGGCCGACGACCTCGACGAGGACGACGCCTGGTACGAGGAGGACCTGCTCGGGTTCGACGTCGTCGTCGCCGGTGAGAAGGTCGGCGTCGTCAAGGCGCTCGAATCACGCGAGGTGCAGGATCTGCTCGTCGTCGACGGTGTCGAGGGCTACGACATCCTCGTGCCGTTCGTCGAGGAGATCGTGCCCGAGATCGACGAGGACGCGCGCGTCGTCGTCGTCACGCCCCCGCCGGGGCTGCTCGATCTCGCACGTCCCGATGCGCCCGACGCCCCCGACGACAGCGCCGCGCTCGAGGCCACCGATCCGGCGGAGGCGAACTGAACTCGTGCGCTGCGACATCATCTCGATCTTCCCTGAATACCTCGAACCGCTGAAGCTCAGCCTGCCCGGTCAGGCGCAGCGCAAGGGCCTGCTCGACGTGGCCGTGCACGACCTGCGCGACTTCGCGCACGACCGTCACCGCACCGTCGACGACACGCCCTACGGCGGTGGGGCCGGCATGGTGATGAAGCCGCAGCCGTGGTGGGAAGCGCTCGAGCATGTGCGCACCCTGGGCGACGGCACGCCGACGCTCATCGTCCCCGGCCCCGGTGGTGAGGTGTTGACGCAGCGGCTCGCGCGCGAACTCGCAGACGAGGACTGGCTGATCTTCGCGTGCGGCCGATACGAGGGTATCGACGAACGCGTCTACGAGGCTGCGGCCGACGTCATGCCGGTGCGCGTCATCTCCCTCGGTGACTACGTGCTCAACGGGGGAGAGGTCGCCGTCCTCGCGATGATCGAGGCCGCGGCCCGGCTGCTGCCGGGGTTCATGGGCAACGCAGAGTCGCTCGTCGAGGAGTCGCACGAGGACGGTCTGCTCGAGTACCCCGTCTACACGAAACCCGCGACCTGGCAGGGACGTGAGGTGCCGCCGGTGCTGCTCTCCGGCGATCACGGCAAGGTCGCCGCGTGGCGACACCAGCAGCGCCTCGAGCGGACGGCCGCGCGTCGTCCCGACCTGCTGCACGCCTCCTCGGCCCTGACGCCCGGTGGCGTCGACGATCGCTGGGGCGGTGCCCTGATCGCGAAGGCGACGCCCGCCGACGTCGGCGATCTGCTGACGTGCACGCACGCGTGCTGGCTGCGTGAGGGCATCCTCAACGACACGCTGACGATCCCCGCACAGCACGAGACGGTCGAATCGCTCATGGCGTCGCTCCATGAGTGGGACACGTACGTCCTGCGTCATGACGGCCGGTTCATCGGTTCGGTGCGGGGCAAGCTCGTCGACGACACCTGGCACATCGGCCGGCTCATGGTGGTGCCCGACCTGCACGGACGCGGCCTGGGGCGCGCGTTGCTGGAGTTCATCCAGGAGGTCGCCCCGAGCGACGCGACGCGGTTCGAGCTCTTCACCGGAACGGGCAGCGAGCACAACCTCAAGCTCTACAAGAAGGCCGGGTTCCGCGGTGTCGTGCAGCCGAACGGCACGACGGTCGTGTTCACCAAGCGTCGCCGGGGGCGCTGAGCGTCGTACCGCGCCTCTCCATGTACCCACGTCCCTGCCTGCCCGGCGGGCAGGGGGGCATCTTTCGCCGGGGCGCCGGGGCTGCGGATTTCCTCATGGCAGCCGTTCCTGGCAGGATGAACCCTTGCGTCATGTCGCCATGAGTCCCCGCCGCAGGGGGAGTGACTCGTGCGGCAGGTACCCCCGGGGTTTCGATGTAGATCATCCCGGGCATCACCTCGCCGATCACGCGGGTCATGAGACTCGACATGCCGCACGTTCCGAACAGCTTTCCGGCCACCATGGCCGGAACTGACCGTGGCAACCTGCGCGTGCCACAGATACGAGAGATCGACATGAACAAGTTCGACGCGATCGAAGCGGCGAGCCTGCGCTCCGACGTCCCGGAATTCCGCGCCGGCGACACGCTCAACGTCCACGTCAAGGTCATCGAAGGCACGCGTTCGCGTGTCCAGGTGTTCAAGGGCGTCGTCATCCGTCGCCACGGCGGCGGCGTCGGCGAGACCTTCACCGTCCGCAAGGTGTCCTTCGGCGTCGGTGTGGAGCGCACGTTCCCCGTCCACACGCCCGTGATCGAGAAGATCGAGGTCGTGACGCGCGGTGACGTGCGCCGCGCCAAGCTGTACTACCTGCGCGACCTGCGCGGCAAGGCAGCCAAGATCAAGGAGAAGCGCGACGCGGTTCCCGCCAAGAAGGCCTGAGAACGCGCACAGCTCCCAGACGGCTCATGACGTCCATGGACGACGAGCATCACCCCGAAGGCGCGACCCCCACGCGGGGCCGCGCCTTCGGCGCATCCCGACGCACGCGTTCGCTGCGTCCTCGTTCGCTGCGGCGCGTGCTCGGGTGGGTGTTGTCGGGCGTCCTCGTCGCGCTGCTGCTCGTCCACGCGTTCGTCGCGGAGACGTTCACCGTGCCGTCGCGTTCGATGCAGCCGTCGTATCAGGTGGGGGATCGCATCGTGGTGGACAAGCTGCACGATCATCCACGGCGGGGTGACGTCATCGTCTTCTCCGGTGCCGACGTGTTCTACGAGCAGACACCGCGCGACGGGGTGCTCGGCGCACTCGACACCGCCGCGGGGTGGCTGGGGTTCCGCCCGAACGACCAGGACTACCTCAAGCGCGTCATCGGGGTCGGCGGAGACACGGTGAGCGTCGGCCACGACGGTAGGCTGCGCGTCGACGGGCGCGTCGTCGACGAGCCGTATCTGCCCCAGGGGCAGCGACGCGCCTCGGCGGAGCCGTTCTCGGTGCGGGTCCCAGCCGATCACCTGTTCGTCCTCGGTGACAACCGCGACTTCTCGGATGACTCCCGCGGACACCTCGGTGACCCGGGTGGAGGGTTCGTCCCACTCGAATCCGTGATCGGCACCGTCGCCGGCACGTACTGGAGCGCACGATGAGACGGCACGATCGATGACGGGAACGCACGCATGACGAGTTCGACCCCGACCCTGCGCCTCGAACGTCAGCTGCTGCGCACGGGGTACACACTTGTCGCAGGCATGGACGAGGTAGGACGCGGTGCGCTCGCGGGCCCCGTCAGCGTGGGCGTCAGCGTCGTCGATGCGGCGACGTCGACGGTGCCGCAGGGTGTCAAGGACTCCAAGCTCGTGCCCGAGCCGAGGCGCCCCGATCTCGCGCGCCGCGTTCGGCGCTGGGCGTTAGACGGCGCCGTCGGCCACGCCTCGCCCGCCGAGATCGACGCGCTCGGCATGACGCGCGCGCTGCGCCTGGCCGGCACCCGCGCCCTCGCGCAGCTGAGCGTGCGCCCGGACGTCGTCATCCTCGACGGCAAGCACGACTGGCTGAGCGAGCCCGAGACGGTCGGACTGCTGGGCCTGCTCGAGCCGGAGAGCGCCCCGACGTGGCACGTCGTCACCCAGATCAAGGCCGACATGCGGTGCTCGTCGGTGGCCGGAGCCAGTTTGCTCGCCAAGGTGGAGCGTGATGCCATGATGGTCGACGCGGCCCGCGACCACCCGGTGTACGGCTGGGGGATCAACAAGGGATACTCCGCGCCCGACCACCTCGCGGCCATCGCCGCGCACGGCGCATGCGACCTGCATCGACGCTCGTGGAAGACTTTCCGCGACACGGGCGCGGTGCCCGCCCCGACGAGCGACGAGGAGTGAGATCCCGATGAGTGCTGAGGATCTCGAACAGTACGAGAACGAGCAGGAACTGGCGCTGTACCGCGAATATCGCGACGTCGTCGGCCTGTTCCGCTACGTCGTGGAGACCGAGCGACGTTTCTACCTCTGCAACGCCGTCGACATGACGGTGCGCGGTGAGGGCGCCGACGTGTTCTTCGACGTGACGATGCAGGACGCGTGGGTGTGGGACATCTACCGCCCTGCGCGGTTCGTCAAGAACGTGCGCGTCGTGACGTTCAAGGACGTCAACGTCGAAGAACTCGCCAAGAACGACCTCGAGATCCCCGACGGGCCGGGCTTCACGAACTGAACCGCCCGGCCTGGACCCTATGGCGCTCGCGCTGTGCGCCGCCGCTCGCGTGGCGCCGGTGTCGACGGGCGGGTCGGCGGCCTGGCGCGTCTCGCTCCTGGGGACGGTGACGGCTGCAGGGGCTGATCGGACCGTGCTGCACCCCTGTTCCACAGGGTGGCCTCCGGCGACGAGCGCTGAGGTGCCCGCACCCGCTTCGCTGGGGTGCGGAGGTGGTCACCATGACCGACAATTCGACGCGGCCACGCGCCGGGAGCACCACGACTGAGCACGAACTCGCCCGACCTGCCGGGCGGGCGCGACCCACGCGCGAGGCCCCGGCCGCGGCCCGTTCGACCCCCTCGACGGGCGCCGCATCACCGCCGGACCCGCGGCGCACGCTCGGTGCGCAGGGCGAGCGTCATGCCTGTGCCTACCTCGCCTCGCTCGGCTACGAGATCCTCGAGACGAACTGGCGATGCAGCGAGGGTGAGATCGACGTCGTCGCGCGTGACGGGCGCGAGATCGTCGTCGTCGAGGTGAAGACGCGACGCTCGCAACGCTTCGGGCCCGCGGTCGAGGCGGTGACGCACGAGAAGCACCTGCGTCTGCGCCGCCTGGCCTGCCTGTGGCTCCGCGAGCGCGAGGTGTCCGCCGCCGCGGTGCGCATCGACGTCATCGGCGTCGACGTGCTGGCCACCGGCGTCCGCGTCGACCATCGTCGGCGGGTGATCCTGTGAGCTTCGGGATGACGAAGGGCGTCGTCGTCTCCGGCATCGAGGGCACCGTCGTCGACGTCGAGGTGAGCGTCGGGCAGGGGTTGCCCCGCGTCATCATCTCCGGGATGCCGGACACGGCGATCTCGCAGTCGCCGAACCGTTTGCGCTCGGCGATGATCCAGTCGGAGCTCGCCTTTCCGGACACGCGCCTGACGATCAACCTCGCGCCCGCGTCGCTGCCCAAGGCCGGTGCCGGGCTCGACCTCGCGATCGGTGTGGCCGTGCTCGCCGCGACCCGGCAGGTGGGTCCTGCCGAGGCGGCCGGCGTCATGCACATCGGTGAGTTGGGGATGGACGGCACGGTGCGGCCCGTCCACGGTGTGCTCCCGGCCTGCCTCGCGGCGTTGGAGGCCGGGCAGCGGGAGGTGATCGTGCCGACGGCGAACGCGGCCGAGGCCGCTCTCGTGTGGGGGCTGAGAATCCACCCGGTGCGCTCGCTGTCGGACGTCGTGGCGTTCCACCGAGTCAGGGCCGAAGGACGCACTCTCGACCTGCCCTGGCCGGAGCCCGCCGACGACGACGTCGAGGCCCCGCCCAGCGACGACATGCGCGACGTCGTCGGCCAGTACGAGGCGCGAACCGCCCTCGAGGTGGCGGCGGCCGGCGGGCACAACGTCTCGCTCATCGGACCGCCCGGTGCTGGCAAGACGCTGCTCGCGAGCCGGCTGCCGGGCATCCTGCCGCCCCTGACGCGGGAGGAGGCGATGGCCGTGACGAGCATTCAGTCCGTCATGGGCGTCTTCCGCGGCGGGCCGCTCGTCGCGAAACCTCCGTTCGTCGCGCCGCACCACGGCACGACGATGCCCGCCCTCATCGGCGGTGGGCCAGGGCGCCCACGGCCCGGGGCGGTGACGCAGGCACACGCCGGCGTCCTCTTCCTCGACGAGGCCCCCGAGTTTCGTCGCGAGGTGCTCGACAGCCTGCGCCAGCCACTCGAACGCGGCAGCGTGACGATCGCGCGGTCGGAGCAGGTCGTGCGCTATCCGTGCCGCTTCCAGCTCGTGCTTGCGAGCAACCCGTGCCCCTGCGGGCACTACATCGGCCGCGGCGCGGCCTGCACGTGCACGTCGAAGGCGCGCCGCACCTACCTCAAACGACTGTCCGGCCCGCTGCTCGATCGCATCGACGTCCACCTCCAGGTCAACGCGGTCACCCGCAGCGACCTCGCGGCCGGGCCGGGGGAAGCGAGCGCGAGCGTCGCCGACCGGGTCCTCGAGGTGCGCGAGCGATCCGCCGCCCGATGGGCGCCGCTCGGGCACCGCCTCAACGCTCAGGTTCCGGGCGCCGTGCTGCGTTCGTCACCCTGGGCGCTCGAGGCGGGCGACATCGCGGTGCTCGACCAGGCGCTCGACACCGGTTCCCTGACGTTGCGTGGCTACGACCGCATCCTGCGGCTCGCGTGGACGCTGTGCGACCTGCGTGGAGCGAACCGCCCCACCCGTGAGGACGTCTTCACGGCCCTCACCCTCAGAGAAGGACACCCCGAGTCATGACCGATCTCGACCCTGTTCCCGACGACGGCATCTCGGCGTTCGGCGCTGCGACGCTCGATGCCTCGATGCTCGATCCCCAAACCCGGCGCGCCGCGCCCCTGGGCGGGGCGTTGTTCTCCATCACCGAGTCGACAACCCCGGGGGCCTGCCTCGATCCCGGCCCTGCCCACGCGGCTGCGCGAGCGGATCGAGCGGGGGCGCGCGACGATGCGCCGGCCCCGGCCATGAGTGCGGGCGAGCGGGCGGCGCGCCTCGTGTGGGCCCACATCGCGGAACCGCGCGATCCCAAGGCTCACGCCCTCGTCGACGCCCTCGGGCACGAGGAGGCGCTCTCCGCCGTCGAGGAATCCCCTGACAAATGGGAGAACTTCACGACGCGGCTACGCGCCCTCGACCTCGACGAGCAACGCCGGCGCCTCGACGTTGTGGGAGCGCGGGTGCTCGTACCCGGCGACGAGGAGTGGCCCACCGGGCTCGACGAGCTACCCGAGACGCCGCACGCACTCTTCGTCATCGGGGAGGGGGATCTCGCCTGCGCCGCAGAACGTTCCGTCGCGCTCGTCGGGGCGCGCGCCGCGACGCACTACGGGCAGCGGATCGCGGCGCAGATCGCGCTGGGCGTCGGCGCGCACGGGGTGAGCGTCGTGTCCGGGGGAGCCTTCGGCATCGACGCCGCGGCGCACCGCGGGGCGCTCGCCGGAGACGCCGACACCGTCTGCGTCGTCGCGGGAGGCGTGGATCGCGTGTATCCCACGGCGCACGAAGAACTGTTCGCGCGCGTCAGGGAGCGCGGCGTCATCGTCAGCGAGATGCCCCTGGGATTCGCGCCGATGCGCCAGCGTTTCCTTCATCGCAACCGGCTCATCGCCGCGCTAGCTCCCGGGACGGTCGTCGTCGAAGCGGGGCTGCGTTCCGGATCGCTCAGCACGGCCCGGCGAGCGGAGGAACTCAACCGCGTCGTCGGCGCGGTGCCCGGCCCGGTCACGTCAGCGGCGAGCGCCGGCTGCCACGAGCTCGTGCGTGACGGAGTCGCCGTGCTCGTCACCGGGGCGGAGGACGTCATGGAACTCGTCGGCTCCTACGGCCCGCGCGCCACGACACGTGACACGCTGCCCGTGCTCGCGCGGCCCGAGGACGCCGTCGGCCCGCGGGCGCGCCTGGTCTGGGACGCGCTGCCGCTGCGTGAGCCGACCTCCCTGGAACGGGTGGCGCGCACCGCGGGACGCCCGGAGCGCGAGGTCGTCTCAGCCCTCGGGGAGCTGCTCGCAGCCGGTCTGGCAGCGCGTGAGGACGGAGGGTGGCGCAAGGCGTGAACGGATCGCCCACCCACACGGCACCAGGGGATCGCGAACGCCACTTTCGCGGTCGTTCGTGGGAACGCCCCCGGCGCGGGACCAGGGGCGAGGCGCGCTTCCTGCGACGTGTGCTGCGAGCGGTGTGACGCGGCGGGACGTACTCTCGTCGGGTGAGTGGACCGAGCCAGCCACGTGGGCCGAGTGAACGGGTGATCGAGCAGTTCCTCGATCACCTGAGCGCCGAACGCGACCGTTCGACCAACACGGTGCGTGCCTACTCCGTCGACCTGGCGTCCCTGCGCCTCCACCTGACGGAGGCCGGCGTCGCCTCGTGGTCCGACCTCACCCTCAACGACCTGCGCAGCTGGCTGGCCGCGCAGAGCGAGGCGGGCAACTCGCGCAGCACCCTGGCTCGACGGGTGTCGACGGTCAAGACGTTCTGTCGTTGGGCGCGCCGCAGGGGCGTCATCGCGACCGACCCGTCGGTGCGACTCAGCGCGCCGCGCCGCATGACGTCACTGCCCGAGGTGTTGCGAGTCGATCAGGCCGCCGCGATCCTCGATGCGGCGGACGAGGCAGCGGCCGCGGCCGTCCCCGCCGCACGCGGCTGCGGTGAAACAGCCGCTGATGCCGGCTCCGCCACACGCCAGTCGGTTGAGGCGGCCGTCGACGTCGGCTCCGAAGCGGGTGAGGCAGGGGCAGCGCCGACGGAGAACGTCTCGCCCCATCAGTCAGCACCGACACATGCGGCCGGTCCCGAAGAGCGCGCCGTCAGGGCTCGGGACGCCGCCGTCCTCGAACTGCTCTACGCCTCCGGCATGCGCGTGGGCGAGCTGACCTCCCTCGACGTGAGTGCGCTCGACGAGGCGAACCAGCTCGTGCGTGTCATGGGCAAGGGCCGCAAGGAACGGATGGTGCCGTACGGTCTGCCTGCGCGGGAGGCACTGGAACGGTGGCTGAGGTGCCGTGGGGCGCTCGCGGCCGATGGGGAGCGAGCCCTGTTCGTCGGGGTGCGGGGGCGTCGGATCGACCAACGCATCGTCCGGGAACTCGTCAACCGCGCGACAGCGTCCGTCGACGGCGCGCCGACGCTGTCGCCGCACGCTCTGCGACACAGTGCCGCCACGCACCTCGTCGAGGGCGGCGCCGACCTGCGCACCGTCCAGGAATACCTCGGCCATGCCTCGCTCGCGACGACGCAGATCTATACCCACGTCTCCGCCGAACGCCTCCGGGCCGGGTTCGAACAGGCCCACCCACGCGCGTGAGGCGCGCGTGTCGAGAAACCGCGTCTCTGGTGCCGCGGGGGCCAACCCAAGCCCCCTGACGTGTCGGCGCCGCCGACGAGGCCAGATGCTCACAGGGGCGGAAGAAGTACGGGGCGTCGGTGCGCGATGAGCGTCAGCGGGTCGCGGTAGCTCTTCGGCCCCACCTTGTAACCCCAGTGCAGGCATGCCGGCTCGCAGTGCCCGGGTTCGAGATCGGCCACGTGCTCCCCGCGATGCACGCTCGCCCCCTTGGACACCTGGTGACTGACAGGTTCGTAGGTCGTGTCGAACCCCTGGGGGTGACGGATCGTCAGCACGCCGCGCCCGGCGACACTGCCGCTGAAGGTGACGACCCCGTCAGAGGGCGCGACGACGGGTGCTCCCGGTGACGAGCGCAGGTCGACGCCGCGGTGACCGGCGCCCCACACGACCTCCGGCGGGTCGAAGCGACGCACGACCTCGTGCGGCGTGACCGGCCAGGCGAACCCGGCACTGGGCGCATCGTCCAGCGCGCCGACGCTGGGTCGGGCGAGCGCTTGCGCGGTGGTTGCTTTCCGGCTCGTGTCGACGCTCGCCTGAGTGAGGGCCTGCGTGATGGGCTCTCCGCGGTGCGTGCCGACGACCGCCATGGGCTCCAGCGACGGTTGCGGTGGTGCCGAACGTCGTGGCGGCAGCGGCGCAACGCCCGGGCGTTCGACCCTTGGCCGGGTGAGCCGCGGCCGGACGGGCATCGAGGCCCTCGGTTTCTCAGCCCCGCCCACCACAGAGGGGCCCACCACCGACGATCCCACCACCGACGGGCTCACCACGGCGAACCCCACGAGGCCGGCGGAACCCACGGCGAGCAGGGACGAGACGATGCGCAGGATGGCCATGTCGGCAGTCTGCAGCGCACACGCCGTGGGGCCGCGGCGTCAGCCCGAGACCCTGTGGACGGGCCTGCAGATCACGTCGTTCGCGCGCTGCGGCCGTAGGTATCCACAAGCCGCTCGATCGCAGCGTCGATGACGGAGCGCTGCTTGCAGAACGCGAAGCGCAGCACACTCGTCATGCCGGAGGCGTCCGGATCGTCGCAGAACGCCGACGCCGGAATCGCGACGACCCCCGCCTCCGTCGGCAGGCGCAGCGCGAACTCGGCTGCGTCGTCGACGCCGAGGGGCGCCGCGTCGGCAAGGACGAAATAGCCGCCCTGTGGCGCAACGGCGTCGAACCCGGCGCGCGTCAGTCCGTCGACGAGCAGAGCACTGCGGGCCGCCATCTCGGCGCGCTGTTCGGCGAAGAACGCGTCGGGCAGGCACAGCCCGGCCGCGATGCCGTGCTGCAGCGGCGTGCCGCTCGCAAAGGTCAAGAACTGCTTGACGCTCGCCACCGCGGCGACGAGGTCGGCAGGGCCACTGACCCACCCGATCTTCCACCCCGTCGTGCTGAACGTCTTGCCACCCGAACTGATCGTCAGCGTGCGCTCGGGCATGCCGGGGGTGCTCGCGAAGGGCATGTGCTCGTGCGGCGCGAACGCGAGGTGTTCGTACACCTCGTCGCTGATGACGACGGCGTCGTGGCGCGCGGCGTGCTCGGCGATCGTCGCGCACTCCGCCGCGGTGAAGACCTTGCCGGTCGGATTGTGCGGCGTGTTGAGCAGGACGAGCGCGGTGCGCTCGCTGAACGCCGCGGCGAGGGCGTCCTCGTCGAGCGCGAAGTCGGGGAAACGTAGCGGCACCGTGCGCCGCACGCCGCCGGCACGCGCGATGTCAGCGGCGTAGGAGTCGTAGGTGGGTTCGAACACGACGACCTCGTCGCCGAGTTCGACGAACGCGAGGATCGCGCTCGCCAGCGCCTCCGTCGCTCCGACGGTGACGAGGACGTCGGTGTCGGGGGAGACCTCCAGCCCGTACCAGTGGTGCTGGTGCGCGGCGATCGCCTCGAGCAGCGTCCGCTCACCACGCGCCGGCGGGTACTGGTTCGCGCCGTCGGCGATGGCCTGGCGGGCCGCTGCGAGCACGGCCTCGGGGCCGTCGGCGTCGGGGAAGCCCTGGCCGAGGTTGAGCGCGCCGGTCTCGGCCGCGAGCGCCGTCATGCGCGAGAAGATCGTCTGCCCGCCGGCGGGGCGGATGGCGCTGCGTCGGCCCGCACGGGGCGCGGGCGAGGTCTGCGGTGCTGGCGTCGTCGAGTCGCTCATCGCTCCAATCTAGGACCCCTGGCGGCGATTTCGGGTTGCCCCCTCGAGCCGGTAGACTGGAGGCACGTCTTGTGTGCCCTGATGCGCGTCGCCCACCTGATCGCACCTCCGGCTTCGAGTTCCGTCTCGAGAGCCGGGTCGAGCAGAGGTGATGTGTGGGCGGGCCGCGAGACGAATTCGCGTGGCCTCACGCCTCGTACATCCTGCTCTCGCAGGGCGTACGTCGCGGGCCCTCGCCCTTCGGTCCGTCGATCGTGAACCTCTGTGAGGGGAATGGCCGACGGTGGGTGATGGTCGGGCCGCCAGGGCAGCAATCCGGCTGCACGAACTGAAACCTCGACATGAAAGGGGACTTCGGCATGGCCGTCGTCACCATGCGCCAGCTCCTCGAGAGCGGCGTCCACTTCGGACACCAGACCCGTCGTTGGAACCCGAAGATGAAGCGCTTCATCATGACGGAGCGCAACGGCATCTACATCATCGACCTCCAGCAGTCGCTGACCTACATCAACGACGCCTACGAGTTCGTCAAGCAGACGGTCGCCCACGGCGGCACGATCCTGTTCGTCGGCACGAAGAAGCAGGCTCAGGAGTCGATCGCCGAGCAGGCCACCCGCGTCGGCATGCCGTACATCAACCACCGTTGGCTCGGTGGCATGCTCACGAACTTCCAGACGATCAGCAAGCGCCTCGCGCGCCTGAAGGAGCTCGAGGCTCTCGACTTCGACGACGTCGCCGGCTCCGGCTACACGAAGAAGGAGCTGCTGCTCCTGTCGCGTGAGAAGGCGAAGCTCGAGCTCGTCCTCGGCGGCATCCGTGAGATGTCGAAGATCCCGTCGGCCGTCTGGATCGTCGACACGAAGAAGGAGCACCTCGCCGTCGACGAGGCGCGCAAGCTGGGCCTGCCGGTCATCGCGATCCTCGACACGAACTGCGACCCCGACGAGGTCGACTACAAGATCCCGGGCAACGACGACGCCATCCGTTCGGTCGGCATCCTCACCCGCGTGATCGCCGACGCCGTCGCCGAGGGCCTCGTCGCCCGATCGTCCGGCAAGTCGGGCGAGTCGGCCGCCGAGCCGATGGCCGAGTGGGAGCGCGAGCTGCTCGCCTCCGACGCCGGCGCGAAGGCCGCCGCTGACACGGACACCGAGACGGGTCCGTCGTCGATCAAGAAGGCTGCTGACGAGACGGCTGCCGCTGACTCGACGAACGCTGACGAGGCCGCTGCCGTGGCCGAGGTCGACGAGAAGACGGCGACCGAGGTCGCCGACTCCCAGGCCTGAGAAACTGGCTCGACGTTCATGACGTCTTCCCCCGGCGCCGGCACTGCTCGTGGCAGTGTCGGCGCCGGGGGAGCGTAAACCCCCTGCATTCTTTCGACTCAGAGGAGCGAAACACTCATGGCGAACTACACCGCCGCTGACATCAAGGCGCTGCGCGAAGCTACCGGCGCCGGCATGATGGACGTCAAGAAGGCACTCGACGAGGCTGACGGCGACAAGGCCAAGGCCACCGAGATCCTGCGCGTCAAGGGCCTCAAGGGCGTGACGAAGCGCGAGGGTCGTTCCGCTTCGAACGGCCTCGTCGCCGCGAAGGTCGAGAACGGAGTCGGCACGCTGGTCGAGGTCAACTGCGAGACCGACTTCGTCGCGAAGGGCGACAAGTTCATCGCCCTCGCCGAGCAGGTTCTCGACCAGGCTGTCGCGGTCGAGGCCGCTGACGCCGATGCGCTGCTGAAGAGCAACATGGGCGGCAAGACGGTCGCGGAGGTTCTCGACGAGGCCAACGCGACGATCGGCGAGAAGATCGAGGTGCGTCGTGTGGCGCGTCTCGAGGGCGAGAACGTGACGGCGTACCTGCACAAGACGAGCCCTGACCTGCCGGCGCAGATCGGTGTTCTCGTGGCACTCAAGGGTGGCGACGAGGCGACGGCTCGTGACATCGCGATGCACATCGCCGCGTTCTCCCCGTCGGTGCTGACGCGCGACGAGATCGACGCCGAGGTCGTGGAGAACGAGCGTCGTGTCGCTGAGGCCACGGCCAAGGAGGAGGGCAAGCCGGAGGCTGCTCTGCCGAAGATCATCGAGGGCCGTGTCAACGGGTACTTCAAGGAGAACGTGCTGCTGGAGCAGCCGTTCGCGAAGGACGCGAAGAAGACGGTCAAGAAGGTCGCTGATGAGGCAGGCGCGGAGGTTTCGGGCTTTGCGCGGTTCAAGGTCGGTGTGTGACCGAGCGGGAACCGGAGGTTGAGGCCCAGACGCGCGCAGCGCGTCCGGGCCTCGGCCGTAGGTGAGCGCGAAGTCAGACGCCAGAAAGAATGGCGTCTGGCACCGCTCGTTCAACTCACCGCATGGCGCCAGACGAGGCCCGGATCGCGCGCAGCGCGTCCGGGCCTCGCGGCGTGAGGTGGGGGCTCGTCACGTCGCTGGAGGGACTAGCGTGTGTCCATGAGTGGCTTCATGGTGGATCTGCCGGAGTGCGTGCGTCGCGTCGAGGGGGTCTCGGGCCTGCCGGCGCTGGAGGTGTTAGGGCCGCGGTCGTCGGGTGTCGTGCAGTTGCACGGCGGTCAGGTGACGAGTTTCGTGCCGCGTGGTGGGCGTGAGCTGTTGTGGCTGAGTCCGTTGGCACAGGCGGGTCCGTCGACGGCGATCCGCGGCGGCGTCCCGGTGTGTCTCCCGTGGTTCGGTGCGGGCCGTGACGGCGGGCTGTCGCCGTCGCACGGCCTGGCGCGTCGGGCGCGGTGGAGGCTGCACTCGGTGCGCGAGGAGGGCGAGGCGGTCATCGTCTCGCTCGTGGTCACTCCCGAGGCGGTCGCGCAGCTCGACGGCGCCGAGCACTGGCCGCCGGGGCTGTTCGCAACCCTCGAGATCACGTTCGGCGATGCTCTCGGGCTGCGCCTCGTCGTGCGCAACGAGGGCTCAGACCCGCTGACGTTCGAGGCAGCGCTGCACACGTATCTCGCGGTCGACGACGTGCGCACGGTGCGTGTCGAAGGGCTGACGGGTGCGTCGATGCTCGATCAGGCCAGCGGGGAGCGCTCACGCGTCGAGGGTGCCCTGACGTTCGACGGCGAGGTCGACGTCGTCGTCACGGCGCCGAAACAGCCCATCACTGTCGTCCAGGGGCGGACGGAGGGGCGGACGCCGATCTACCGCATCGAGCGCGAGAATCTGCCGGATGCGGTCGTGTGGAACCCCGCCCAGCAGAAGACCGCCTCGCTCGCGGACGTGCCCGACGACGCGTGGCCGCGGTTCGTCTGCGTCGAGGCGGCCACGATCAAGGACGACGCCGTCACCCTCACCCCCGGGCAAGACACAGCACTGGGCGCGACGTACGCTCCGCTCGCAGACTGAAGTTTTTCGGCTGCCCTCAGCAGTGTGAAAAGATTGGCCGACTCATGCCCGACGAAGCGCCAGGAGGCGAAGTGAGCGACACCGACGCGAGCGAGAGGGTGAACGCCTCCCCGGCGATCCCCAGGTACGACCGAGTGCTGCTCAAGCTCTCCGGTGAGGTCTTCGGCGGCGGCAGCGTCGGCGTCGACCCCGACGTCGTGCGGGGCATCGCTCGCCAGATCGCGCCGGCCGTGCGCAGCGGCATCCAGGTCGCGGTCGTCGTCGGTGGCGGCAACTTCTTCCGCGGTGCCGAGCTGCAGCAGAAGGGCATGGATCGTGCGCGTGCCGACTACATCGGCATGCTCGGTACCGTCATGAACTGCCTGGCGCTGCAGGACTTCCTCGAGAAGGAGGGCATCGACACGCGCGTGCAGTCGGCCATCGAGATGACGCAGGTCGCCGAGCCGTACATCCCGCGCCGTGCGATCCGTCACATGGAGAAGGGCCGCGTCGTCATCTTCGGTGCCGGCGCGGGCATGCCGTACTTCTCGACCGACACCGTCTCCGCGCAGCGTGCGCTCGAGACGAAATGCGACGCCGTGCTCGTCGCGAAGAACGGTGTCGACGGCGTCTACTCCGATGACCCGCGCAAGAACCCCGACGCGGTGAAGCTGGATGTCGTCACGCACGCCGACGCGTTGGCGCGCGGGCTCAAGATCGTCGACGCCGCAGCGTTCAGCCTGTGCATGGACAACAAGCTGCCGATGGTCGTGTTCGGCATGGAGGGTGAAGGCAACATCACCCGCGCCCTGCAGGGTGAGAAGATCGGCACGGTGGTCTCCGCGTCCTGACGCGGGGCCGAACGTGGCTGTTCCCGAGAACGTCCGAGAAACGAGAGCGAAACCATGGATATTGACGAGATCCTCCTCGAGGCCGAGGAGAAGATGGACAAGGCGATCGAGGCCACGAAGGAGGACTTCGCCTCGATCCGCACCGGCCGTGCGAACGCGGCGATGTTCAACCGCCTGACGGTCGACTACTACGGTGCGCCGACGCCGCTGCAGCAGCTCGCGTCGTTCCAGACGCCCGAGGCGCGCACGATCCTCATCATCCCGTTCGACAAGTCGGCCATCTCCGAGATCGAGAAGACGCTGCGCGACTCCGACCTCGGCGTCAACCCGAGCAACGACGGCAACCAGATCCGCTGCATCCTGCCCGCCCTCACCGAGGAGCGCCGCAAGGACTACATCAAGATGGCCAAGGACAAGGCCGAGAACGGCCGCGTCAGCGTGCGCAACGTGCGCCGCAAGGCGAACCAGGACATCGACAAGCTGGTCAAGGACAAGGAGGTCGGCGAGGACGACGGCGCCCGCGCCGAGAAGGACCTCGACGCCATGACGAAGAAGCGCGTCGACACCGTCGACGCGCTGCTCAAGGGCAAGGAGGCCGAGCTGCTCGAGGTCTGACCTCGACGCACGCTCGCATTCGGCATGCCCGCTTCGGCGCAGCCTTCGAGCCCACCCCCGCCGGGGGTGGGCTCGAAGGTCGTGTCCGAGACGCTCGCGCCCGCCCCCGCGAAGAAGAACAAGGCCGGGCGCGACCTCAAGGCCGCCATCACGGCCGCACTCGTGCTCGGCGTGCTCGTCCTCGCGTCTCTGCTCATCCGCAAGGAGGCGTTCGTCGTCCTCGCGACGGCCGCGTCCGTCGTCGGCACGCGCGAGCTGCTCATGGCGATGCCGCCGGCCAAGTTCCGCCCGCCGTGGATCCCCGCGCTCGCCTCGGCGGCCGTCATCCCCGTCGCGGCGTATCTGCTCGGGCCGTCGGCGATGCTCGCGGCGCTCGTCGGCAGCGTCCTCGTCTTCATCGTCTGGGGTGCGGCGAGCAACCGCCTCGCGCCCGACACCGCGTCGGCGGCGCTCATCGCGCTGTACGTGCCGGCGCTCGTGTCGTTCGCGATGATGCTCCTGCATGCTGATGACGGCGTCAGCCGCATCATCACGTTCATCCTCGTGACGATCGGCAGTGACATCGGCGGCTACGTCGCCGGCGTGCTGTTCGGCAAGCACCCGATGGCGCCGACCGTCAGCCCCAAGAAGTCGTGGGAGGGCTTCGCCGGGTCGTGGCTGAGCTGCGTCGTCATCGGCGTGCTGACGGTGACCCTCATCCTGCACGCGCCGTTCTGGGTCGGCATCCTGCTCGGCTCGATCGTCGTCGTCGCGGCCACCGTCGGCGATCTGTGCGAGTCGATGATCAAGCGCGATCTCGGCATCAAGGACATGAGCAACCTCATCCCGGGTCACGGCGGTCTCATGGACCGTCTCGACTCGCTCGTTCTCGCGGCCCCCGTCACCTGGGCCGTTCTCACCGCGTTCGCCAGCTGAGGCGAGGAGTTCTTCCATTGAGCACCACCGAATCGACCACGACCGACCTGCCCGAGCCGACGGCGAAGCGTCCCGTTCCGGGCCAGCTGACGTTCACCGCGCCGCGGCGCGGCAAGCCGCCGAAGCACCTGGCGGACTTCGACCTCGCCGGGCGTCAGGCGTTAGCGAAGGAGCTCGGGCTGCCCGCGTTCCGCGCCAAGCAGCTGTCGAACCACTACTTCGAACGCTTCGTCGCCGACCCTGCCGAGATGACGGACCTGCCGAAGAACGGGCGCGAGGAGATGGTCGCGCAGCTCATGCCGACGCTGCTGACGAGCATCAAGACGCTCGTCGCCGACGGCGGTAACACGCTCAAGCAGGTGCACCGCCTGTTCGACGGCGCGCTCGTCGAGAGCGTCATCATGCGCTACCCCGGCCGCGTCACGATGTGCATCTCCAGCCAGGCCGGCTGCGGCATGAACTGCCCGTTCTGCGCGACCGGGCAGGAAGGGCTGACGCGCAACCTCACGACGGCGGAGATCGTCGAGCAGGTCGTCGCCGGCGCGCGGTTGCTGCGCTCCGGCGAGCTGCCCGGCCTCGACGACGACGAGCGCGAGACGCCGCTGCGCGTCAGCAACGTCGTGTTCATGGGCATGGGGGAGGCGCTCGCCAACTACCGCCAGGCGATCGACGCGATCAAGCGGCTCGTCTCGCCCGCCCCGGAGGGGCTCGGCATGTCGGCTCGCGGCGTGACGATGTCGACGGTCGGTCTCGTGCCGGCCATCGACAAGCTCGCGGCCGAGGGCATTCCGGTGACGCTGGCGCTGTCGCTGCACGCGCCCGACGACGAACTGCGCAACGAGCTGGTGCCCATCAACACGCGCTGGAGCGTCGACGAGGCCCTCGATGCGGCGCATCGCTACTTCGAGGCGACGGGGCGTCGCGTCAGCATCGAGTACGCGCTCATCAAGGACATCAACGACCAGGGCTGGCGCGCGGATCTGCTCGCGAAGAAGCTCAACGCGCGTGGCAAGGGGTGGGTGCACGTCAACCCGATCCCGCTCAACCCGACGCCGGGCTCGAAGTGGACGGCGTCGCGCAAGGGCGTCGAGCAGAACTTCGTCGAGCGCCTACGCGCGGGCGGCATCCCGACGACGGTGCGCGACACGCGTGGTTCCGACATCGACGGAGCGTGCGGGCAGCTCGCCGCCAAGACGGCCTGACACGAGCAGCTCGCCCCGATCATCGCCCCAAATGCGTCATTCGTGATGCGTTTGGGCCGATGATGCGTCAAGCCTGAGGCTGCGATGAGCTCAGGCGCCCGTCAACACTGCGAACGCCTCCGCGGGCGTCTCGACGAGGTGGAGGTGGTCGGCGAAGCGTCGCCCCGCCGCGAGCGCGGTGAGCGCCGGCCAGACGGGGACGACGTCCGTCCACTGTGCGCGCCCGACGAGGACGAGGTGCGGCAGCGGCACGTCGTCGGCGGCGTAGTACAGCGGCGTGACGCTCTGGAAGATCTCCTGCACGGTGCCCGCGGCGCCCTCGAGGACGATGATGCCGCCGCTGGCGCCGGCGAGCAGGCCGTCCTCGCGCAGGGCGTTGGAGAAGAACTTGGCGATGACGTCGCCGAAGACGTTGGGCGGCTCGTGGCCGTAGAACCACGTCGGGATGCCGACGCTGCGCACGTCGTCACCGGCGCCATCAGCCACGCCCAGCAGCTCCCGCGCCGCGAAAGCGCTGTGCGCCCAGGCGTCGATGCTCGGACGGAACGACTCAACGCCCGCCAGGCACTCCAGCGCCGCGTCGAGGCCGCCGACGCGGTCAGCCGCGCCGAGGTTCGCAGCCTCCATCGCGCCGGGCCCGCCGCCGGTCAGGACGACGTGGCCGCCGTCGGCGAGATCGCGCGCCAACCGGGCGATCTCGGCGTACGCGGTACTCGTGCGTCCCATCGCGTGACCACCCATGATGCCGACGGTGCGTCGGCCCTCGAGGCTCTCGTGCAGGGCGTCGCGCATCGACTCGTCGTGCAGCCCGCGCATGGCGCCCGCATAGGCGTCATGCGCCACGCGGCAGTCACGCGACCAGCGATACGCCTGCGCGTCAGGGGTGTGTTCGTAGCCGCGCTCGAGGCCAGCATAGAGCTCGCCGGCGGAGTAGAGACGCGCGCGGTAGGGGTCGATCGGCAGGTGCGGATCGCTGGGAAACAGGATGGCGCCGCGGTCGGTCAACGTCCGAGCCGTGGACGCCGGCACGTGGCCGCCGAGCACGACGAGACCGTCGAAGCGGTTCGGCAGAGCGATCAACGCCTCGCCGGCAGCGCTGGCGAGGTCGACGCCCTGCAGCCGCAGACCGCTGACGGTTCCGCCGTCCTGCAGATGGGCGAGCAGCTCGTCGGCCGAGTGGATCTCACGAAGCATGAGGCCAAGCGTGGCACACGAGCGATTCGTCGCCGAGCACGGCGGCGAACTCACCCGGAACCTCGCGATCACGAGGCAAGATGGGTGTATGACCGACGTCACGTTCGACCACGCCTCACTCCACGTGCGCAGCCTCGACGACCCCGAGGGGTTCTGGCTCGAGGCCGCCAGCGGCGTCGACTGGATCACCCGACCCAAGGGGGCGCTCGACGCCTCGAGCGCCCCGCTGTACCGCTGGTTTCCCGACGCGCGGCTCAACACCTGCTACAACGCGCTCGACCGGCACGTCATCGCCGGCCGCGCCGATCAGCCGGCGCTCATCCACGACAGCGCCGTCACCGGCACGAGCCGCACGTACACCTACGCCGAACTGCTCGACGAGGTCGCCCGCCTCGCCGGGGTGCTCCAGGCGCTCGGGGTGGAGAAGGGCGACCGGGTCGTCATCTACATGCCGATGATCGCGGAGGCCGTCATCTCGATGCTCGCCTGCGCGCGCATCGGGGCGGTGCACTCGGTTGTGTTCGGCGGCTTTGCGCCCACCGAGCTGACCGCACGCATCGACGACGCCCAGCCCAAGGTCGTGCTGTCCGCGAGCTGCGGCGTCGAGCGCACCCGCGTCATCGAGTACAAGCCGATGCTCGACGCGGCACTCGCCCGCGCGTCGCACGAGGTGGGGCACTGCGTCATCGTGCAGCGCCCGCAGTGCGAGGCGAGCCTGGGAGAGAAGGACTTCGACTGGGCGCAGGTCATGGCGCCCGGTGCGGTGCAGCCCGCCGGCTGCGTCGCCGTCGCGGCCACCGACCCGCTCTACATCCTCTACACCTCCGGCACGACGGGGCGGCCGAAGGGCATCGTGCGTGACAACGGTGGCCACGCCGTGGCCCTGACGTGGTCGATGAAGCACGTCTACGGCATGGAGGCCGGTGACGTGTGGTTCACGGCCAGCGACGTCGGCTGGGTGGTCGGCCACTCCTACATCGTCTACGCGCCGCTGTTCGCGGGCCTGACGACGGTGCTGTACGAGGGCAAGCCCGTCGGCACCCCGGACGCCGGCGCGTTCTGGCGCATCGTCGAGCAGTACGGCGTCGCGGGCCTGTTCACGGCGCCGACGGCGATCCGCGCGATCAAGAAGGAGGATCCGGACGGCTCGTTGATCGCCGGGCACGACCTGTCGTCGTTGCGGACGCTCTTCCTCGCCGGTGAGCGCCTCGACCCCGACACCTACGCCTGGGCGCACGACAAGCTCGGGGTGCCGGTCGTCGACAACTGGTGGCAGACGGAGACGGGGTGGCCCATCGTCGCGAACCCGGTCGGCATCGAGTCGTTCGCGCCGAAGCCCGGATCGGCGACCAAGCCCCTGCCCGGCTACGACGTGCAGGTGCTCGCGCCCGACGGCTCGCCCGTCGAACCAGGCGTCGAGGGTGCCGTGTGCCTCAAGCTGCCGCTGCCGCCCGGTACGCTCGCGACGCTGTGGGGTGGCGACGAGCGCTACGTCAGCTCCTACCTGTCCGCGTTCGAGGGCTACTACCTCACCGGTGACGGCGGCTACATCGACGACGACGGGTACGTGTGGGTCATGGGCCGCACCGACGACGTGCTCAACGTCGCGGGGCATCGCCTGTCGACGGGCGCCCTCGAGGCCGCGCTCGCGGGGCACCCCGCCGTCGCCGAGTGCGCCGTCATCGGGGTCGCCGACCAGCTCAAGGGCCAGGTGCCGCGGGCGCTCGTCGTGCTCAAGGCCGGGCGGGAGTACACCGACGACGAGTTGCTCACCGTCCGCGACGAACTCAAGGCGCGCGTGCGCGCCGAGGTCGGGGCGCTCGCCTCGCTCAGCGACGTCGACGTCGTCCAGGCCCTGCCGAAGACGCGATCGGGCAAGATCCTGCGCAAGACGATGCGCCAGATGGCCGACGGTGAGACGCCCCAGGTGCCCGGCACGATCGAGGATGCCAGCGTCCTCGACGCTCTCGGTGAGGTGCTGCGCCACCACTCGTGACGTTCGCGACGCCGCGCGGCGTCGTCCGCGCCGGCTATGACGAGCTGGTGCTGCACCTCGGCGCGGCGGCTGCCGATCTCGGCGCATGCCGAGAACGGTTCGTCCCCGGCACCGCATCGGTCCCGGGGACGAACGCTACGTCACTCGAACTCAGCCGAGCTTTCGAAATCAGCCGAGCTTCGTCACCTCGAGCGTCACGCCGTGCTGACGCAGGCGCTCGGCGTACGGCGCCCCGAGGGCGACTGCGGGCGTGAGGACGCCGCCGTCCGCCTCGCCGGGCAGCGTCGGCAGGTCGCCGAGCGCCAGCGTCACGGCCGCCTCGCCGAGCATGACGGCCGTCGCCTTGTAGCCCGGGTCGCCCTGCGAGGCGACGATCGAGCGGTAGCGGGCGCCGCTCGTCGTCGTCGAGCGGATGTCCATGCGGAAGAAGCCCTTCTCGCGCGCTTCCTCGCTCGGGCCGCTGCCCGGCGCGGGGACGAGGCGTTCGAGCAGCGGGCGCAGACGCTTGACGCCCATCGCGCCGAAGCCCGCCCCCAGCGCACCCGCGACGGCGTACGCCATCGCGCGACCCTTGACGCCCTTGCCGGCCTTCATCACCTCGCGGTAGCGGAAACCCGAGCCGTACACGTGGCCGAGCAGCGCGTTGCTGCGGCGCACGATGCGCGTGTTGTAGGAGGCCATGAGGAACGGCGCGACCCACGCGTCGACGTCGTCGGAGTACCACACCGACAGCGAGTCCTTGAACTCGCCGCTCGGCTCGCGCGAGCGGTCGGGGGAGAGGGAGAACTTGTCGCCGGCGATCTTGCGGCGAGCGGGGTCGTCGGCGATGTCGTCGGCCTGCTGCATCGCCGAGGCGATCGTCCCGCCGCTCATGCCGCCCTTCATCGACGCGTACTCGGTCGTCGCCGTGAGTTCCCCGTCACCGGCCTCACGCGCCGTCTGGGCGAGCAGGAAGACGCCGAGGTCGGAGGGCACCGAGTCGTAGCCGCACGAGTTGACGATACGTGCGCCGTTCGCGCGGGCCGTCGCGTCGTAGCGGTCGATGCAGTCGTGGGCGAAGAGCACCTCGCCGGTGAGGTCGACGTAGTGGGTGCCGGCCTCGGCACAGGCGCCGACGAGCGGCAGGCCGTGGCGCGCGTACGGGCCGACGGTGGAGATGACGACGCGTGCCCGGTTCGCGAGGGCGTGCAGCGACGCCTCGTCGCCGGAGTCGGCTGTCACGATGCCCCAACCGGCGGCGGCTGCGGCCTCGGTGCTCAGGTCGTCGCGCACCTTCTCGACCTTCGAGGCGGTGCGTCCGGCGAGGGCGATGCGGATGTCATTCGGCGCGTGCTCGGCGAGGTGCTTCGCGACGAGCCGGCCGACGAACCCGGTCGCGCCGTAGAGGACGATGTCGAATTCTCGCGTCGTATCAGTCATGCTCCGCAGGCTACCGGTGAGTCACCTGCGCTGCCCACATACCTGAGGGGGGCCTCGATTACTCGTGTGGCCACATTGTGTGCGAATCTGTCCGCATGATGGATGGTGTGGCATGGCGCTGAGTGCATTCGAACTGTACTCGATCGGTATCGGACCCTCGTCGTCCCACACCGTCGGTCCCATGCGAGCCGCGGGGCGGTTCCTCGAATCTCTGCGCGAGGCAGGGCTCTTCGACGACGTCGCGCGCGTCCAGGTCGAACTGTGCGGGTCGCTCGGGCAGACCGGCCACGGGCACGGCTCCGACAAGGCGGTCGTCCTCGGCCTGATGGGTGAGGACCCGGAGACGGTCGACACCGACACCGCGGACGCGCGTTTCCACGCGGTCAAGGAGACCCACCGCCTTCTGCTCGGCGGCCTGCGCGAGGTGCCCCTCGACGACGACGACCTCGTCCTGCACCGCCGCAAGACGCTGCCCGGGCACCCGAACGGCATGATCGCTCGGGCGCTCGGCGCTGACGGATCGGTGCTTCTCGAGCGCGTCTACTACTCCGTCGGAGGCGGGTTCGTCGTCGACGAGGACGCGCTCGGCGCCGACCGTGTCGTGCAGGACACGACGCCCGTCGAGTTCCCGTTCAACACGGGCAAGGAACTGCTCGAGATCTGTGCGCGCACGGGTCTGCCGATCAGCGAGGTCATGATGCGCAACGAGCTGTCGTGGCGCACCGAGGAGGAGGTGCGCTCGGGCATGCTGCACCTGTGGTCGGTCATGGATCAGTGCATCACCAACGGTTTCTCGACCGAGGGCACCCTCCCCGGCGGGCTCAAGGTGCCGCGCCGCGCCCCCGCCATCCACCGTGCGCTGCAGCAGCAGGTCGAGCCCGGCTACCCGATCGACCCGCTCGATGTCATGGACTGGGTCAACCTGTTCGCCATGGCCGTCAACGAGGAGAACGCCGCGGGCGGCCGCGTCGTCACCGCGCCGACGAACGGTGCGGCCGGCATCATCCCCGCCGTCCTCAAGTACTACGTCAAGTTCGTCCCCGGCGCCGATGAGGACGGCATCGTCCGGTTCCTGCTGACGGCTGCGGCCATCGGCATCCTGTTCAAGGAGAACGCCTCCATCTCGGGCGCCGAGGTCGGCTGCCAGGGCGAGGTCGGTTCGGCGTGCGCGATGGCGTCCGGTGCGTTGTGCGAGGTCATCGGCGGCAACCCCGAGCAGGTCGAGAACGCCGCCGAGATCGGCATCGAGCACAACCTCGGCTTGACGTGCGACCCCGTCGGCGGGCTCGTGCAGATCCCGTGCATCGAACGCAACGCGATCGCCTCGATGAAGGCGATCAACGCCGCTCGCCTGTCGCGTCGCGGTGACGGCAAGCACACCGTCAGCCTCGACCAGGCGATGAAGACGATGCGCGAGACCGGCCGAGACATGAGCGTCAAGTACAAGGAGACGGCACGCGGCGGGCTGGCCGTCAACGTCATCGAGTGCTGACGTCCGGGCGAGCGGCGGCCGTCACCGCGTCTCACTGAGGCGCTGAGGGACGACGCCTCGCGTCGTGCGCGATGGTTCGTCGCAGCGGCCTCGGGGGCGGTTGTCAGACGTCTCGTACACAATGGGGGCGTGACCACCCAGCGCACCGTCTCCCTGCTCGGCTCCACCGGTTCGATCGGCACCCAGGCGTGCCAGATCGCGCGGAACAACCCCGAGCGCTTCCGCATCGTCGCGCTCAGCTCCGGCGGGCGTGACCTCGAGCTCGTCGCGCGTCAGGCCGTCGAGTTCGACGTCGAGCTCGTCGGTATCGCCTCCGGTGACGCGGCACGGCTCGAGACGCTCATCGCCGATGCGGCGTCGGGCGCAGGCAAGCAGGTTGTCAGCCGCGTCGTCAGTGGTGACGACGCGTCGGTGCAGGTCGCGAGCGTCGGTGCGGACGTCGTTCTCAACGGCATCACCGGTTCGATCGGTCTGCGCCCGACGATCGCAGCGCTCGAGGCGGGCAGCACACTGGCGCTCGCGAACAAGGAGTCGCTCATCGTCGGTGGCCCGATCGTCAAGCGTCTCGAAAGGCCCGGGCAGATCGTGCCCGTCGACTCGGAGCACTCGGCCATCGCGCAGGCGCTCACCTCCGGTACGCACGACGAGGTGCGCAAACTCGTCGTCACCGCCAGTGGAGGGCCGTTTCGCGGCATGAGCCGCGCCGAGCTGGCCGACGTCACACCCGCACAAGCCCTGAAGCACCCCAACTTCGCGATGGGCAAGGTCATCACCACCAACTCGGCGACGCTCGTCAACAAGGGCCTCGAGGTGATCGAGGCGCACCTGCTGTTCGACATCCCGATCGATCGTGTCGAGACGGTCGTGCACCCGCAGCAGTACATCCACTCGATGGTCGAGTTCGTCGACGGCGCCGTCGTCGCGCAGCTCGGCCTGCCGACGATGCTCGTGCCGATCGCGATGGGCCTCGACTGGCCGCACCGCATCGCGGGCGTGGAGACACCGATCGACTGGACGAAGGCGATGGACTGGCGGTTCGAACCTCTCGACGACGAGGCGTTCCCCGCCGTTCGCCTCGCCCGTCAGGTGGGTGAGGCCGGCTCGACGTACCCGGCCGTCTACAACGCGGCCAACGAAGAGTGCGTCGAGGCCTTCCACGACGGGCGCATCGGCTTCCTCGACATCGTCGAAACCGTCGAGAAGGTCGTCGACCAGCACGCGCCCGAGAGCGGCGAACCTGACGTCGACGCCGTCCTCGCCGCAGAGACATGGGCGCGCCGCACCGCGCACACGCTGATCGAGAAGGGGCTGCGCTGATGCTGTTCGTCCTCGGGGTGCTGTTCATGATCGTCGGCGTGGCTGCCTCGATCGCGCTGCACGAGATGGGGCACATGGTGCCCGCGAAGAAGTTCGGCGTCCGCGTGCCGCAGTACATGATCGGCTTCGGCCCGACGCTGTGGTCGAAGAAGCGCGGCGAGACCGAGTACGGCGTCAAAGGCATCCCGCTCGGCGGTTACGTGCGCATGATCGGCATGTACCCGCCGAAGGCGGGCGACCCGGACGGCTCCGTGCGCGCCTCGTCGACCGGTCGGTTCAGCCAGCTCGCCGACGAGGTGCGTGAGCAGACCTTCGAGGAGCTGCGCCCCGGTGACGAGAACCGCGTCTTCTACAAGCTCAAGACGTGGCAGAAGGTCACCGTCATGTTCGGTGGGCCGTTCATGAACCTCGTCATCGCTGCGGTCGTCATGACCGTCATGGTGTGCGGCGTCGGCCTGCCGAAGCTCACCGGCACGAAGGTGACGTCGCTGACGACGTGCCTGACGAAGGTCGAACCCGGTCAGAAGTGCCCGACGGGGCAGGAGGCGCCGGCGGCCTCGAGCGGGTTGAAGCTCGATGACGTCATCATCTCGGTCGCGGGGCAGAAGGTGAACAGCAATCTCGAGGCGACCCGCGTCATCCGCGCGCACGGCGGCGAGAAGATCCCGTTCGTCGTCGAGCGTGACGGCCGGCAGCAGACGCTGCAGGTCACGCCGAGGACGACGAAGGTGGCGAAACTCGACGCCGACGGCAACCCCGTCACCGACGCGGGTGGCCAGAACGTCATGATCGACGCCGGGTACGTCGGGCTGTCGATCGGTCAGTACACGTTGCAGCGTCAGGGCCCGGGTGCTGTCCCCGGCATGCTCGGCACGAGCATCAAGCAGACGGCGGGCGTCGTGCTGCACATACCGGAGAAGATGAAGGGCGTCGCGCAGGCGGCGTTCAGCGACGAGGCGCGCGATCCGAACGGGCCGATCTCCGTCGTCGGGGTGACGCGCATCGCGGGCGACGTCGCCGAGTCGTCGAAGGTCGAACTCGGCCAGAAGGTGCTGCTGCTGCTCAACCTGCTCGCCTCCCTCAACCTCGCGTTGTTCGTGTTCAACCTCATCCCGCTGCTGCCCCTCGACGGCGGCCACATCGCGGGTGCGCTGTGGGAGGCGATCAAGCGGCCCATCGCGCGGGCGCGCGGCGTCGCCGGCCCCGTCTACGTCGACGTGACGAAGGCGCTGCCGGTCGCGTACGCCGTCTCGCTCGTCCTCATCGGGATGTCGGTGCTGCTCATCTACGCCGACGTCGTGAAACCCATCACCATCCAGTGAGTCTCGGCCCAGCCCAGGGCGTCGCGCGGCAGTCGTAAGATGGGCTCATGTCGGTTTCTCTCGGTATGCCCTCGGCGCCCGCGCCGGTCATCGCTCCTCGTCGCAAGACGCGCAAGATCAAGGTCGGCAAGGTCGAGGTCGGGGGAGACGCCCCCATCTCGGTGCAGTCGATGACGACGACGCCGACGACCGACATCAACGCCACGCTCCAGCAGATCGCCGAGCTGACGGCCACCGGGTGCGACATCGTCCGTGTCGCGTGCCCGAGCCAGGACGACGCGGAGGCGCTGCCCGCCATCGCTCGCAAGGCGCAGATCCCCGTCATCGCCGACATCCACTTCCAGCCGAAGTACGTCTACGCGGCGATCGAGGCGGGGTGTGCGGGTGTGCGCGTCAACCCGGGCAACATCCGCAAGTTCGACGATCAGGTCAAGCAGATCGCCAAGGAGGCGAAGGACGCCGGGGTCTCCATCCGCATCGGTGTCAACGCCGGTTCGCTCGACAAGCGACTGCTCGAGAAGTACGGCAAGCCGACGGCCGAGGCGCTCGTCGAGTCGGCCGTGTGGGAGGCGTCGCTGTTCGAGGAGCACGACTTCCACGACTTCAAGATCTCCGTCAAGCACAACGACCCCGTCGTCATGGTGCGCGCCTACGAGATGCTCTCCGAGCGGGGCGACTGGCCGCTGCACCTCGGTGTGACCGAGGCCGGGCCCGCGTTCCAGGGCACGATCAAGTCGGCGACCGCGTTCGGCGCGCTGCTGAGCCGCGGCATCGGCGATACGATCCGCGTCAGCCTCTCGGCCCCGCCGGTCGAGGAGGTCAAGGTCGGCAACATGATCCTGCAGTCGCTCAACCTCAAGCCGCGCAAGCTCGAGATCGTCAGCTGCCCGAGCTGCGGGCGCGCGCAGGTCGACGTCTACACCCTCGCCGAGCAGGTGACGAAGGGCCTCGAGGGCATGGAGGTGCCGCTGCGCGTCGCCGTGATGGGCTGCGTCGTCAACGGCCCCGGTGAGGCGCGCGAGGCCGACCTCGGCGTCGCCTCCGGCAACGGCAAGGGCCAGATCTTCGTCAAGGGTGAGGTCATCAAGACGGTGCCGGAGAGCCAGATCGTCGAGACGCTCATCGAGGAGGCGATGCGCATCGCCGAGGAGATGGGCGAGGACGCGGGCGCCGACGGCGCCGGCCCCACCGTCTCGGTCGGCTGACGCCGGCATGCTGCGACGTTCGGGGGTGCGAGCCCTCGACGCCGGCGACCGCGCCGGCGCGCGGGCGTTGTGCGACCTCGACCCGGTGACGAACGTCTTCGTCGCCGCCCGCCTCGACGAGGGCGCGCTCGGTTCGACGAGCGCTGCCTTCGGTCTCGACGGTGACGTTGGCCAGCCACTCGCGGCAGGGGCGGACTCTTCGGGGTTCGATGCCGACGGGCTGGGTCGAGGCGGCGCTCGCTCGCTCGAGTCCAGTCAACGGCCGCTGCGCTCGATGCTGTGGGCGTCGGCGAATCTCGTCCCCGTCGAGGCGAGCCCTGACGATCTGGAACGCTACGCGGCCCGCGTCAAGTGTGCGCGACGCCGCGTCAGTTCGCTGTTCGGGCCGGCCGAGCAGGTGCTGCCGCTGTGGCAGCTCGTGTCGCGTTCGTACGCGCCGGCGCGCTCGTTCCGCCCCGAGCAGCCGCTCATGGTCGCCTCGCGGGAGGCGCGCGAGCGTCAGGGCATCGAGCCCGAACCGCGCGTGCGCCTGGCCCGATTCGACGAGGTCGACGCCATCGTGCCTGCGGCCGCGGCGATGTTCACCGAGGAGATCGGCTACGCGCCCTACGTCGGCAGTGCCGCGGCCTACCGCGCCGGGGTGCAGCGCCTCGTCATGGGTGGGCGCACCTTCGTCCTGATGGACGGTGCGCGCGTACGGTTCAAGGCCGACGTCGGATCGCTCGCCTCGGGCGTGGCACAGATTCAGGGTGTGTGGATCGACCCCGCCTGGCGCGGCCGCGGGCTCGCCGCACCGTGCATGGCGCGCGTCGTCGACCTGGTCGAGGCGGAGCTCGCGCCCACCGTCAGCCTCTACGTCAACGGGTACAACACCCCCGCGCTGCGTGCGTACGAACGCGCCGGGTTCGAACGCGTCGGGACGTTCGCGACCGTCATCCTCTGATGCGGCGGCGCCGTCGCAGAGGCGACGCGGTGGCACCGCTTATCGATGGGACGAGCGCCCTGCCCCCGCACTTCGACCCGTTTCAACGGCGTTGTCAGGGCGATGTGATGGGGTGGGGGCATGAATCCTGTCACCGGTCTTCGTGAACTTCCGCCCCTGATGCGCGGGCTCGTCGGCGCGTACGTCGTCTCCGGCGTGACGCACCTCGTGCGCCCGCAGGTGTTCGAGCCGACCATTCCGCCGCAGCTACCCAAGGCGCGCGAACTCGTCTACCTCAGCGGTGTCGCCGAACTCGTCTGCGCCGCGGGTCTCGTCAACCCTGCGACGCGCCGAGCCGCGGGTTACGCCTCTGCCGCCCTGCTCGTCGCCGTGCTGCCCGCGAACGTCGAGATGGCGCGTCAGGCGCAGGCGAGTGTCCGACGCCGCTCCACGCCGGGCAAGCAGGCGCGCCTCGCCGGCATGCTCGCGCGGGTCCCGGCGCAGTGGCCGCTCATCAAGGCGAGCCTCGACATCGCTCGCCGCTGACGAGGGCTCGCGAGGCCGACCGTGCGCCGTGCGTGGGTCGCCGTCACTGTGGGTGACGGTTCGCGCCGGACTGATGGGCCCGCGCCGCATTGGCGGGCCCGCGCCGTGCGGTCGGCGTAGACTCCTGCGCGCAGACGCCGCCCGGGCACCGGGCCGGCGATCTACAGTGGCGGCATGACTGACGTGTTCGCGCTCACACCAACCAATCAGGCCGACGTCATGGCCGGGTTCGACGCCGTCGACGCCGACGAGGCGCTCAAGGACGCGGCGAGCGCGTTCGCCTCGCACGAGCATGCCGACGTTCTCGGCCCCCTGCGCGAGCTCGGTGTCATGGCCGGCAGCGAGGAGGCTCGCGAACACGGCATGGCTGCGAACACGTTCACGCCGCGGCATCGCGCCGTCGACCGGTTCGGCGCGCGTACCGACGCCGTCGAGTTCCACCCGTCCTGGCACTGGCTCATGCGCCGCGGCGTCGAGTTCGGTCTCGCGGGCGCGCCCTGGCAGGACGCGTCGGCGGACGCTCACCTGCGGCGGGCAGCGGGCTTCATCACGTGGTCCGGTGTCGAGCCCGGGCACGTCTGTCCGCTGACGATGACCCATGCCGCCGTCCCCGCCCTGCGCGCGGACGAGGCGCTGACGCAGCGTTACGCCGACGGCCTCGCGGCGAGCGTCTACGAGCCCGGCGATCTGCCCGCGGCGAGCAAGGAGGGGCTGCTCGCGGGGATGGGGATGACGGAGAAACAGGGCGGCTCCGACGTGCGCACCAACGTCACCGAGGCCACCCCGTCGGGTTTCGACGACGACGGCGCCGCCGTCTATTCGCTGCGCGGGCACAAGTGGTTCACGAGCGCGCCGACGAACGATCTGTTCCTCGTCCTCGCGCAGGCTCCCGGCGGGCTGACCTGCTTCGTCGTGCCGCGCGTGCACCCTGACGGCACTCGCAACGCGCTGCGCATCGTCCGGCTCAAGGACAAGCTCGGCAACCGCTCCAACGCGAGCAGCGAACTCGAGTTCCACGACGCCTACGCCACTCGCCTCGGTGACGAGGGTGCGGGCGTGCGCACGATCATCGAGATGGTGAGCGCGACGCGGCTCGACTGCGTCCTCGGCTCGGCCGGGCTCATGCGTCGCGCGACGAGCGAGGCGGCCTGGTACACCGCGCGTCGGCATGCCTTCGGCGGCGTCCTCGCCGACAAGCCCGCGATGCAGAACGTCCTCGCCGATCTCGCGATCGAGTCGGAGGCCGCGACGGCGCTCGGCATGCGCCTCGCGGCGAGCGTCGACCGTATCGAATCAGGCGATCCCGGCAGCGAGCACGAGCGCGCGTTCCGTCGCTTCGCACTGCCGCTCGCAAAGTTCTGGGTGTGCAAGCGCACGCCGATGCACGTCGCCGAGGCCCTCGAATGCCTCGGCGGCAACGGGTACGTCGAGGAGTCGGGCATGCCGCTGCTGTTCCGCGAGTCGCCGCTCAACTCGATCTGGGAGGGCTCGGGCAGCGTCAACGCCCTCGACGTCCTGCGCGCCCTGACGCGTTCGCCGGAGGCGTTCGAGGCCTTCAGCCGCGAGCTCGACGTGACCCGCGGCGACCACCCCGGGCTCGACGTCGCGACGAAACAGGTGCTCGCCGACGTCGTGTCGTTGACGCCCGACGACGCGGAGTACCGCGCCCGCGACATCAGCGCTCGAATGGCCGTCGTCCTCCAGGCGAGCCTGCTGCTGCGCAGCGCGCCGTCGAGCGTCAGCGACGCGTTCATCGCGAGCCGCGTGCAGGGGGAGTGGGGCGGCGTGTTCGGCACCCTCGGCACGTCGGCCGCGAGCGCCGCCATCGCCCGACGCGCGACGCCGCGGCCCTGACGCCCTGGCGGTCAGGTGAACAGCCCGCCGAGGCCGCCCTGCTCGTTCGTCGAGGGCATGAGCTTGGCGGCCCACTCCGCGAACGCCTGCGGGTTGCGTGACTGCAGGAGCACGCGCCCGGGCCCGACGAAGTTGAAACGAGCCCTTCACCGGACTTCATCGACTGGATCGAGCGTCCTTCGACCGCCCGACGCGTTGTGAACTGCATCCCCAGGTCGTAGGCGATGACGTGCCCGGTGTGGATGACGTCACGCTCGCCCGGAGCGAGGTCCATGACGTCGACCGCGCCGTAGACGCTGAGGCACTGACCGCTGGCCTCGAGGCCGAAGCCGCCCTCGCCGCCGAAGAGGTTCGTCATGCCACCGAACTGCGAGGTGACCTCCGTGCCCTCGCTGTTGGCCATCCAGTTGCCGCGGGCGACGAAGCAGGGGCGATCGGGCTGGATCTCGAGCGCCAGCATGCCGCCGGGCAGGACGCCGGCGATGTCGCCCCACCCGCCCTCGGCGGGGGCGGTGTACGTCGTCGAGAAGAAGGACTCACCGCAGAGCACGGAGCGCTTGAGCCCCTTCATGATGCCGCCGCTGGCGGCCTTGCTGGAGATCTGCACGCCGGGCGAGTGCGCAGGAGACGGGAGACGGCGAAGGACGGATTGTGACGTCGTCGAATCTGCATGGATCTCAGGAAGGCCTCGCGGCCCGAGCGTCGGGTGGATGCGGGCCGTGCACGCCCTGGGCGGGCCGGGATAGTGTGGGGCCGAGTCACGCGGAGCGACCGCGACACGACCCGAGGAGAGACCGTGGCCCAGCGCATGTCCAACCTGTTCCTGCGAACGCTTCGCGAGGATCCGGCGGACGCTGAGCTGCCGGGCCACAAGCTGCTCGTGCGCGCCGGCTACATCCGACGCGCCGCGCCCGGCGTGTACACGTGGTTGCCGCTCGGGCTCAAGGTGCTGCGTAACGTCGAGACCATCGTCCGCGAGGAGATGGAGGCCATCGGCGCGCAGGAGCTGAGCTTCCCCGCGCTGCTGCCGCGCGAACCCTATGAGGCGACGAACCGCTGGGACGAGTACGGCCCCAACCTGTTCCGCCTGCAGGACCGCAAGGGCGTCGACATGCTCCTCGGCCCGACGCACGAGGAGATGTTCACCATCACGGTGAAGGACATGTTCTCGAGCTACAAGGACCTGCCGACGACGCTGTTCCAGATCCAGACGAAGTACCGCGACGAGGCCCGCCCGCGCGCCGGCCTGCTGCGCGGGCGCGAGTTCATCATGAAGGACTCGTACTCCTTCGATCACACGAAGCAGGGCCTCGAGGAGAGCTACGCCAAGCACCGCGGCGCGTACGTCAAGATCTTCGACCGCCTCGGCTTCGAGTACGTCGTCGTCCACGCCGACTCGGGCGCGATGGGCGGTTCGGCGTCGGAGGAGTTCCTCGCCGTCAGCCGCCACGGTGAGGACACGTTCGTCCGCTCGCCCGGCGGTTTCGCCGCGAACGTCGAGGCCGTCGTCGTGCCGCAGGCCGAGCCCGTCGAGGTGAGCGTCGGCCCCGCACACATCGAGGACACCCCCGAGACCCCGACCATCGAGACGCTCGTCGCGGCCCTCAACGCGAATCACCCGCGCGACGACGGACGCGAGTGGACGGCTGCCGACACACTGAAGAACGTCATCGTCATGCTCGTCCACCCCGACGGCACGCGCGAACCGCTCGCGATCGGCGTGCCCGGCGATCGCGAGGTCGACGCCAAGCGCCTCGAGGCTCAGGTCGCTCCGGCCGACGTCGAGGCGTTCGAGGAGAAGGACTTCGCCGCCTACCCGATGCTCGCGAAGGGCTACATCGGCCCGGGCGTGCTCGGCGAGGAAAAGGCCTCCGGCATCCGTTACCTGCTCGACCCCAGCATCGCCGAGGGCTCGGCGTGGGTGACGGGCGCCGACGTCAGCGGCAAGCACGTCATCGACCTCGTCCACGGCCGCGATTTCACCGCCGACGGCACGATCCAGGCGGCGCAGATCAAGGAGGGCGACCCGGCCCTCGACGGTTCGGGCCCCCTGACGCTCGCGCGCGGCATCGAGATGGGTCACATCTTCCAGCTCGGCACGAAGTATGCCGAGGCGCTCGGGCTCAAGGTGCTCGACGAGAACGGCAAGCTCGTGACGGTGACGATGGGCTCCTACGGCATCGGCGTCTCTCGCGCCGTCGCCGCCATCGCTGAGGACAACCTCGACGACAAGGGCCTCATCTGGCCGCGTCACATCGCGCCCTTCGACGTCCACGTCGTCGCCACGGGCAAGGACGCCGCGGTCTTCGAGAAGGCGGAGCAGGTCGTCGCCGACCTCGAGTCGGCCGGGCTCGGCGTCCTGTTCGACGACCGTCCGAAGGTCAGCCCCGGCGTGAAGTTCAAGGACGCCGAGCTCATCGGCGTCCCGACGATCGTCGTGCTCGGGCGCGGCCTCTCCGACGGCACGATCGAAGTCAAGGACCGCCGCTCGGGCACCTCGCGTGACGTCGGCGTCGACGAGGTGGCGGCCGAGGTGCTCTCCGAGGTGCGCGGCGCCTGATCCGACCCTGCTTCACGAGAGCCACCACGGCCCGACGTGGTGGCTCTCGCGCGTCGAACGGCCGCCGCCCCGGTCACGAGCGGCGCGGGCGCGACGGTCACGAACTGAGAGACGTTTGCGGGCACGCGGCGCGCGGCCCAGGATGACGGGGTGAACGACCCGGGAACCCTGACCCTCACCCTGCTGGCGCTCGCGGCGGCCTGCGCGGGATGGATCGACGCCGTCGTCGGCGGAGGCGGGCTCGTGCAGTTGCCGGCCCTCATGGTCGCGTTTCCGCACGCCGCGCCCGCCCAGCTGCTCGCGACGAACAAGCTGGGTTCGATCTGCGGCACGTCGGTGAGCTCGGCGACGTACCTTCGGCGGGTGCGTCCCGATCTGCGCACCGCGCTGCCGCTCGCCGTGATGGCGTTCGCCGGCTCGATGGCGGGTGCGGCGCTCGCCAGTCACATCCCGCGCAGCGCGTTCAACCCGATCATCCTCGTCGTCCTCGTCGCCGTCGGCGCGTACACGCTGTTCAAGCCGTCGATGGGGCAGCTCGAGAACCTGCGGCACGCCGGCAGCCGGCGCCATTACGCGACGGCGGGCGCCGTCGGCCTGGGCGTCGGCCTGTACGACGGCGCGCTCGGCCCGGGGACGGGCTCGTTCTTCGTCTTCGCGCTCGTCAGCCTGCTCGGCTACCGCTTCCTCGAGGCCTCCGCCAAGGCCAAGCTCGCCAACTTCGCGACGAACCTCGCCGCCCTCGTCGTGTTCATCCCGGCAGGTGCGGTGGCCTGGCGTGTCGGCCTCGTGCTCGGCGTCGCGAACCTCGCGGGCGGCTATCTCGGCGCCCGGACCGCCGTCTCGAAGGGGGCCGGGTTCGTGCGCGCCGTGTTCGTCGTCGTCGTGGGGGCCTTCGTCGTCAAGCTCAGCTACGACACCGCCGCGCAGTTCGGCCTGCTCTGATGCTCAGCCGCGCCCGGCGCCTCACCGGCTACCACGGCTCGAGCGTCCGGCGACGGCGGCGGGTGCCGTCACCCGTCAGGACGCCGGCTTGGCGTCGCAGCCGAACGCACCCATCGTCGCGGTCGTCTTGGCGTAGGATGCTGGGTTCTGCGACGGGGTGGCCAGCTCGACGACGCGCGTCTTCTGGTCCTGATAGGTGGGCTGGTACGTCATAGATTGGCTGATCTTGCCGCCCGCGTCGCGCGTGAAGGTGACGCTCGCGTACGCGCCGTCCGCCGTGCCCGGCAGATATGCGGCCTGCTGGCCGGAGAACAGGTTGCCGAGGGCGTAGGAGACGTATCGTCCGTCGATCTTCTGGCACGGCTGCACGATGTGCGGATGGTTGCCGATGATCCAGTCGACCTGCCCGGAGCGCAGCAACGCGTCCGCGTACTTCTTCTGCTCCGCCGAGACCGGCTTGTACTCACGTCCCCAGTGCATCGACACGACGACGATGTCGGCGCCCTGCTTGCGTGCTTCGGCGGCATCGGCCTCGATGCCTTCCGGGGTGCGCACCGCGTACAGGTTGTCCGCGACCCAGGGCGCGTCCTTGGGAGTGCCCGTCTGGTCGCCGTTGATGCGGTTGTCGAGCGTGTAGCTGTACGACAGTTGCGCGACCTTGAACCCCTTGGCCTCGTAGAACACGGGCTGGCCCTTCTCGCCGGCAGACGCGGCCGGGCCGGCCGCCTGCAGACCGTTCGCGGCCATGACGCTGCGCGTGCTCGCCAGCCCGGAGAGGCCGCGGTCGTAGGCGTGGTTGTTGGCCGTCGAACACCCGTCGAACCCGATGGACTTCACCGTCGTCGCGAACTCGTGGGGCGCGTTGAAGCTCAGCTCGCGCGCCAGGTTCGTGTCGTCACGCGACAGCGGGTTCTCCATCTGGCAGATGCGTAGATCGCCCGCCTTCGTGACGGGGGAGATCTGGCCGAAGAACTGGTCGAAGCGGTACCCCGTGCCGCCTGCGGCACGACGGGCCATCTGCGTGATCGACGGGTGGACGATGAGGTCGCCCGACGCGCCGATCGTGATGCTGCCCGGCTTGTTCTTGACCGGCTCCGGGGGAGCGACCGAAGAGCTCGCCGAGGGGCTCGCACTCCCACCGGAACTGCTCGACGCGCCGGCCTTCGATGACGCCCCGGAGCTCGAAGCGCCGCCCGTGTCGTGCGAGCTGCCCGAACAGGCCGTGAGAGCGAGCAGCGAGATCAGTGGTGCGGCGGCGGCCGCGCGTCCCCGAATGCGCATGCGGACGAGTTTATTCTCCGCGGGCGTGCTCAGGTCGCGAGGCCGGGGAACGGCGAGACGCTGCCCCCACCGAAGCGCACTGTGCGGGCCGCGCTCGACCACGCGAGCAGCAGCCCGTTGACATCATCGGCGCTGCGCGTGCCCGTCGCCGCGACGGCGCACGCCGACATCACAGCCGCGGCCGCCTTGCCCGCATCGGCGCGGGCCGCGGCGAGCGAGTCGTAGCGGCGCGCGGGCGCAGCGGGGCTCGCGGAAGCAGACGATGACGACGACGGCGACCCCGATGACGCCGACGATTCCGCGAGCGAGCGCACGGCGTAGAGGTCGTCGAGCAGGCCGGGGACGTCGCCGCGATCGTCGGGATCGGTGCGCGCCGCCCACCACTCGAGCGCGTGGATCGTCACCGCGTTCGCCTCGAGCAGCGCCGACGACGAGGGCACCGACACCGTCGCGGACCACGGCACGGAAACGCCGCCCGGCAGCGAGCTGAGCCCGCGCGCGGCGATCGACAGGGCGAGAGGCCTCGATGTCGCCGAAACCTTCTGCAGGCTCGCGCACAGCGCGGGGGAGACCCAGTCGCTCTCGGCGCGGGTCCACGCCGTCGCGGCGGGGCTGCTGCTCGCCGAGGGCGACGACGCCGGGGCGCTCGCGCGGGAGCTCTTTCCGGACGCCGACGCCCATGGCGACGCAGACGCTGACGCCGACACGCTGGGCGCCGCAGTGGCGCTGACGCTGGGCAGCGACGTCGCGCCGATGCCGCGCAGCGTCGCGTCGAGTCGTTTGAGTTCGGCGACGTGGGCGCCCTGCGCGTCGGCGGCCTCCCGGCGGTGGTTCGTCTCCTGGCTCGCCGCGCTCATCGCGACCACGAGGTGACGACGCACAGCCTCGAGGGGGCCCGAATCGGGCGCCGGTGCCGCCGTCGGCCCCGGCAGGGGCGCGTCCTTCTCCACGCGCAGCCTGCATGCGCTCGTGGTGGTGAGGACGACGGCGGCGAGCGCGGTGCGGCGGGTGAGACGAGCATCGGGCATGGGCACAGTCTGGCACGCACTGGCCGCGCGTTCCGGCGGGCGGTGACGCCACACGCACCGTGGGCGCGTCAGGCTCAACGTGCCTTCCCACAGGATGAACACCCCGTGATCCATCATTTGCAGTTTTGCTGAACCGAAGACAAGGTTATGTACTTCGAGCCCGAGAGAAACCACGAAGGAGCGGACGATGACGACGACGAGTGAACGTCCCCGCGCCACGCAGCGCACGGCCAAGCCCGAGGGGCAGTGGGCCAAGGGCGAGTTCGACCCGCTCAACCCGAACGAGGTCTTCAAGGCCGAGGACGCGCCCCTCAACGTGCGCGCCCGCATCCTCGAGCAGTACGCCCGCGAGGGCTTCGACAGCATCTCGGGCACTGACCTGCGCGGCCGCATGCGCTGGATGGGCCTGTACACCCAGCGCAAGCAGGGCATCGACGGCGGCAAGACGGCGACGCTGGCGCCCGAGGAGCTCGACGACGAGTACTTCATGATGCGCGTGCGCATCGACGGCGGGCAGCTCTCCCGCGAGCAGCTGCGGGTGCTCGCGAGCATCTCCACCGATTTCGCACGTGGTACGGCCGACATCACCGACCGCAACAACATCCAGTACCACTGGATCGCGATCGAGGACGTGCCGGAGATCTGGCGCCGTCTCGAGGCCGTCGGTCTCGACACGCTCGAGGCCTGCGGTGACTGCACGCGCACCACGCTCGGTTCGCCGGTGGCCGGCGTGCACCCCGACGAGGTGATCGACGCGACCCCCGCGATCGACTTCATCAAGGCCAACTACGTGGGCGACCCGGATCTCGCGAACCTGCCGCGCAAGTTCAAGTCGTCGATCGCGTGGCTGCCCGACGCCGCCCCTGAGATCAACGACATCAGCTTCGTCGGCGTCGTCCACCCCGACCACGGCCCCGGCTTCGATCTGCAGATCGGGGGAGGGCTGTCGACGAAGGCGTTCTTCGCGCTGCGCCTCGGTGCCTGGGTGCCGCTCGAAGAGGTGCCCGAGGTCTGGCTCGCGACCGTCAAGCTGTTCCGCGACCACGGCTACCGCCGGCTGCGCAACCGCGCGCGTCTCAAGTACCTCGTCGAGGACTGGGGCGCCGACAAGACGCGTGAGGTGCTGGAGCGCGAGTACCTCGGGCGCCCCCTGCTCGACGGGCCCGCCGCGCCCACGCCGAAGCACACGATCGACCACGTCGGTGTGCATCGTCAGAAGGACGGACGCAACCTCGTCGGGTTCGCGCCGATCGCAGGGCGCACGAGCGGCGCGGCGCTCGCGGGCGTCGCCGACGCGATGGAGGCCGCCGGCAGCGACCGGCTGCGCCTGACCGCCTACCAGAAGCTCGTCGTCCTCGACGTGCCCGACGACGCCGTCGAGCCGCTGCTCGAGACGATGCGGCCGCTGGGCTTCGACGGGCGTCCGTCGCCGTGGCGCCGCGCGACGATGGCGTGCACGGGCCTGGAGTTCTGCAAGCTCGCCATCGTCGAGACGAAGCAGCGAGCCCACGACCTCGTCGCCGAGCTCGAAGAGCGTCTCGCTCACCTCGACGACCAGCTCGAGCACCCCATCGCGATCCATCTCAACGGCTGCCCCAACAGCTGCGCCCGCATCCAGGTGGCGGACATCGGTCTCAAGGGCCAGATCATCACCGACACCGCCGGCGAGCAGGTGCCCGGCTACCAGGTCCACCTCGGCGGTGGCCTGGGCGAGGACCTCGTCGTCGGGCGCAAGCTGCGCGCCCACAAGGTCGCCGCGAGCGAGCTGGGCGACTACGTCGAGCGCGTCGTGACGCGGTACATAGCCGCACGCGAGAGCGGCGAGAGCTTCGGCGACTGGGCCCGCCGCGCCGACGAGGAGGAGCTGCGATGACGCAGGTCGTGCGCGAGCCCGACGAGCTGCGTCGGATCGCCATTCGGGCCGCTGGCCAGCTCGACGGTGCACCGGCGGACGCCGTGCTCGATTGGGCGGCCGCGGAGTTCGGGGAACGCTTCGCCGTGGCCACCTCCATGCAGGACGCCGTGCTGACGCATCTCGCGTCGCGCAGCCTGCCCGGCGTCGACGTGCTCTTCCTCGACACCGGGTACCACTTCGAAGAGACGCTGCAGACCCGCGACGCGGTCGCCTCGACGTACGACGTCACGCTGCGCACCCTCGAACCGTCCCAGAGTGTCGCGCAGCAGGACGCGACGTACGGAGCGAACCTCTTCGAACGCGATCCCGATCTGTGCTGCACGCTGCGCAAGACCCACCCGCTCGACGAGGCCCTCGACGGCTACGAGGCGTGGGCCACCGGGGTGCGTCGCAGCGAGGCGATCACGCGGCGCGACACACCGGTCGTCAGCTTCGACGAGCGCCGCGAACGCATCAAGGTCGCGCCGATCGTCGCGTGGAGCGACGCCGACGTCGAGGCCTACATCGCCGAGCACGCCATCGTCACGAACCCGCTGCTCACCCAGGGCTACCCCTCGATCGGGTGCGCCACGTGCACCCGCCGGGTGGCGCCGGGCGAGGACGCGCGCGCCGGACGCTGGGCGGGCCGCGACAAGGTCGAATGCGGGATCAACACATGAGCGCCGCGACCGTGTGGCTCACGGGCCTGTCCGGAGCGGGCAAGTCGACGCTCGCCGAGCGCCTCGTCGCCACCCTGCGCGAGCGGGGCGAACGCGTCGAACTGCTCGACGGCGACGAACTGCGCACCTCCCTCAGCGCCGGCCTCGGGTTCTCCCGGGCGGACCGGAACACCCACGTGACGCGCGTCGGTTTCGTCGCCGACCTGCTCGCCCGCAACGGTGTGTGGGCGATCGTGCCGGTCATCGCCCCGTACGCCGATGCACGCGCCGAGAACCGCGCACGCCACGAGCGCAGCGGTAGTCGCTACCTCGAGGTCTTCGTCGCAACGTCGCTCGAGGAGTGCGCGCGACGCGACGTCAAGGGCCTGTACGCCCGGGCCGAGGCCGGCGAATTCACCGGAATGACAGGCCTCGACGACCCCTACGAGGTTCCGACCAACCCCGAATTGCGTCTCGAGACCCAGGGCCGCTCGATCGAGGAATCCCTCGCCGAGATCCTGCGTCTCATCGACGAGGAGAGGACACCCGCATGACCGAGACGATGACGCCACCGGACGTCTCCACGAACCCCGCCGGCGAGCTGTCGACGTTGCGGGCACTCGAGGCCGAGGCCATCGAGATCATCCGCGAGGTCATCGCCGAGTTCGAACGCCCTGCGCTGCTGTTCAGCGGCGGCAAGGACTCCGCAGTGCTGCTGCACGTCGCACTCAAGGCGCTCGCCCCCGCGCCGTTGCCGCTGACGCTGCTGCACGTCGACACCGGCCACAACCTGCCTGAGGTCATCGCGTTCCGGGACGAGGTCGTCGCCCGTCATGGCCTGCGCCTCCACGTCGCGGCGGTCGAGGACTGGATCGCCGACGGCCGCCTGCAGGAACGCCCCGACGGCACCCGCAACCCCCTGCAGACGGTGCCCCTCGTCGACACGATCGAGGCAGAACGCTTCGACGCCCTCCTCGGCGGGGCGCGCCGGGACGAGGATCGGGCGCGCGCGAAGGAGCGCATCTTCTCGGTGCGCAGCGCCATGGGAGGGTGGGACCCGCGCGGGCAGCGTCCGGAGCTGTGGAACCTCTACAACGGCCGTCACGCCCCCGGCGAGAACACGCGTGTGTTCCCGCTGAGCAACTGGACCGAACTGGACGTCTGGCGCTACATCGAGGCCGAGGACGTCGCGCTGCCGCCGATCTACCACGCGCACGAGCGCCAGGTCTTCCTGCGTGACGGCATGTGGCTGACGCCGGGGCCCTGGTTCGGGCCGCGCGACGACGAACCCCTCGTCACCCGCTCGGTGCGCTACCGCACCGTCGGTGACGGCTCCTGCACGGGCGCCGTCGAGTCCGAGGCCCGCACGACCGCCGACATCATCGCCGAGATCGCCGCGAGCCATCTCACCGAGCGCGGAGCCACCCGCGCCGACGACCGCCTCTCCGAGGCCGCTATGGAAGATCGCAAGCGAGAGGGCTACTTCTAGAGATGACGACCACGACCACCCGTGCCGCCGACGCACCACGTTCGTCCACCGAGCACGCACCGACCGCCTCGCCCGGTTCCCAGCTCCGCCTCGTCGTGGCGGGCAGCGTCGACGACGGCAAGTCGACCCTCGTGGGTCGTCTGCTGCACGACACGAAGAACATCCTCGCCGACACCTACGACTCGATGGTCGCCGCGAGCACGTCACGCGGCGCCGAGCAGGTCGACCTTGCTCTCCTGACGGACGGGCTGCGCGCCGAGCGCGAACAGGGCATCACGATCGACGTGGCGTACCGGTACTTCGCCACGCCCCGGCGCACCTTCGTCCTCGCCGACACCCCGGGGCACGTGCAGTACACGCGCAACATGGTCACCGGCGCCTCCACCGCTGACGCAGCCGTCGTCCTCGTGGACGCGCGACACGGGGTCAGCGACCAGACGCGTCGTCACGCCGCGTTGATGGCGCTGCTGCGTGTTCCGCACGTCATCTTCGCCGTCAACAAGATGGATGCCCTCGAGTGGTCGCGCTCGCGGTTCGACGAGGTCCGGACCCAGGCGACCGACCTGGCCGACAGGGTGGGCCTCAGCGATCCCCGCGTCGTCGCGCTGTCTGCGCTGACGGGCGAGGGGGTCGTCGCTCCGGCCCCCGACGGGTACGACCACCCGCCGCTGCTCGACCTGCTCGAGTCGCTACCCGTCCGCGATGACCTGCGGGCCGAGTCGTTCCGCATGCCGGTCCAGCTCGTCATCCGGCCTCGCACCGCCGAGCATCCGGATTATCGCGGTCTCGCCGGCCGCATCGCCTCCGGCGTCCTGCACGTCGGTGACCGTGTGCGCGCGGTGTCCTCGGGCCTGACGAGCCGGGTCGTCGCGATCGACACTCCGGTGGGCTCGCGTGAGGTGGCCGTAGCGGGCGAGTCAGTGACGGTGCGTCTGGGCGACGAACTTGACGTCGCTCGTGGTGAGGTCCTGTCGCTCGTGGCCGACCCCGATCAACCGGTTGCCGACTCCGAGGTGAGCGGAGTGCTCGCGTGGCTCGCGGCCGCGGACGGGCGTGTCCGTCAGCGCGTCCTCGTCAAGGCGGGCACCAAGGTGGTGCGCGCGGTCGTCGACGACATCACGCATCTGTGGGACGTCGAGACGAGCACGTGGCACGCAGCCGGCCCTGAAGCAGTGATGACGCTCAACACGATCGGACGAGTCCGTCTGCGTCTGGCCGAGCCCGTGGTGCTCGACCCGTACGACAGCCACCGGGCGACCGGCGCGTTCCTCGTCATCGATCCCGCGAGCGGCGCCACGCTCGGAGCCGGCATGTCGGGTGCGGGGCTCGGTTCGGGTGCGGACGACGACGCCGCGCAGCTCGAATCCGAAGAGGATTGGCTGGCTGGCTGACATGCGCGACGATCACGCACCTGTCGATGCCGTACACCGATCCCGGGCCCGATCACCCCAGATCGGGCGCCGGACGCTCCTCGGCGCCGGCCTCGCCGCCCCCTTCATGACACCGGCCCTGTCGGGGTGCGGGGCGGCTGAGGCGAGCCCGCATCGCCTGCGATTGGGGCACTTCTCGAACCTGACCCACGGCGTGGCCCTCGCAGGCATGGCCCGCGGAACGTTCGCGCGCCACCTGGGCAGCACGGCCATCGAGCGGCAGGTCTTCGACAACGGGCCCGCCGCCGTCCAGGCCATGCTCGCCGGCGCGATCGACGTCGCCTACCTCGGCCCGAACCCGGCGATCACGGCGTGGGTGCGGACGAAGGGCGCCGGAGTGCGCCTCCTCGCCGGAGCAGCGGAGAACGGCGCTGCGCTCGTTGCTCGTCCCGGAGTGAAGAAGATCGACGATCTGCGTGGGTGCAGCGTCTCCACGCCGCAGATCGGCGGCACCCAGGACGTAGCCCTCAAGACACTGCTCGCCGAGCACCACCTGACGACGGGGCCGGGAGCGGACGAGGTGGAGACCGTGTGGATGGCCAACTCACAGACTCTCGATCAGTTCCGCCAGGGGCGCCTCGACGCCAGCTACCAGGCCGAGCCATGGGTCTCTCGCCTCGTCGTCGAAGCCGGCGCGCACGTGCTCGTCGACGAGCGCACCCAGTGGCCCGACCACCGATTCGTGACGACGTGCCTGCTCGTCACCCAGGAGTACCTCGAACGCGCGCCTGCTCAGGTGGAGCAGCTCCTGGCGGCCCACGTCGAGACCGTGGAATGGATCAACAGCCATCGGGGCGCCGCGAGTGTGCTGCTCAACGCCGAGATCGGCAAGCTCAGCGGCAAGAAGTTGAAGCGATCGGTCGCCGAGCGGGCCATGGACAACGTGCAGTTCTCCTGGGATCCGTTGATGGCAAACATCGCGCAGGTCGCCGAACACACGTGGCGAACGGGCGGCATCGACGTCCGTCCCGACCTGCGCGGGTTGGCGGACCTCGACCCGCTCCGGCAGGTCCTTGCTGCACGCGCCCTGCCTGCGATCACCGACGCCGGTCTCGGCGTGCACAGAAAGGGCTGACATGACGTTCGACACCACCACGGCAGGCGAGCGACACCCGATCGCCCCGCCGAGCGACGCACGCTCGACGGCACAGCCGGCCGCCGTCGACATCCGCGGTCTGCACAAGGTCTTCGGCCAGGGCGACGACGCCGTCGAGGCGATCGGCGGGCTCGACCTGAGGGTCGAACAGGGGGAGTTCGTCAGCGTTCTCGGCGCCTCCGGCTGCGGCAAGTCGACCCTGCTGTCGATCATCGCCGGGCTCGAACCCGCCAGCGCGGGCGACGTGCACGTCGACGGCCCTCAACCGGCGCTGATGTTTCAGGATTCCGCGCTCTTCCCGTGGCTGAGCGTCGGCGAGAACGTCGAGGCTCCCCTGCGATTCAGGGGCGTGCCCTCCGCCGAACGCCGCCAGCGGGCGCAGGAGCTGCTCGCGACGGTGCGGCTCGACGGCGCAGTGGATCGACGACCCCACGAACTGTCCGGAGGCCAACGCCAACGCGTCGCCCTCGCGCGCGCACTCGCCCAGAACGCGCGCCTGCTGCTCATGGACGAACCATTCGCCGCCCTCGACGCCATGACGCGCGACCTGCTCCACGGGGAACTTAGCGACGTGTGGCATCGCGACGGCATGGCCGTCATCTTCGTCACCCACAACGTGCGTGAAGCAGTGCGTCTCGGCCAACGTGTCGTCCTGCTCTCTTCGCGCCCGGGACGCGTCAGCCAGACGTGGGACGTCGACCTGCCACAGCCGCGTGCCATCGAGGACGCAGGCGTCGGTGAGCTGTCCCGCGAGATCACCTCGCGCCTGCGAGAGGAGATCAGTCGTCATGCCCACGCCTGAGTTCGACATGCGCGAGGAGGATCCGTTCGAGGCCAGTGCCCGACGGCACCGCTCGCCCGGCCCCACGAGATCGATGATCAGTGACGACGACGTCACCTCCGGACTAGACGCGCTCGAACAGGCTCAGGCGCAGCGCCGACGCCGCGTCGACCCGCTGTCCGTGCTAGCGCCGCTGGGTGCGCTCGCGATCGTGGTCCTCGCCTGGCAGGTTCTCGTGTGGGCACACGTCAAACCGGCCTGGGTGCTCCCTCCGGTCACCGACATCGCTCGGGCCCTGTGGACCTCCCTCACCTCGGGGGAGGCGCTCGACGCGATCTGGGTCAGCCTGCGACGCGGCGCGGTGGGCTTCGCGCTCTCTCTCGTGCTCGGCACGACACTCGGGCTCGTCGTCGGCCGCGCGAGACTGGCGCGGCGCGCCTTCCGACCGCTGCTCGCAGCGATGCAGTCCCTGCCGTCGGTCGCGTGGGTGCCCTTCGCCGTCATGATGTTCTACCTCAGCGACACGACGATGTACGCCGTGATCCTGCTGTCCGCAGTGCCCTCGATCGCCATGGGATTGATCGGCGGGTTGGATCAGGTCCCGCCTCTGTTCGAACGAGCCGGCCGGGCCCTCGGAGCGAGTCGCACGCAACTCGTGCGTCACGTCCTCCTGCCGGCGGCCATGCCGACCTATCTCGGCGGCATCAAGCAGGGCTGGGCGTTCGCCTGGCGTTCCCTCATGGCCGCCGAGCTCATCGTGCAGTCGCCCAAGCTCGGATTCGGTCTCGGTTCGATGCTCAACCAGGGGCAGGCGAACTCGGACATGCCAGCCGTGATGGCCGCGATCGTTCTCGTGCTCGTCGTCGGGTTGGCCGTGGAGGTGCTGCTCTTCGGCCCGATCGAGCGGCGCATGCTGCACCGTCGGGGCCTCGCGCCGTCGTAGGGCTGACCTGCGGCGAGCCGGGACGCTCCGGTCTCGGGCGACGACGGCTCCTCGCGCGTCACGATAGACTCAGGGGCGATGCGCAGGCACGACGCCTGCGCATTCGTCACCTCACGGCTCGTGCCGCGGGCGACGGGTGCACGGCACGGCGACAACTCCAGGAGGCGCGAGTGAGCAACTCGGAACAGACGATCATCGACACGATTCTGCCGAAGCTCGAACCACTGGGTCTCCTCGTCGAGGACGTCACCGTCGTGCCTGCCGGCAAGCGCCGCCTCGTGCGCGTGCTCGTCGACCGCGACGTCGCCCTCGAGACGGCGGTCGAGGAATCGATCGAGCCCGTCACGCTCGACGAGGTCACGGACGCCACGCGCGTCATCGACGCAGAACTCGAGGCGAGCGACGTCATGGGCGAACAGCCCTACGTCCTCGAGGTCAGCTCACCCGGCACCGACCGTCCGCTGACGCTGCCGCGCCACTTCGCGCGCGTCGTCGGCCGCCTCGTCACCGTCACCCTCGACGACGAGTCGAAGGTCGCCGGTCGCATCACCCGCGCCGACGCCCAGACGGTGGAGGTGACGCCCGAGCAGGGCGGCAAGAAGGCGGGGGCGGCCGTTGACGCCGAGCCCGCCCGACTCAATTACACATCGATCACCGGCGCCAAGGTGCAGGTGGAATTCACGCGCGGCGACGACGCCGACGCCGTGGGAGAGGACGTCTGATGGACATCGACATGGCTGCACTGCGCGCCCTGGAGCGGGAGCGCGAGATTCCGATGGACGTCATCGTCCCCGCCATCGAGCAGGCGCTGCTGCTCGCGTACCAGAAGGAGGAGGGCTCCTACCGCCGGGCGCGCGTCGAGCTCGACCGCCGCACGGGTCATGTCGTCGTGTGGGCGCGCGAGGACGGCGAGAAGCAGGAGGACGGCACCTGGAGCGAGCCCGGCCCCGAGTTCGACGACACCCCCAAGAACTTCGGGCGCGTCGCCGCGGGTACGGCCCGTCAGGTCATCATGCAGCGCATGCGTGACGTCGAGGACGAGGCCATCCTCGGTGACTTCATCGGCAAGGAAGGCGACATCGTCTCCGGCACGATCCAGCAGAGCCTCGACTCGCGGTTCGTCAAGGTCGACTTCGGCACCGTGGAGGGCATCCTGCCGACTGCGGAGCAGGTGCCAGGGGAGACCTACCGTCACGGCGAGCGTCTGCGCTGCTACGTCGTGTCCGTGCGCCGCGGCCCGAAGGGCCCGCAGATCTCGCTGTCGCGCACCCACCCCAACCTCGTGCGCAAGCTGTTCGCGATGGAGGTGCCCGAGATCGCCGACGGTAGCGTCGAGATCGCCGCGCTCGCGCGCGAGGCGGGTCACCGCACCAAGATCGCGGTGCACGCCACGAAGCCCGGCATCAACGCCAAGGGCGCCTGTATCGGCCCGATGGGTCAGCGCGTGCGCGCCGTCATGAGCGAGCTGCAGGGCGAGAAGATCGACATCGTCGACTACTCGCGCCAGCCCGATGAGTTCATCGCCGCGGCGCTGTCGCCGTCGCGCGTCGAGTCGGTCGAGGTCGTCGACCCGAAGGCCCGAGCCGCCCGCGTCGTCGTGCCCGACTTCCAGCTCAGCCTCGCCATCGGCAAGGAGGGCCAGAACGCCCGTCTCGCGGCGAAGCTGACGGGGTGGCGCATCGACATCCGGCCCGACACCGCGCTCGCCGACGGCGGGCGTGACGACGAGTCGGCCCGCTGAGCGCGCGCCCTCAGACGTCTCGCGCGTACCCCGGCCACCGAGCGTGGCCGGGGTGCGCGCATTTCGTCGCGGAGCTGTGCGGGGGTAGGATAGGTCTTGAACGGTGACAGATGTGAAGGTGGGGTGCGTGTGAACGTGCCGATCCCGAACGTCGAGCTCTCCCGGCCCGCAGAACCGCAGCGAACCTGCATCGGGTGCCGGGGCAAGGGCGGCCGTTCCGTTTTGCTGCGCATCGCAGTGAGCGATGACGGCGCCACCCTGGTGCTCGACTCGCGCAAGGCGATGCCCGGTCGAGGAGCCTGGCTCCACGCCGACACGACGTGCCTCGAACAGGCCACCAAGCGTCGGGCATGGGCACGAGCACTTCGTCTGCACACCGCGGTCCACACCGCGACGCTGCAGGAACACGTGGCGGCCGAGATCGCCCGCCTGCCGTCGCCCGACGGCGAACACACCATGACCGAAAGCGGGTTTGACGCGATGAGCAACCGATGAGTTCTCACCGATGAACACCTACCCCTCGGCGGTCGGCTGATCCTCCGGGCAAGCAATTGCTCGAAGCCTTGGCCGCCCGTCACCATCTGACAGGAGAAACGTGGCCAAGGTTCGAGTCCACGAGCTCGCCAAGGAGCTCGGAGTCGAGAGCAAGGAACTGCTCGCGCACCTCAAGGCGCAGGGCGAGTTCGTGAAGTCCGCCAGTTCGACGATCGAAGCGCCCGTCGTGCGCAAGATCAAGGAGAACCCCCCGAAGCCGACGAAGGCCGGTGGCGACGCCGCCGACGTGCCGTCGAGCCCCCCGAAGCCGGCTGGCGGTTCGTCCGCCAAGCCCGGCGCCCCCAAGCCGGGCCCGAAGGCGCCCGCTCCCAAGGCTGCCCCCGCCGATGCCGCACCCGCGGCGCCGTCGAAGCCGGCCGAGAGCGCCACCCCGAAGCCTGCGGCCAAGACCGAGTCGGTCGCTGCCCCGGCAGCACCCGCCGCGGCGACGCCGTCCGCGCCCAAGCCCGCTGCGGCCGCACCGTCGGCACCGAAGCCCGCTGCTGCGCGCCCCGGCCCCAAGCCCGGGCCAGCCGCGAAGCCGGCGAGCACGTCGGGTCCGTCACGTGGCGAGCGTTCGGAGCGCCCCGAGCGTTCTGGCAACCGTCCCGGCCCGCGCCCCGGCGCACCGCGTCCGGGCAACAACCCGTTCAGCTCCAACCAGGGCATGGGCCGTGGTGGCGAGCGTCGTGGCGGCGGTGAGCGTCGCGAGGGCGGCGCACGCCCCGGCAACAACCCGTTCGCGCCGAGCCAGGGCATGCCGCGTCCCGGCGGCAACCGTGGCCCCGCAGGCTCCGGTGGCCCCCGTCCCGCGGGTGCGGCAGGTCCGCGCCCCGGCGGTTCCGCCGGTGCCGGAGGCCCCCGTCCCGGTGGTCCGCGCCCCAACCCGGGCATGATGCCGTCGCAGGCGGCCGTGCCGCGTCCCGGTGAGCGTCCCGCCCGTGGTGGCGGTGGCGGTCGTCCCGGTGCGGGTGGTCGTCCCGGCGGCGGCGGTTTCGCCGGTCGTCCCGGTGGCGGCGGTCGTGGCCCCGGTGGCCGCGGCGGCACCCAGGGTGCGTTCGGTCGCGGTGGCAGCAAGGTGCGCGGCCGCAAGAGCAAGCGCGCGAAGCGTCAAGAGTTCGAGCAGATGCAGGCGCCGTCGATCGGTGGCGTGAGCGTTCCTCGCGGCAACGGTTCGACGATCATCCAGGTGCGTCGCGGTGCGTCGCTGACGGACTTCGCCGACAAGATCGACGCGAACCCCGCATCGCTCGTCACCGTGCTGTTCCACCTCGGTGAGATGGCGACGGCGACGCAGTCGCTGGACGAGGACACGTTCCAGCTGCTCGGCGCCGAGCTCGGCTACGACATCCGTGTCGTCTCCCCGGAGGAGGAGGAGCGCGAGCTCTTCGGCCAGTTCAACATCGACCTCGACGCCGAGGCCGAGGGCGAGAGCGACGACGTGCTCGAGCAGCGTCCGCCGGTCGTCACCGTCATGGGTCACGTCGACCACGGAAAGACGCGCCTGCTCGACGCGATCCGCAACGCGGACGTCGCGCAGGGCGAGGCCGGCGGCATCACCCAGCACATCGGTGCCTACCAGGTCCACAAGGAGCACGAGGGCGTCGACCGTCCGATCACGTTCATCGACACCCCGGGTCACGAGGCGTTCACCGCCATGCGTGCCCGCGGTGCGAAGGTCACCGACATCGCGATCCTCGTGGTCGCCGCCGATGACGGCGTGATGCCGCAGACGATCGAGGCGCTCAACCACGCCCAGGCGGCGAACGTGCCGATCGTCGTCGCGGTCAACAAGATCGACGTCGACGGCGCGAACCCGGCGAAGGTGCGTCAGCAGCTCACCGAGTACAACCTCATCGCCGAGGAGTACGGCGGCGACACGATGTTCGTCGACGTCTCGGCCCGCCAGGGTCAGAACATCGACTCGCTGCTCGAGGCCGTGCTGCTCACCGCCGACGCGGCGCTCGACCTGCGTGCGAACCCGAACAAGGACGCCCGTGGTGTCGCGATCGAGGCCAACCTCGACCGTGGTCGCGGTGCCGTCGCGACGGTTCTCGTGCAGTCCGGTACGTTGCGCGTCGGTGACGCCATCGTCACGGGTCAGGCCTACGGACGCGTTCGCGCCATGCTCGACGAGCACGGCCAGAACGTCGCCGAAGCGGGCCCGAGCCGCCCGGTGCTCGTCACCGGTCTGGCCTCGGTGCCGCGCGCCGGTGACACGTTCATCGTCGCTCCGGACGACCGCACGGCCCGTCAGATCGCCGAGAAGCGTGAAGCGGCCGACCGTCAGGCCTCGCTGGCCAAGGCGCGCAAGCGCATCAGCCTCGAGGACCTCAACGAGCATCTCGCGGCGGGCAAGGTCGAGACCCTCAACCTCATCCTCAAGGGTGACGTGTCGGGTTCGGTCGAAGCCCTCGAGGACGCGTTGCTGCAGATCGACGTGGGCGACGACGTCGACCTGCGGATCATCGACCGTGGTGTCGGCGCGATCACGATGAACAACATCAACCTCGCCGTCGCCTCAGACGCCATCATCGTCGGCTTCAACGTTCGCGCCGAGGGCCAGAACGCGGAGTACGCCGAGAAGGAAGGCGTCGAGATCCGTTACTACTCGGTCATCTACCAGGCGATCGAGGAGATCGAGCTCGCCCTCAAGGGCATGCTCAAGCCGGAGTACGAGGAGCGCGAGACGGGCTCCGCCGAGATCCGCGAGATCTTCCGCTCGTCCAAGTTCGGCAACATCGCCGGATCGATGGTCAGGAGCGGCGAGATCAAGCGTGGCGCCAAGGCGCGCATCACGCGCGACGGTGTCGTCATCGTCGAAGGCCTCGAGATCGCCGGTCTGCGACGCTTCAAGGACGACGTCACCGAGGTCCGCGAGGGCTTCGAGTGCGGTATCAACCTCGGTTCGCACAACGACGTCCAGACGGGCGACCTCATCACCACGTACGAGATGGTGGAGATCCCCCGAGCCTGACGCCTCGCCGTGTCCGAGGCGATGACCTCATCGCCTCGGACACATGGTCGGATGCGACCCCGCTCGAACCCCGAACACCGGGGTTCGGGCGGGGTCGCCGTCGTGTATGGCGTGAGTCAGCCGTGGCACCGGGCCACGGCGCTGCGCGGCGCCATGCGGCATCGGCCGTGCGCGGCAGATCGGGCAGAATGGGGCCCGTGACTCTTGACGCTCCCGTGCTGAACCCCGATGTCTCGACCCCGCCCGACGTGGCGCCGGACGGGCGCCTGCTGCTGCTCGCGCCGTCGTCGAACCGCGTGTACGCGGGGGACGCGGCGCGCCTCAACGCTGCGGAGATCACGCTGCTCGCGGGTGCGCTCGGCATCGAGGCGAGCGTCGAACCCGTCACCGTGGCAGGGGTCGACTACCTCGCCGTCGCCGGTGACGACGACCGGCTCGACCGCGTCGTCTCCGAGGCCAGCGGCGCATTCGCGCTCTTCGGCGCGCGCGACGGGCTGCTGAGCCCGACCCCGCTGGAGCGACGCAGGCTCTACACCGATGACGTCGTCACGATCCAGAAGTACCAGGGCAAGACGAACGAGCAGTTCACGCACCTGCTGCTCAACGTCACCGCGGCGCTGAGCAAGCGTCCCGCACAGCTGCTCGACGGCACGCTGCACGTCCTCGACCCCATGTGCGGGCGCGGCACGACGCTCAACACGTGTCTGCTGCGCGGCCTCGACATCACCGGCGTCGAGGTCGACAAGGGCGACTTCGAGCAGTACCAGACGTTCATCACGACGTGGCTGCGCACGCACCGCCTCAAGCACGAGATCGACGCGACACAGATCCGTCGCAGCGGCCGCACGTACGGTCGCGCCCTCGAGCTAGAGACGGCTCCCAGCAAGGAGGACTGGAAGGCGGGGCGCACCCAGCAGGTGACGTACCTGTCGATGGACACCACCAAGCTGCCGGACGTCATGCGCCGCGCGAGCGTCGACGTCGTCGTCACCGACCTGCCCTACGGTGTGCAGCACGGCAGCCACGGTAGCAATGGCGAGCGGCTCGCCCGTTCACCGTTGCGCCTGCTCGATCGCGCGCTGCCCGGCTGGTACGACGCGCTGCGCACCGGCGGCACGATCGGCCTCGCGTACAACCGTCACGTCGCCGGGCCCGAGGCGATGGCAGAAGCGCTCGAGGCGCACGGCTTCACCGTCGTGCACGGCCACGGCGTGGACGGCCCGACGCAGGGGCACGTCGCCGCGGACGCCTTCCGTCACCGCGTCGACGCCTCGATCGATCGCGACATCGTCGTCGCGCGCAAGGGCTGAGCGGTACATACGGAACACCCTGATCGGTAACGGCCGCGCCCGGCTGCGTCGTCGAGCCGCCGCCTGCGCCCATCGCCTAGGGTTGGGGCAGTTCACTTCAGCATCAGGAGGCATCCATGGCCGACCAGGCCCGCGCCCGCAAGGTCGCCGACCGCATCAAGTCCCTCGTCGCCGAGTACGTCGAGTTCCGTCTCAAGGACGAGCGCGTCGGCTTCCTCACGATCACCGACGTGCGCGTCACCGGCGACCTGCAGAACGCGTCCGTGTTCTACACCGTCTTCGGCAGCGACGAGGAGCGCGCCGCGACGGCCGAAGCGCTCGCCGACAACAAGGGCCGCATCCGCAGCCACGTCGGCAAGGGCCTCGGCATCCGTCTCACGCCGACGCTCGAGTTCATCGCCGACGCGATCCCCGAGGGCGCCGCACACCTCGAGGACGTGCTCGCCCAGACGCGCGCCCGCGACGAGGAACTGGCCCGTAACCGCTCTACCGCCGCCTACGCGGGCGAGGCGGACCCGTACAAGAAGCCGGCCGAACCCGCCGACGAGGCGTGAGCGAGTCCGCTGCCCAGCAGCGCCCCCGCCGCGAGGCGCGTCCGCAGACGCCCGACGGGCTCGTCCTCGTCGACAAGCCCGCCGGATGGACCTCGCACGACGTCGTCGGCCGCATGCGGCGCCTCGCGAACACGCGCCGCGTCGGCCACGCCGGCACACTCGACCCGATGGCGACGGGCGTGCTCGTGCTCGGCGTCAACAAGGCGACGAAGCTGCTGACGTTCCTCGTCGGGTGCGACAAGGAGTACACCGCGACGATTCGCCTCGGCCAGACGACGATCACCGACGACGCGGAGGGCGGCGTCACGGCCTCGACGCCGTTGACGCGCGCGGAGCTGAGCGACGAGGCCCTCGCGGCGGCCGTCGCCTCGCTCAGCGGCGACATCGAGCAGGTGCCGAGCAGCGTCAGCGCGATCAAGGTCGACGGTAAGCGCTCCTACGCCCGCGTGCGTGGGGGAGAGGACGTCGCCCTCGCCGCGCGTTCCGTCACCGTCAGCCGCTTCGAGGTGCTCGACGTGCGTGAGGCGAGCACGGACGACGGCATGCCCGTGGTCGACCTCGACGTCGTCGTCGAGGTGACCTCCGGTACCTACGTGCGCGCCCTCGCGCGCGATCTCGGCGCCGCGCTCGGCGTCGGCGGGCACCTCACAGCGCTGCGGCGCACCCGCGTCGGCGCGTTCACCCTCGAGGATGCGGCGACGCTGGAGACGATCGCCGAGCAGGCCGGGGACGGCGGCGTCCCGCGCGTCATCCCGATGGCGCAGGCCGCGGCGGATTCCTTCGTCGTCCACGATCTCGATGTCGAGGAAGAACGCGCCCTCGGGTACGGCCAGCGGATCGCCTCGGCGCACCGCGGGGAGGAGACGGTCGCGGCGATCGCGCCCGACGGGCGTCTCGCCGCGATCCTCGACGAGCGAGCCGCCACCGCGAAGTCGCGCGTCACCTTCCCGGCCTGAGCCTGCAGGCAGCACGCGCCGCGGTCACCACCCGCGGCGCCCGCGACGCACGCCACGCTCACCCAGGTGCGAAGCTGTCGCACCGGGCGGTAAGGTGACGCTGCAACGCACGACGAGACGAAGGATGGGCGATGAGCCGTCTGACCGGCTGGTGGCACGGGTTCAACGCCCACGAGAAGCGCTCGATCCTCGGCATGGCGGGTTTCGTCGCGCTGCTGCACGTCGTGGGGTGGGGGGTGCTCGCGTTCGTCGTCGAACCGCAGAACCTGCAGATCACCTCGGACGGGCACAAGCAGCTGTTCGGCATCGGCCTCGGCCTCACCGCCTATACCCTCGGCATGCGTCACGCCTTCGACGCCGACCACATCGCGGCCATCGACAACACGACGCGCAAGCTGCTCACCGACCGTCGCGAGAACAAGCCCGTGTCGGTCGGTTTCTGGTTCTCCCTCGGCCACTCGAGCGTCGTGTTCACGATGTGTCTGCTGCTCGCGCTCGGGATCAAGGCCATCGCCGGGCCGGTGAAGGACGACGACTCGACGCTGCACCAGTGGCTCGGCGTCTTCGGCCCGACGGTCTCCGGCGTCTTCCTGTGGGTCATCGGCATCCTCAACCTCATGAGTCTCATCGGCATCGTGCGCGTCTGGCGCGGGGCGCGTGAAGACCGCCTCGACGAGCAAGCGCTCGAGGGGCATCTCGATGGCCGCGGATTCTTCGCCCGCATCCTGCGGGGCGCGACGAAGTCGATCACGAAGCCGGTGCAGATGTACCCGACAGGGTTCCTGTTCGGCCTCGGCTTCGACACGGCCACCGAGATCTCGCTGCTCGTCCTCGCGAGCGGGGCGGCGGCCTTCGCGCTGCCGTGGTACGCGATCCTCACCCTGCCGATCATCTTCGCCGCCGGCATGAGCCTGCTCGACTCGATCGACGGCATCTTCATGTCCCGCGCCTACGAATGGGCCTTCGCCAAACCGCTGCGACGGCTCTACTACAACGCGACCGTGACGGGCCTGTCGGTGTTCGTCGCCCTCGTCATCGGCACGATCGAACTGGCCGGCGTCGTGAGCGACAAGTGGAACATCACGAGCGGCCCGGTCGCCTGGCTGGGTTCGATCCCGCTCGACTCGGTCGGGTACGTCATCGTCGCGCTCTTCGTGCTGACGTGGGCCGGCGCGCTCGCCGTGTGGCGTCTCGCACGCATGGACGAGCGAGAGCTGTCCACGGGCGGATAAGGTGGCGTCGTGCTGCGCCTGACTGACCCCCACGACCTGCCCGCCGACTTCGGGCCCACCGTCGTCACACTCGGAAACTTCGACGGCGTCCACCGCGGCCACGCCGCCGTGATGCAGCGCGTCGCGGAAGAGGCTCACGCCCGTGGGCTCAAGAGCGTCGCCGTGACGTTCGAGCCGCACCCCCTCGCCGTCCTCGCGCCCGACAAGGCGCCCGAGATGCTGACGGGCATGAAGGACCGGCTGTTCCTGCTCGAACAGCTCGGCCTCGACGCCGTCGTCGTCATGCCGTTCACCCGCGAGCTCGCCGCGCAGACGCCGCGCGAGTTCGTCGAGGCGACGTTCGTCGACGCCCTGCATGCGCGCTGCGTCGTCGTCGGCAAGGACACCCGCTTCGGCGTGAAGAACTCCGGCGACATCACGACGCTGAGCGAGCTGGGGGGCGAGTTCGGCTTCGACGTCATCGCCCTCGACGACGTCGGCCCGGGCGTGCGCTGGTCCTCCTCGCAGGTGCGCGAACTCATCGCGGGCGGCAAGGTCGATGAGGCCGCCGAGGTACTCGGGCGCAACCACTGCGTCGTCGGGGAGGTCGTCAAGGGCTTCCAGCGCGGGCGCGAACTCGGTTTCCCGACGGCCAACCTCGCGCGGGACGCCGAGGGCGTCGTCCCCGCTGACGGTGTGTACGCGGGGTGGCTGGTGCGTCGCTCGCTCGCCCAGGACGACCCCGAATACCGCTTGCCCGCCGCCATCAGCGTCGGCACGAACCCGACGTTCGACATCCCCGAGCGCACGGTCGAGGCGTACGTCCTCGACCGCACCGACCTCGACCTGTACGGCGAGATCGTCGCCGTCGAGTTCGTGCAGCACCTGCGCGGCAACGTGAAATTCGACTCGATCGAGGCACTGATCGAGCAGATGACGCGCGACGTCGAGGCGGCACGCGACCTGCTCGCGCCTGCGTGAACGCAGCGCGACGCGAGCCGCGACGCGTCCTCGCCGACCTCGCACGCCTCGACCTCGGCCTGCTGACGGCGGCGGCCGGCCTCACCGTCATCGGCATCCTGCTGACGTGGTCGGCCACCGCACACGTCTCCGGCACCGCCTTCGCCGTGCGCGGCGTCATCAACGCCGTCATCGGAGTGGGCCTCGCGGCGCTCATCATGCGCCTCGATCCGCGGACGTTGCGCGCGCTCGCCCCGGCGATCTACCTCGTCGCGTTGCTCGCCCTCCTCGCCGTCCTGACACCGCTCGGCAGCACGATCAACGGTTCGCGCTCGTGGATCGAAGTGCCCGGCTTCTCGATCCAGCCGTCGGAGATGGCGAAGGTCGCGCTCGCAGTGGCGCTCGCGTCCGTCCTCGCCGACCGCGACGACCCGCGCCCCCTCGGCCTGCGGCAGCTGCGGTTGCCGCTCGCCGTCGTCGCCGCGCCCCTGGCGCTCATCATGCTGCAACCCGACTTCGGCTCAGCCGTCGTCCTCACCCTGCTCGCGGTCTCGGCGCTGCTCGTCCCCGGGGTGCGACGGCGGGTGCTGCTCGGCGCAGGCACCGCGCTCGCGGGAGTCGTCGCCGTCGCCCTGTTCACCCCCGTGCTCGCGCCGTATCAGCGCGACCGGCTGCTCGCGTTCGTCGACCCCACCGCCGACCCGAGTGGCATCGGCTACCAGGTGGCGCAGGTCAAGACGGCCATCGGTTCCGGGGGGTTGTTCGGTGAGGGCTTGTTCGAGGGACGCTCGACGCAGGGCGGGTTCATCCCGTTCCAGTACACCGACTTCGTATTCTCCGTCGCGGGGGAGGAGCTCGGGTTCGTCGGGGCCGTGGGCGTCGTCGCGCTGGAGCTGTTCGTCGTCGTCCGCATGCTGCACGTGGCGCGCCGCTCGGAGGACGATTTCGCGCGCCTCGTCTGCGTCGCGCTCGCCGGATGGTTCCTCGTCCAGACGCTCGAGAACCTCGGGATGAACCTCGGTCTCATGCCCGTCACGGGGGTGCCGCTGCCTTTCGTCTCGTACGGTGGATCGAGCATGTTTTCGTGCTGGGCCGCCATCGGGCTCGTCGGAAACGTCCAAATGACCCGCCGCTCTCGCCTAGGGTGAGGGCTACACCTAAGAAAACTGGCGAGTAACCACTCTGCCGAGTTGCGACTGGAGGCGCCTACCCATGGTCATGAACATCGCCGACGAGAAGTTCGAGCGCGATCTCATCGACAACCGAGCCCGCAGCGTCGCGCATCTGTTCATCGACCGCGTCGCGAAGTCCGGCCAGGACGAGGCGTACCGCTTCCCGCAGGGCGGCGCCTGGAAGTCGATGACGTGGGCGCAGACCGACACGCACGCCCGTCAGATCGCGGCGGGCCTCGTCGCGCTCGGCGTGGACGCTGAGGACCGCGTCGCCATCGCCTCCTCGACCCGCCTGGAGTGGGTCCTCGCGGACCTGGGCAACATGCTCGCCGGCGCGGCGACGACGACCGTGTACCCGACGAGCCAGCTCGCCGACGTCGTCCACATCCTCACCGACTCGGGCTCGCGCGTCGTGTTCGCCGAGGACACCGATCAGGTCGAGAAGCTGCGTAGCGGGCGCGAGCAGATCCCCGACGTCGTCAAGGTCGTCGTCTTCGACGGCGAGGGTGACGGCGAGTGGGTCATGACGCTCGACGAGCTGCGCGAGCTCGGCCGCACCCGTCTCGAGGAGACGCCCGACGTCATCGACGACCGCGTCGCCGGCATCAAGCCGCAGCACCTCGCGACCCTCATCTACACCTCGGGCACGACGGGCAAGGCGAAGGGTGTGCGCCTGTCGCACGACTGCTGGACGTACGAGGCGTCCGCCGTCGACTCGACCGGTCTGCTCAACGCGGGTGACGTGCAGTACCTGTGGCTGCCCTTGTCGCACGTGTTCGGCAAGATGCTGCTGTGCCTGCCGATCCAGGTCGGTTTCCCGACGGTCGTCGACGGTCGCGTCGACAAGATCATCGACAACCTGCCCGAGACGCAGCCGACGTGGATGGGCGCCGCGCCGCGCATCTTCGAGAAGGTGTACGGCAAGATCAACACGATGATGGAGGCCGACGGCGGCGCGAAACTCAAGCTGTACCGCTGGGCCGTGGAGGTCGGCACGAAGGTGGCCCACGAGCGCGCCGACGGCCGCGAGCCGTCCGGGCGTCTCGCGATCGAGTACAAGTTGGCCGACAAGATCATCCTGTCGAAGATCCGCGCCCGCTTCGGCGGTCACGTGCGCTACTTCATCTCCGGTTCGGCGGCGCTCAACAAGGACATCGCGCTGTGGTTCTCCGCGATCGGTCTGCCGATCCTCGAGGGCTACGGCCTGTCGGAGTCGTCGGCGGCGGCGAGCGTCAACCGTCCCTACCTCGGCGCGAACCAGGTCGGCACCGTCGGTTGGCCGCTGCCGGGCACCGAGTTCAAGCTCGGTGAGGACGACGAACTGCTCGTCAAGGGTCCCGGCGTCATGCAGGGCTACTGGAACCTCGAGCGCGAGACCGCCGAGGTGCTGACGGACGGCTGGTTCCACACCGGTGACATCGGTGAGATCGCCGAGTCGGGCCACATCCGCATCACCGACCGCAAGAAAGATCTGTTCAAGACCTCGAACGGCAAGTACGTCTCGCCCGGCGCCATCGAGGCGATGTTCAAGGGCGTGTGCCCCTACGCCTCGAACCTCGTCGTCGAGGGCGATGGCCGCAAGTTCGTCTCCGCGATCATCACGCTCGACGAGGACGCCATCGCCGAGTGGGCCGAGAAGAACGGCATGGCCGGCAAGAGCTACCGCGACGTCGTGACGAGCGACGCGTGCCGGGAGATGGTGCAGGGCTACGTCGACGAGATGAACCTGCGGCTCAACCGCTGGGAGCAGATCAAGCGTTTCATCATCCTGCCGCGCGACCTGTCGGTCGAGGAGGGTGAGATCACCCCCAGCATGAAGATCAAGCGCCGCGTCGTCGTCAAGAAGTTCAAGGACGACCTCGACGAGCTCTACACCGACTGACGCCCGCCCGCCGCGCGGGCCGACGAACGGGGCATTCGAGCCGATGACGCTCGGGTGCCCCGTTCGCGTGCCCGCACGCGCGCCGAGTCCGCGCAGGTCACGTGTGCCTCAGGTCATCACCACCCTTCGTCTCGCGATAATGTGAGGGGCGTCAAGTCCCTTTGCCGCTTACATCGGCTCGCACTCAGCGATCGGAGGTTGTCCATGTCCAGTGCCCAGCTGCTCACGTCCACCCGTGAGGTCAAGGCCGTCGTCGGGGAGCCCGAGGTCGTCGAGGACACCACCGCGTGGAGCGAGCTCAAGGCCGCATGCGAGGCCATCGCCGCCATGCAGGTCAAGGACGGCTCTCTCGCCCCCGAGGCTGACGCCGGCGCCGCAGGCGCCGAGCTCGAGCGCGCCGTGACGGCGATCGAGGCGCTCGCGCCGTCGTTCCCGCACGACGCCGCCTACCTCGACGCGCTCGTCGTCGACCTGCGCCGGTGGGCCGACGACGGTTTCGGCGTGCCCGACTTCCTCGACTCGCTCGTCGCATTCGACCCGCAGAACCAGCGCGAGGACGGCGTTCGCCACCTCGTCGTGTTCCCGATGTACACCCAGAACGGTTCGCCGAACCGTCACCTCGAGGCCGTCCTCGTCGAGGTGATCTGGCCGGAGTTCATCGACACCCTCGAGCGCGAGTACGAGAACCCGCTGTTCGTGCCGCTGCGCTTCGTCGACTTCACCTCCGGCTACGACACGAACTCGGCCGTGCTGTTCCCCGAGACCGTCGCGACGCGTGAGACGCCCGTCTTCACCTGGGGTGCGATCTTCCAGGATCGTGAGGCAGCGCGCTACCGGCGCGTCGTCAGTGAAGCCGCGCGCATCACGAAGCTCGAATTGCCGAGCGGGGCGCAGGCGATGCTCGAGGATCAGTCGCTCACCGAGGCGACCTTCATCATGTGGGATCTCATCCACGACCGCAGCCACATGCGCGGCGATCTCCCGTTCGACCCGTTCATGATCAAGCAGCGCATGCCGTACTTCCTCTACTCGCTCGAGGAGTTGCGCTGCGACCTCACGGCGTTCCGTCACTGCGTCGACCTCGAGCGTCGTCTCGGCGAGCGCGTCGTCGCGGGGGAGAACCTGACCGCCGTGGAGCGTGACACGCTGACGCATGCGCGCGGCGTGCAGTACGCCGTCCTGCTCGATCGGATCTTCCGGTTCGCGCTCACCGGCGGCCGTGTGCGCAACTACGACGGTCTCGGCGGGCAGCTGCTGTTCGCGTGGCTGCACCAGCGTGGCGTGATGAACTGGACGGACTCGAAGCTCACCGTCGAGTGGTCGCGCCTGCCTGCCTGCATCATCGAACTCGCCGACGCCGTCGACGAGCTGTACTGGCGCTCGATCGACCGCCCCAAGGTCGCGCACTGGCTCGCGGCGTACGAGCTGATCCGTTCCGTCCTGACGCCGCACCCGGCGTCGGTGTGGGCGCGCGGGCTGCCCGACGAGGTGCTCGCGGGGCCGCCGAAGGGCTACACCGACGCGGTGCGCGACGACGAGTTCCCGCTGTCGATGTTCTTCGAGGCGCTCGAGCGCAAGATGGCGCCCGTCATCGCTTCGACGCGAGGGATCACGGGCCGCGATGACTGAGGAGACGACGATGAACCACGAACCGTTCGAGGCGCTGCACGACACCGCGCGGCGCGACTTCGCGTCCGACAACTACGCGGGGATGCACCCCCGCGTCGTCGAGGCGCTCGCCGCGGCCAACGGTGGCCACCAGGGCGCCTACGGTGCGGACGACTACACGCAGCGGCTGCAGGAGGTCGTGCGGGGCCACTTCGGTGACGACGCGATCGCCTACCCGGTCTTCAACGGCACGGGCGCGAACGTCCTCGCGCTGCAGTCGATGCTGCCGCGCTGGGGCGCCGTCATCGCCGCGAGCACGGCGCACATTCACGTCGACGAGGGTGGCGCGCCGGAGCGCACCGGCGGGCTCAAGCTGCTCACGGTCGAGACGGAGGACGGCAAGCTCACCCCAGAACTCATCGACCGCGAGGCATGGGGTTTCGGGGACGAGCACCGCGCCCAGGCTGGCGTCGTGTCGATCACGCAGTCGAGCGAGCTGGGCACGCTCTACACGCCCGACGAGATCGCCGTGATCGCCGAGCACTCGCACCGATTGGGGCTGAAGGTGCACCTCGACGGCGCGCGGTTGTCGAACGCGGCCGCCGCGCTGGAGGTGCCGCTGCGCGCCATCACGACGGACGCCGGCGTCGACGCCATCAGCCTCGGTGGCACGAAGAACGGCGCTATGCTCGCCGAGGCCGTCGTGGCGCTGACGCCCGAGGCGTGTGCGGGGCTCGGGTTCTCGCGCAAGTTCCTCATGCAGCTGACGTCGAAGATGCGCTTCGTCTCCGCGCAGTTGCTCGCGCTCTACGACGGTGAGCTGTGGCGCGAGAACGCGACGCAGGCCAACGCTGCGGCGCGGCGCCTGCGGGCCGGGATCGAGGCCGAGCAGGCGCGCGGTGCGCTCGGTGAGGTCGCGTTCACGCAGCCGACGCAGGTCAACGCCGTCTTCGCGACGCTGCCGACCGACGTCGCGAACCGACTGCGCGAGAGCTACCGGTTCTACGACTGGGACGAGGTGCGCGGCGAGGTGCGCTGGATGTGCTCGTTCGACACCCGCGACGAGGACGTCGACGCGTTCGTCGCCGCGCTCGTGGCGGCGTCACGCCGTGGAGGTGAGACGGGCAGCGCCTGAGCGGGCGCGCCGGCGACGATTGGGCGCTCGTCCTGGGCCGAACTACCCTGGTGGACATGTCTGGTGAGTCTGTCTTCCATGATCTCGAGCCGCTGCTGGAGCAGGTGAACAAGCCGATCCAGTACGTCGGTGGCGAGCTCAACGCCCAGGTCAAGGACTGGAACTGCGGCGGCTACGGCCCCGACGGGCAGGAGCTGACGACGCGCTGGGCCCTCATGTACCCCGACGCCTACGAGGTCGGCGTGCCCAACCAGGGCGTCATGATCCTGTACGAAGTGCTCAACGAGCGTGACGACGCGCTCGCCGAGCGCACCTACTCCATGTGGCCGGACATGGAGGCGAAGATGCGTGAGGCGGGCGTGCCGCAGTTCACCGTCGACGGCCACCGCAGCGTGCGCGACTTCGACGTGCTCGGCATGTCGTTCTCGACCGAACTCGGATACACGAACATGCTGACGGCGCTCGACCTCGGCGGAATCCCCCTGCACGCCGACGAGCGCACGATCGACGACCCGATCGTCCTCGCTGGCGGGCACTCGGCGTTCAACCCCGAGCCGATCGCCGACTTCATCGACGCCGCCGTCATCGGTGACGGCGAAGAGGCCGTCCTGCTCATCACCGACATCATCAAGGAGTGGAAGCTCGCCGAGCGCCCCGGCGGGCGTCGCGGGCTGCTGCTCGAACTCGCGCGCACGGGCAGCGTCTACGTGCCGTCGATGTACGAGGTCGACTACCTGCCCGACGGGCGCATCCAGCGTGTCGTGCTGAGCGAGGAGGCGCACGGTGTGCCGTGGCGCGTCGCGAAGCACACCGTCATGGATCTCGACGAGTGGCCTTACCCGAAGCAGCCGCTCGTGCCGATGGCCGAGTCCGTCCACGAGCGGATGAGCGTCGAGATCTTCCGCGGCTGCACGCGTGGTTGCCGTTTCTGCCAGGCCGGCATGATCACGCGCCCCGTGCGCGAGCGTTCGATCACCGGCATCGGCGAGATGGTCGAGAAGGGCCTCGCCGCGACCGGCTTCGAGGAGGTGGGCCTGCTCTCGCTGAGCTCCGCCGACCACACCGAGATCGCCGAGATCTCCAAGGGCCTCGCCGACCGCTACGAGGGCACGCAGACGGGTCTGTCGCTGCCGTCGACGCGCGTCGACGCGTTCAACATCGACCTCGCCAACGAGCTGACGCGCAACGGCCGCCGCTCGGGTCTGACGTTCGCGCCTGAGGGCGGCAGCGAGCGCATCCGCAAGGTCATCAACAAGATGGTCTCCGAGGACGACCTCATCAACACCGTCGCCGCCGCATACGGCGCGGGCTGGCGTCAGGTGAAGCTGTACTTCATGTGCGGCCTGCCCACCGAGACCGACGAGGACGTCCTGCAGATCGCCGACATGGCGCGCCGCGTCATCGAGACCGGGCGCCAGGTGAGCGGCCGCAAGGACATCCGCTGCACCGTCTCCATCGGCGGGTTCGTACCGAAGCCGCACACGCCGTTCCAGTGGTGCGCTCAGCTGTCGGCCGAGGCCACGGACGAGCGGCTCAAGAAGCTCAAGGACGCCATCCGAGCCGACAAGAAGTTCGGTTCGAGCATCGGCATGCGCTACCACGACGGCAAGCCCGGCATCGTCGAGGGCCTGCTGAGCCGCGGCGACCGCCGCGTCGGCGCCGTCATCGAGGCCGTGTGGCGTGACGGCGGCCGCTTCGACGGCTGGAGCGAGCACTTCAGCTACGAGCGTTGGATGGGGCAGGCTGACGCGGTCTTCGCCGCCTCCGAGCACCCGATCGACGTCGACTGGTACACGACGCGTGAGCGCGGCGAGCTCGAGGTGCTGCCCTGGGATCACCTCGACTCCGGTCTCGACAAGGACTGGCTGTGGCAGGACTGGCAGGATGCCCTCTCCGAGGAAGAAGTCGACGACTGCCGCTGGACGCCGTGCTTCGACTGCGGCGTGTGCCCGCAGATGGACACCGACATCCAGATCGGCCCCACGGGCAAGACGCTGCTGCCGCTCACCGTCCTCGGTGAGGGTGCGAAGAAGTTGGCCGCCGCCGACCACGCGCACTGACGTGGGCGCGGCGTCATGACGATGCGACTCGTCTCGACGGGGCGCCGGTGAGACGCCGATGAGCCCACGACGTGCTCGCCGCGGCGTCCACAGGCGCGATGCGCGCGTCGACATGCTGCGCGGGCTCGCCCTCGTGTCGATGTTCGTCGCCTACTGCGCCCCGGACGACGGCCCGTTCCGACTGGCGGCGTTGACCGAGTTCGCGACGGCGCCGTTGTTCGCGCTTCTCATCGGCATCAGCGCGATGCTCGCGGACCGGGGCAACGCCGGGCTGACCGTCTCGTTCGTCCGGGCCGGGGTGCGCGCGGCCGTGCTCGTCGCGCTCGGGTTGTGGATCGAGCCGTGGGGTGCGCAGGTCGACGTCGTCCTCGTCTACCTCGCCCTGCCGACGCTGCTCGCGCCCCTGCTGGCGCGGCTGCCCGACACGGTGCTGCTCGGGATCGCCACGATGTCGTGGGCTGCCGCACCCGCCCTGCTGAGCTGGGGCCGCACCCGCAGCACCGAGGCTCTCGTCGCCGGCGACGACGTGGGCCACCGTTTGTGGGACGTCGTGGTCGCGGGACCGCACTACCGCCTGACGACGCTGCTCGTCTTCACCTGCCTCGGCATCGTGCTGTGGCGCTGGACGCGCGCCGTCCCCGCGTGGAGCGCGGGCCTGGCGGGCCTGGTCGCACTCGCAGGGGCCGCGTTGCTCATGGCGGCGAAGACGTCGGGGCGCCTCGCGTTCGAACCGTACGACGGCAGTCACCTCGAGATCGTGCTCGAGGCGCTGCTCGTCGGGGGATTCGCGCTCGCCTGGTTCGCCGTCGTGCCGGAGCGCTTCTGCCTGCCGGCGCTCGCCGCCGCGGGGTCGATGACGTTGAGTGTCTACGTCCTGCAGATCGCCTACCTCGCCTGGTACGTGCGTGAGCTGCATCCCGGCGAACGCGACGACGCGTGGGGCAACGTCGGCGTCCTGTGCGTCGGCGCCCTCGTGTTGCCGATGGCGTGGCGCTCGTTGGTCTCGCGCGAACCGTGGTCGCGTGGGCCCCTCGAGGGCGCGACGGCCGCCGTCACCCGCGGCATCCGCTGAATCGCGTGCCTCGTCGTGCCGGCGAGCCGAGTGACGGTGCGGTGATCCGCGTGCCCTTGCGTCGACGGTAGGATCGTGCTCGTGGCACGTCAGCGAGTTCCCGAAGGTCCGCCCCCCGCACCCGCCGTCCAGAAGGTCTCGGTGAGGTACGCCAAGCGCGGACGTCTGCGTTTCTCCTCGACGCGTGACTTCCAGCGCGCCCTCGAGCGTGCCGTGCGTCGCGCGGGGGTGCCGATGGCGTTCTCCGCCGGCTTCCACCCGCACCCGCGTATCTCGTACGCGAACGCCGCGCCGACGGGGGCCGCCTCCGAAGCCGAGTACTTCCAGCTGCAGTTGTCGCAGCAGTGCGACCTCGAGGCGCTGCGCGCAGCGCTCGACGAATCGTTGCCGCAGGACATGGCCGTGCTGCGCGTCGTCGAGGCCGCACCCGGAGCGCTCGCCGACCTGCTCCAGGCCAGCGTGTGGCAGCTCGACTTCGAAGGCGTCACGCTCGAGACAATCACCGACGCCGTGGCGACGTTCATGGATCGCGCCGAGCTGCTCGTCACCCGCATGACGAAGTCGGGTGCGCGCGAGTTCGACGTGCGTCAGGCCGTCCTCGCCTCCGACGTCGTGCTCGTGCGCGCCGGCGATGCCGACGGACGTGACCTCGTGCGCTGGACGATGACGATCCAGCACACGACGCCCGCGGTGCGCCCCATCGACGTCATGACCGGTCTCACCGAGCTGACGGGCCTGCAGGTGCCGCGTTCGCCGCTCATGACGCGTCTCGCACAGGGCATTCTCGAAGCCGACGGCCGCGTCAGCGACCCGTTCGACGCCTGAAAAGCGCCGTCCGACGGACTCGTGGGTCGCCGCATTCGTGGGGCAGGCCCGGCGTGGGTGAGGCATGCGACGCCACGTGGACACGAGGGTGCCGACCTGCCGACACTCGTGGGGTGACTGTGCGATAATGCGGGTGGAACGTGCAGGTCTCACAGAGCCTGCCGCTCCCGCAGAACCTTCCGACCGCGCCGTCGGAGCGCAGGTGATGCGGCGCGAGCCGCAGCCGGTGCACCGCGAATCGCGCGAGGGTGGCCGACGCATCGTCATGCGAAGCCGCCGACCGAGAAGCTCTGCGGCGTGACGTCCGGTGCCGCGCGCAGCGCGAGCCGACGAGCCACGTAGAAGACGACTTCCGTCCTGCGGACACGAACGATCGCAGGCGATACGAACGATCCGCGCCGCGGCGCGTGCAAGGCCCAGGTGGTCTTTCTGTGGCACACGTCGTGCCGACGAAGAAGGAGGGCCCCGTGGCCCCCGAAAATCTTGAATTCCCCTTCGCCAGCCCGTTCGCGGCCGGCAGCCCCTTCTCCGCGTCGCAGGCCGAGCCCGCGCAGGACGCTGACACGAGCGACGAGGTCGAGGCCATCGACGGTGACGAGGACGTCACCGATGGCGACTCGGGCCAGGGCGCGCCCGCCGGCGCCGCGTTCGGCCTCGTGTTCCAGGCCGCCGACCCGATGACGCGCGTGCCCCGCCGCTCGCGCCGTGCCGATGACGAGTCGCCGCGTGACGAGGCACCCGCCGCCCGCGCAGGTGGCGACGACGACACCGACGTCGAGGCCGACGAGCAGCCGCGCCCCGCGCGTTCGCGCAGCCGCCGCCGTCGCGGTGACGACGCGCAGCACGACGAAAATGGCGACGCGTCGTCCGACGACGCCGCTCAGGGCTCGCGCGAGGACGCGGACGAGGCGGGCGAGAAGCAGTCCGCCGACACCGACGACAACCACGACGAGAACGACGACGAGCTGACCCCGCGTCGGCGTCGTCGCGGCGGCCGTGGCCGTCGCGGCAACAAGGGTGACGACGCCAGCGACGGTTCGCAGGCGCAGCACGACGACGCCGACGGCCGCGACTCCGGTGCCAGGGGCGGCAACGCGAAGCACGACGACGCGGCGCAGGGCGACGGCTCGAAGCGCGACGGCAACGCCGCGCAGGGCGACAGCTCGAAGCACGACGACGACGCCCAGGACGACGCCCAGGACGACGCGGGGTCGCGCAAGCGCACGCGCCGTCGCCGTCGCAGCGGCTCGGGTCAGGGCTCGGACGGCGACGACGCGAACACCGTGACGAAGGTGCGCGAGCCGCGTCGCGCGAAGGACGAGATCACCTCCATCAAGGGCTCGGTGCGCCTCGAGGCGAAGAAGCAGCGACGACGCGAGGGCCGTGAGGCGGGGCGCCGCCGCACCGTCATCACCGAGGCCGAGTTCCTCGCACGCCGCGAGAGCGTCGAGCGCGTCATGGTCGTGCGCGAGCAGGAGGGGCGCACTCAGATCGGCGTCCTCGAGGACGGGGTGCTCGCCGAGCACTACGTCTCGCGTCAGGAGCAGGCGAGCTCGATGGCGGGCAACGTCTACCTCGGCCGGGTGCAGAACGTGCTGCCGTCGATGGAGGCGGCGTTCGTCGACATCGGCCGCGGGCGCAACGCCGTCCTGTACGCCGGCGAGGTCAACTGGGACGCCGCCGGTCTCGACAACCAGCCCAAGCGCATCGAGCACGCACTCAAGGCGGGCGAGAGCGTCCTCGTCCAGGTGACGAAGGATCCGATCGGCCACAAGGGCGCCCGCCTGACGTCGCAGATCTCGCTGCCGGGACGCTTCGTCGTCTTCGTGCCGGGCAACTCGATGACGGGCATCAGCCGCAAGCTGCCCGACACCGAGCGCGCGCGCCTCAAGCGCATCCTCAAGGAGGTCGTGCCGGCCGACGCGGGCGTCATCGTCCGCACCGCCGCCGAGGGTGCCTCCGAGGAGGAATTGCGCGCCGACGTCGAGCGCCTCATGAAGATGTGGGAGCGCATCCAGGCCAAGGCCGAGACGGCCAACGCGCCGTCGCTGCTGCACGGCGAACCGGATCTGACGGTCCGCGTCATCCGCGACGTGTTCAACGAGGACTTCGCGAAGATGGTCGTCTCCGGCGAGCGTGCCTGGAACGAGGTGCACACCTACATCTCCGAGGTCGCGCCCGACCTCGTCGAGCGCCTCGAGAAGTGGGAGGGCGACGAAGACGTCTTTGCCGAGCACCGCATCGACGAGCAGCTCGCCAAGGCCATGGACCGCAAGGTGTGGTTGCCGTCGGGCGGTTCGCTCGTCATCGACCGCACCGAGGCGATGACGGTCGTCGACGTCAACACCGGCAAGTTCGTCGGCTCCGGGGGCAACCTCGAGGAGACCGTGACGAAGAACAACATCGAGGCGGCCGAGGAGATCGTGCGTCAGCTGCGCCTGCGCGACATCGGCGGCATCATCGTCGTCGACTTCATCGACATGGTGCTCGAGGCGAACCGCGAGCTCGTCGTGCGTCGCCTGCTCGAGTGCCTGGGCCGCGACCGCACGAAGCACCAGGTCGCCGAGGTCACCTCGCTCGGCCTCGTGCAGATGACGCGCAAGCGCGTCGGCGCGGGCCTCGTCGAGGTCTTCTCCGAGACGTGCGAGTCGTGCCAGGGGCGCGGCATCGTCATCCACGACCACCCGGTCGAGAATCGCGACATCAACGGCAACGACACGAACCGCAAGGGTCGTGGCGGGCGCGGTGGTCGTGGTGGCCGTGACACCCCGGGCAACGGTTCGCACGGTTCGAGCGGCGGCTCGAACGGCGGTCAGCACCAGGGTCGTCAGGACGAGGCCGGCGAGTCGAAGGCGGAGCGCGACAACGGTTTCGCGCAGATCGCCGCGGCCGCGCACGCCGCAGCGATCTCCGCGGGCGACAAGTCGGCGACGTCGAAGCCCGTCTCCACCGCGTCTGACGACGACGCCGTCATGACGGTGTCGCGGCAGGACGGCGCAGGCTCGGCTGAGGCTGCTCCCGAGACAAGTGCGCCCCAGAAGTCGGGCACGCGCCGCTCCGGCCGCGTCAAGCCGCGTTCGGAGCGCGTCGCCCAGGCTGCTGCCGACGCCTCGACGGACGCGGGCGACGTGGCGAGCGCGCCTGCGGCGAACGAGGGTGCCGCTGCCGACATCGCGACGAACGGCACGGCGGTGAGCGGTTCGGCTCCTGCCGACGCGGGCAGCGCTGCCACTGCGACGGCGTCGACGGCGCAGGCCCCGACGGCGCGTCGTCGCGGTTCGCGTCGCGCGGCGACGTCGACGGGTGCGCCCGCACGAGCCGGTGAGGCGAGCGTCATGACGGTGCCGGCGGCGTCGGCATCGACCGCACCGTCCGAGGCATCTGAGTCGGGCACGTCGACCTCAGCTACGCCGTCGACTTCGGCGGCACTGGCGAGCTCCAGCACGGACACGGCATCGACCGACGGCCCGACGCAGGGTGCCGCATCGACGTCGGATGCTCCGGCGGACGCCACGTCATCGACAGTCGTCACCTCGTCGGCCGGGACGACGCCGGCGCCGACGAAGCGTCCGCGTCGCCGCGCCGGTTCGAGCGCGGGTGCGCCCGTCACTCTGCAGCCGGTCGACCTCAGCGCGCCGGCGTCGTCGTCGGCCCCGTTGACGAAGGTCGCAGGGGAGGCCGGCTCGGCGTCGAACTCGACGGGTTCGACCACGACGGGCGACACGACCACCGCGAACGACACGGCCACAGCCCACAACACGGCTACGGCGAGCAGCACGTCTGACGCGGCGTCGGCTGCTGCTGGCGAGCAGAAGGCTCCGGCGCGCAAGAAGCGCGCTCGCGTCAGCTCGCCCGCCGGGGCACCCGCGCCGAAGGCGCCGAGCGACGACTGATCGATCACGCGGGGCGCGCACCACGTCGTCCCCGATGATCTTGGGGGCCGAAACTCCGCATGGCGGAGTTTTGGCCCCCAACCGTCGTCGTGAGGACTGCAGTCCCGCATGGCGGGGTCCAGACCTCAAGCGTCGTGGTGAGGGAAGCCGCGCCGACAGCGGGCGGGCCATCAGGACGATTTGGGCCCCGCACCCGCCGCCAGGTATTCTTTACCTTTGGTGCGCCCACCGCGCCCGATGTCCCGTCACCGCCAGCCTGCGCCTCGTGCGTGTGCGCGGCGAAACCGGGGTAGCTATCGGCCGGTCAGACAGAGCGAGCGTGCCATGACGAAAGAGAGTCCAACGTGTACGCGATTGTTCGCGCGGGTGGTCGCCAGGAGAAGGTCTCCGTCGGCGATGTCCTCCTCATCGACAAGGTCTCGGCGCAGCCGGGCGAGAGCATCGAGCTGAAGCCGCTCATGCTGGTCGACGGTGCCGACATCACGGTCGAGGCCGACAAGCTGGCCGGTGTCAAGGTGGCCGCCGAGGTCGTCAAGGCCGCCAAGGGCCCGAAGATCACCATCATGAAGTACAAGAACAAGACGGGTTACCGCAAGCGCCAGGGCCACCGTCAGCCGCTGACGCAGATCAAGGTCACCAAGATCGGCTGAGCCCCGCGCTCATCCCTGATCTTCCACAGATTTCGAAAGAGGCTCTGACATGGCACACAAGAAGGGTGCATCCTCGACCCGCAACGGTCGTGACTCCAATGCACAGCGACTCGGCGTGAAGCGCTTCGGCGGCCAGGTCGTCGGCACGGGCGAGATCATCGTCCGCCAGCGCGGCACGCACTTCCACCCCGGCGAGAACGTCGGCCGTGGCGGCGACGACACGCTTTTCGCCCTCGCCCCGGGCGCCGTCAAGTTCGGCGAGCGCAAGGGCCGCAAGGTCGTCGACATCGTCGTCGAGCCGGAGATCACGGCCTGATCGCTCACGCGATCATCTGATCACCCCGCGTGAGGGGGTGAGCCCGCGCGTCGCGGCTCACCCCCTCACGTGCGTCTCGGAACGCTCATAGAATCAACGTGGTGACGCATCGACGCGGCACCGCATCACGGCGGCACCACGGGCCTCACGGGCCCGGCCGCGCCACGCGCCTCGCGCGCGCCGAAAGGAATCACCCATGGCAACCAACTTCGTCGACCGCGTCGTCCTCAACGTGACGGCCGGCAACGGTGGGCACGGCGTCGCCTCCGTGCATCGTGAGAAGTTCAAGCCGCTCGGTGGCCCGGACGGCGGCAACGGCGGGCACGGCGGTGACGTCGTCCTCGAGGTCGACCCGCAGGTGACGACGCTGCTCGAGTACCACAAGAGCCCGCACCGCAGCGCGCAGAACGGCAAGCCGGGTGCCGGTGACGAACGCAACGGCGCCGACGGCGACGACCTCGTCCTGCCCGTGCCGGAGGGCACCGTCGTCAAGGATCGCGACGGCACGATCCTCGCCGACCTCGTCGGTTTCGGCAGCCGTTACGTCGCGGCCGCCGGTGGCCGCGGCGGCCTCGGCAACAAGGCCCTCGCGAGCCAGCGGCGCAAGGCGCCCGGTTTCGCGCTGCTCGGCGAGCCGGGGGAGAGCAACGACATCGTGCTCGAGCTGAAGACGCTCGCCGACGTCGCCCTCATCGGTTTCCCGAGCGCCGGCAAGAGCTCGCTCGTTTCCGTCGTCAGCGCCGCGAAGCCGAAGATCGCCGACTACCCGTTCACGACGCTCGTGCCCAATCTCGGTGTCGTGACGGCCGGTTCGCAGCGTTTCACGATCGCCGACGTGCCCGGTCTCATCCCCGGCGCAAGCCAGGGCAAGGGCCTCGGCCTGGAGTTCCTGCGTCACGTCGAGCGCTGCTCGGTCCTCGTCCACGTCATCGACTGCGCGACGCTCGAGCCGGGCCGTGACCCGATGAGCGACCTCGACACGATCGAGCACGAACTGAGCGAGTACGTCGCCGACGAATCCCTCGGCGGCAAGCCCCTTTCCGAGCGCACCCGCATCGTCGTGCTCAACAAGGCCGACGTGCCGGACGCCCGCGAACTCGCCGAGATGGTCAAGCCCGACCTCGAAGCACGCGGCCTCGAGGTGTTCATCGTCTCCGCCGTTGCGCACCAGGGCCTCAAGGAGCTGACGTTCGCGCTCGCCAAGCACGTCGAGCAGGCGCGTCAGGAGGTCGAGTCGGCCGTGCCGGCGCGCGTCATCGTGCGTCCGAAGGCCATGGACGACGCCGGGTTCCGCATCGTGAAGGAGGGTGGCACGCACGGCACGCTGTTCCGTATCGTCGGGGATCGCCCGACGCGCTGGGTGCGCCAGACCGACTTCAGCAACGACGAGGCCGTCGGCTACCTCGCCGATCGTCTCAACCGCCTCGGTATCGAGGAGGAGTTGTTCAAGGCGGGCGCGGTGCCCGGCTCGACCGTCCTCATCGGTCCCGGCGACAACGCTGTCGTCTTCGACTGGGAGCCCACCCTGCAGGCCGGCGCCGAACTGCTCGGCGCCCGCGGCACCGACCTGCGCCTCGAGGAGGCGTCGCGTCCGTCGCGCGCCGAGAAGCGCGACGAGTTCCACAACCGCAAGGACGGTCAGCGTCTGGCGCGCGAAGAGCTCGCGGCCGAACGTCAGGCCGGAGTCTGGACCGAGCACGAGAGCTACCGCACCGAGGAGTGACGCGCCCCGCGCGTCGGTGCAGCAAGGAGTCGCCCGATGAACGCAGACGCCACGACGACCATGCCCGACGAGCACGCCACGCGTGCGGCTGACGTGCGCGACGAGCACGATCATGCCGAGCACGCCCCGCAGACGCCCCCGACGACCCCTGCCGTCGACGGCGACGCGGTGCGCGCGCAGATCCGCGAAGCCAAGCGCGTCGTCGTCAAGGTGGGGTCGAGTTCGATCACCCACACGAGCGGCGGCATCAACCACGAGGCGCTGACGGAGCTCGTCGGGGTGCTGGCCGAGCGTCGGCACGCGGGCAAGGAGGTGCTGCTCGTCTCCTCCGGAGCCATCTCTGCGGGGATGGGCCAGCTCGGCATGCCGACGCGCCCGACGGAGCTGCCGCAGGCGCAGGCCGCAGCAGCCGTCGGGCAGGGACAGCTCATGTCCGCGTACTCGCTGCTGTTTCAGGGTCTCGGGCTGACGATGGGGCAGGTGCTGCTGACGACGGAGGACGTCACCCGCCGCGCCACGTACCTCAACGGCCGCTCGACGCTGCAGACGCTGCTCGAGTTCGGCGCGGTGCCCGTCATCAACGAGAACGACACGGTCGCGACGCAGGAGATCCGCTTCGGTGACAACGACCGGCTCGCGGCGCTCGTCGCGCACCTCGTCGACGCCGACGCGCTCATCCTGCTCTCGGACGTCGACGCCCTCTATGACGGTCCGCCGAGCCGCGAGGGCACCTCGCGGATCCCGTTCGTCGCCGACGTCGCCGCGATGGATGACGTCGAGATCGGCGGCACCGGATCCGGTGTCGGCACCGGGGGCATGCGGACGAAGGTCGACGCGGCGCGCATCGCAACCGCAGCCGGCATCCCGACGATGCTGACGTCGATGCCGAACGCGCGCCACGCGCTGCTCGGCGAGCAGGTGGGCACGGCATTCGCGCCGACAGGTCGTCGTCGCAGCGCGCGACGCCTGTGGCTCGCGCACGCGACGCACCCGGCCGGGCGCCTCGTGCTCGACGATGGCGCGGTCGAGGCCGTGCGGACGAAGGGGCGCTCGCTGCTTCACGCGGGTGTCATCGAGGCGCAGGGGCGATTCCTCGCAGGCGACGCCGTCGACCTCGCCGACCGTCACGGCCACGTGTTCGCGCGCGGGCTCGTCAACTACGACGTCGCCGACGTGCACCGTGCCATGGGGCGCACGACTCGCGATCTGAGCGAGGCCATCAGCCCGGCTTTCGAGCGCAGCCTCGTCCACCGCGATCATCTGGTGCTGCTGCCCTGAGCCACTTGTTCGCCCCGGGGGAGTAAAGTTAGCCTTGCCTATGATCGCCGCGTCCCGCGACGATGCGAACGCTCCGAAGGTGAGGCCCATGACGACTCTCGACCTGCTGCGGCCCGGCTCCCACGCCACCGTCGTCGGATTCGATGCGTCCCGGTGCGCCGACGCCGTCCTGTGTCGCCTGCGCGAGCTCGGCTTCCGCGAGGGTGAACAGATCGAGGTCGTGCGCCGTGCGCCGATGGGCGATCCGATGGTCTTCCGTGTCTGCGACTACGAACTCTGCCTGCGTCGGCGTGACGCGGGTGCCATCCGCGTCGACGTCCTGTGAGCTGCCACGCCCCCGATGATGTCGCGACAGCGGACGCCGCGACGAGCACCCGCGTCGCGCTGCTGGGCGCGCCGAACGCCGGCAAGTCAAGCCTGTTCAACCGACTCACCGGTCTGCGCGCGAAGACGGGCAACTACCCGGGCGTGACGGTGTCGCGTTCGTTCGGAGACGTGCGCGCAGGCGAGACGAACCTCGTCCTCGAGGACCTGCCGGGCACCTACAGCCTCGAGGCCGTGAGCCCCGACGAGCAGGTCGTCGTCGATGCCCTCGCCGGCCGACTCGACGGCGTGCCGGCACCCCACGCGCTCATCGTCGTCGCCGACGCCACGACGTTGCGACGCTCGCTGCCCTTCGTCGCGCGCGCGATCGCGTTGGGCAAGCCGACGATGCTGGCCCTCACGATGATCGACGAACTGCACGCGCGCGGCGGCCACCTCGACGTCGCAGCCCTCGAGCGGGCCCTCGGCGTGCCGGTGCGGGCCGTCATGGCGGCGACGGGCGCGGGGGTCGACGACATCCGCGCCCTGCTCGCCGACGTCCCCGCCTGGACGCGGCCCGTCGTCAGCCCGCCGACGCAGGATGCGCAGCTCGCGCCGTGGTCGCGTTCGGTGCTCGCGGCCGCCGAGTACACGCCCGCCGGGCAGGACACGCGCTCGCGGCGCATCGACGCGGTGCTGCTGCACCCGGTCGCCGGTCTCGCCGTGTTCTTCGCGACGATGTTCATGTTCTTCCAGGCCATCTTCACCGTCGCCGCGCCGCTGCAGGATCTCGTCGAGCAGGGGTTCGCGTGGCTCGGCGCCCAGGCGCAACACATCCCGAACGACACGCTCGCCTCACTCGTCGGCAACGGCATCATCGGTGGTGTCGGCGCGACGCTCGTCTTCGTGCCGCAGATCATGCTGCTGTTCCTCGTCCTGTCGCTGCTCGAGAACGTCGGGTACTTGTCGCGCGCGGCGTTCCTCATGGACCGGATCATGGCCGCCACGGGGCTGGAGGGCCGCGCGTTCGTCGCGATGCTCAGCTCGTTCGCATGCGCGGTGCCAGGCATCATGGCGACGCGCACCATCCCGTCGTCACGCAACCGCATCGCGACGATCATCACTGCGCCGCTCATGACGTGCTCGGCGCGCCTGCCCGTCTACGTGCTGCTGACGTCGCTGCTCGTCGAACCGGGGCAGCGGTACGGGCCGTTCAACGCGCAGGGCCTCGTGCTCTTCGGGCTGTACGTGCTCGGCGGGCTGTCGGCCCTCGTCGCGGTCGCCGTGTTCAAGGCGACGGCGCTGCGCGATGCGTCGCTGCCGTTCTACATGGAGATGCCGCCGTACCGCTTCCCGTCGATCCGCAACGTCGTGACGACGATGTGGCACTCGGTGCGTATGTTCCTGCGCAAGGCCGGCGGCATCATCCTGACGACGACCGTCGCGCTGTGGGTGCTGCTCAACTTCCCGGCCCGCGGCGCCGAGACCGCCGGGATGGGCGACACCGAGAAGGCCGCGTACGTCATCGACCACTCGTATGCCGCCTCGATCGGGCGGTTCATCGAGCCGATCTTCGCGCCGCTCGGGTTCGACTGGCACATCTGCGTCGGGCTGCTCGGCGCGACGAGTGCGCGCGAGGTCTTCGTCGCGACGCTCGGGCAGGTGGCGAGCGCGACCGACCCCGAGGACCCGCGCGCGGCGCTCATGAAGATGACGTTCAGCGACGGCCCGCACGCCGGGCAGCTCGTCTTCACGACGGCGACGGTCGTCGCGCTGCTCGTGTTCTTTGTCTACGCCCTGCAGTGCGTCTCGACGATCGCGATCATGCGTCGCGAGACGAACACGTGGCGCTGGCCGGCGATCGCGTGGGCGTACATGTTCGTCCTCGCATGGGGCATGGCGTTCTTCGCTCGCCACATCGTGCTCGCGATCACATGAGCGACCTCGCCCTGCACCCGGAGGCAACACCCGATCCAGACGTCGTGCGGTGGCGCTTCTCCGGAGCGCGGTGCGACGTCCCGCTCGGAGCGCTCGCGGCGTGGCCCGAGGCGCTGACGCGCGCGGGCGTCGGCGACGTGGTCAGCGAACCGGGCGCGCTCGTCGTCAGGCTGAGCGCGCCGCACACCTGGGCGAGTGACGGAGCAGCCGTGCGCGACGCGCTGAGCGACGTGCTTGCTGACGCGTCGAGCCGATTCGTTGCGCGTGAGCCCGGCGGCGTCGAGCCGAGCGATGCCTCGGGCAACGCCGACGGGGACGCCGTGGGCGAGCTCGACGAGGGCGCTGCCGACGACACCGAGATCGCCGAGCAGGCCCGAGTGGTCGTCGCGGACGTCGCCGAGCAAGTGGCGCACTCGCACGGCGGCGACATCACGCTGATCGGCGTCGAGCGCGGCGTCGTCACCGTCAGCCTCACGGGCGCGTGCGACGGCTGCCCCGCTGCGGCGATGACGCTGCACCGGCGCATCGAGGACGAGCTGCGCGCGCGGGTCGGCGGGGTGCGCGAGGTGCGTGCCCACACCGTGAAGAAGCGCTCGGGCGGACTGGAGCGAGGCGGGCGTGCGCTCCTACAGTGGGCGCATGAGCGACGTCGCTGAAGAAACCCGTCACCGCATCGAGACCGCCGGTCGCGCGGCGCGCGCCGCGTCGAAACGCCTCGCGCTGCTCTCGCGCGCCGAGAAGGATACCGCGCTGCTGACGCTCGCCGACGCCGTCGAGGCCGCGTCCGCGACGATCGTCGCGGCGAACGAGGAGGACCTGGCGCGGGGCGCTGCGGGCGGCATGAGCGAGAGCCTGCAGGATCGGCTGCGGATGACGCCCGAACGCGTCACCCAGGTCGCGCAGGCGCTGCGCGACGTCGCGGCGCTGCCCGACCCCGTCGGCGAGGTGACGCGCGGCAACACTCTCGCCAACGGCTTGCAGATCAAGCAGGTGCGCGTGCCGATGGGGGTCGTCGGCATGATCTACGAGGCGCGCCCCAACGTCACCGTCGACGCAGCGGGGCTCGGATTGAAGAGCGGCAACGCGATGATCCTGCGCGGCGGCTCGGCCGCGGCGGCGACGAACGCCGCGATCGTCGAGGCACTGCGCGCCTCGTACGAACAGCAGGGACTCCCCGCCGATGCGGTGCAGTTGCTCGACGGCGGCCACGACGACGTGACGGCGCTCATCACCGCGCGCGGTCTCGTCGATCTCGTCATCCCGCGCGGTGGGGCCGCGCTCATCGAGGCGGTCGTCACCGGTTCGAGCGTGCCGGTCATCGAGACGGGCACGGGCAACGTCCATGTCTACGTCGATCGCGCGGCGGATCTCGACATGGCGCTCGACATCACCGTGAACTCCAAGACGCACCGGCCGAGCGTGTGCAACGCGGCCGAGAGTCTGCTCGTGCACGCCGACGTCGCCGAGACGTTTCTGCCCCGCGTGCTCACCGAGCTCGCCGAGCGCGGTGTCGTCCTGCACGCCGACGAACGCGCCGCTGCCCTCGCCGGTGGCGTCGCGACCCAGCCCGTCACGGATGAGGCGTGGGGCACCGAGTTCCACGGCCTCGAGATGTCGGTCGGTGTCGTGGACAGCCTCGAGGGGGCGATCGCCCACATCGATGGCTACTCGACGCATCACACCGACTGCATCGTCACCGAGGACCGCGCGGCAGCGCGCACGTTCGCCGCGCAGGTCGACTCGGCCGTCGTCATGATCAACGCCTCGACGCGTTTCACCGACGGCGGCGAGTTCGGCTTCGGCGCCGAGATCGGCATCTCGACGCAGAAGCTGCACGCACGCGGCCCGATGGCGCTCGCGGAGCTGACGACGACGAAGTGGATCGTCGACGGCGACGGCCAGATCCGCTGACGTCACTCGCGCCGCATCCTGACGACGGTCCCGACGTTTCGGGGTGACGCTCGGCGCCTGAAGCGCGTTCGTCGCGGCACGGCGCCCGGCGTGTCATGACGCCTGGGCGAGCACCTCGAACCCGGGTTCGGCGACGGGGTGTGCTCCGCCTGCGCGGGAACCACTCTGTGTCTCGACGCCGTAGCGAGCATCATCGCCCGTGCCCTGGCCCCCGGCCTCGAACGAGTCGTAGGCGACGTAGCGGGTCGGGCGCGCCTGGGCCGTTTGGAACAGGCGGCCCACGTACTCGCCGAGCACGCCGAGGCACAGCAGCTGCATCGCGCCGAAGCCGCTGACGACGACGATCGTGGACGCCCATCCGGTGATCGAGTGACCCGTCAGCTTCGAGACGACGGCGAATGCGGCCACCGCGAAGGCGAGGACGAAGCCCGCGAGACCGAACCACGTCGCGAGGCGCAGCGGAGCGCTGGAGACGCCCGTGACGGAGTCGAGCGTCAGCCTGATCATCTTGCTCAACGGGTACTTCGACTCGCCGGCGGCCCGCTCGTCACGGCGGTAGCCGACGTCGGCCGACGGAAAGCCCAGGGCCGGCACGACGAGGCGCAGCACCCGGTTGGTCTCCGGCAGCGCGAGGACGGCGTCGACGGTCGTGCGCGACATGAGTCGGAAGTCGCCGGCGTTCATTGCCCCACGCGCGCCGAGGCGGTGCATGAGTGCGTAGAACGCCTCGGCGGTGACGCGCTTGAAGGCGGTGTCGGTGCTGCGGTCGGTGCGCACGCCGTAGACGACGTCGACGTGTTCTCGCTCGGCCACCTCGAGCATCTGGGCGATCACCTCGGGTGGATCCTGCAGATCGGCGTCGATCGTCACCATCCAGCGTCCCCGGGCTCGGGCGAGGCCCGCGCTGATCGCCGCCTGGTGCCCGGAGTTCGCGCGCAGCTGGATGAGACGCACCTGCGGCCACGTCCGACGCATCGCGTGCAGGAGCGACGCGGTCGCGTCGCGGGATCCGTCGTCGACGCACACGACCTCGTACGGCACCTCGAGCCCGTCGAGGACGGGGCGCAGGCGTTCGGCGAACAGGGGCAGGACCTCTTGCTCGTCGTACATCGGGACGACGACGGACAGGTGGGGTGCGCCGTTGGGGAGGGTGTCGAGGCTGGGGTGGGAGGTCATGGCTACCTTCTCGGCGGATCGGCTCGTGCGCGGTGGCACCGTGTCGATCGAGACGTTAGGAAGGGTCGCTGTCATCGGGCTGTGCTGAGGCAGTATCCTTGCTTTCATGACGTCGTTCGTTTCGCTTGTCGCCGCTGTGGATGTTCCGGAGCTCGAGGAGAACCACATCGCCATGCCGCCGTGGGCCTTTGGTCTGATGGCCCTGTGCATCTTCGGCCTGTTGTTCGCGCTGCTGTGGGCCTTCCGCAACACCGCGGCCCGCTACGGTGCCCCCAAGGGCCACGGCCCCGCCGGTGTGCGAGGTGGGGGTCAGAACCAGGGTGTGAACCACTGACATCACGAATCGGGGTCATGGGCGGCACGTTCGACCCCATTCACCACGGTCACCTCGTCGCGGCGAGTGAGGTTCAAAGCCTCCTCGACCTCGACGAGGTGATCTTCGTGCCCACGGGTCAGCCGTGGCAGAAGGCCGGACGAGATGTCGCGCCGGCCGAGCACCGTTATCTCATGACGGTCATCGCGACGGCGTCTAACCCGCGCTTCAGCGTGAGCCGCGTCGACGTCGACCGTCAGGGCCCGACGTACACGCGCGACACGTTGACGGACCTCAAGCGGCTGCGTCCCGATTCGGAGTTGTTCTTCATCACAGGGGCCGACGCGCTCGCGCAGATCCTGTCGTGGAAGGGCGTCGACGAGCTGTGGGAGCTGGCGCACTTCATCGGCGTCACGCGCCCCGGGCACGAGCTCAGTGACGCGGGGCTGCCGCACGATCGCGTCACCCTGCTCGAGATCCCGGCCATGGCGATCAGCTCGACCGACTGCCGTGACCGGGTGCGTGCGAGCAAACCCGTGTGGTACCTCGTGCCCGACGGCGTCGTGCAGTACATCCACAAGTACCAGCTTTATGGGCCCCGAGCGGGCTCCCTCCAGGAGGACTGAGTGTCCGCAACAGACCGTTCCCTCGAGCTGACGCGAGCTGCCGCCCAGGCCGCCGCGGACAAGCTCGCCACGTCGATCACCGCGATCGACGTGAGTGATCAGCTCGCCATCACCGACACGTTCGTGATCGCCTCCGCGGAGAGCGAGCGTCAGGTCAACGCCATCGTCGACGCCGTCGAGGAGGCGCTGCTGCCGCTCGGCGCGAAGCCTCAGCGACGTGAGGGCCGCGCCTCCGGGCGTTGGGTGCTCATCGACTTCGGTGACATCGTCCTGCAGGCCTTCCACGAGGAGGACCGCGAGTTCTACGACCTCGAGCGCCTGTGGCAGGACTGCCCCGTCATCGAACTCGAGCTCGACGAGCCCGCCGACGCGTGACGCCGACGTCCCCCGAGAATGACCCGCTGCGGCGGGTCATTCTCTTGCGTCATGGGCGCACGGCGTGGAACGAGCAGGGGCGCTGGCAGGGCCGCCTGGACGTGCCGATCGACGACGTGGGGCTCCGCCAGGCCGAGCGTGCCGCGGCGCTGCTCGTGCGCGACGGTTCGATCACGCGCCTCGTGACGTCGCCGGCGCGGCGCGCGGCGCAGACCACGTCCGTGCTCAAGGGTGCATTCGACCTGGCCGGTCGGCCGCTCGTGCGCACCGAGGACGCTCGGCTCGTCGAGATCGACATGGGTGCGTGGGCCGGTCTGACGCACGCCGAGGTCGCTGCGAGCTGGCCCGACGCGTCGGCCGCGATCGCGCGTGGCGACGACGTCCGGCGCGGTGACGGCGGCGAGACGCTCGCCGAGGCGACGGCACGCGTCGAGGCGGGCGTGCGTGATGCCGTGTCGTTGGCAACCCCGGGGGAGAGTGTGCTCGTCGTGACGCACGGCGCCGTCATCCGCGGGGTGGCGGGTGCGTTGGCGGGGCTGGCGCCGCAGACCGTGCGCACGTCGTTCCGGAGCATCGACAACTGCCACTGGGTGACGCTCGTCGAGCGTCGCGACGGTGGTTGGGCCATCGAACGCTGGAACGCGGGGGAGTGAGCCTGCCGGCTCGTGGGCTCTGTGGTGCGGCCGCGTCTTCTCGTGTCGGCGGAGGGTCGTTCATGTCTCGGTTTCCGGGCTCGGTCCTCGCGGCGGAGTGGGGGCGGGGCACCCTCGTGAAGGGACCGCCGGCGTCGCGTCAGGCGTGGCATGATCAGGGCGGATCGCACGCGGACGAGGAGAGAGGCTCAAGTGAGCGAGCACGGCAGCAGCAAGTCGATGGCGCGATGGTTGGGGATCGAGGGTGGTTCTCGACCAATGGGGCGCCAGGAGTGGCTTCGCGTTCTCGCGGCTCTCGCGCTCGGGTTGGTGGTGTTCGTCGCCGTCATCGTCGTGGCGCGGTCCCTCCTTCCTGACAGCGTCCTCGACGACGCGTTCGGGGCGTGGTTGCCGCCGATCCTCGGTGGTGTCGGGATGGGCTTGGCCTCACCGGCGATCAACCGTCTCGTGGGTGTGCCCGTCGCGGGCCGTGCGGACGAGGCCCGTCGCGGGGACGAGGTGCGGCGATGAGTCGGCACGCGGGGCGCGAGCGCAAGCGGATGTCGCCACGCACGTTCGGGCGGCTCATGAACTTCTACCCGCCGCTGGTGGGCATGGGGTTGCGGGTGAAGTCGTTCTCGGACGACTGGAGCGAAGCGCGCGTCGAACTCAAGCTCAATCGGCTGAATCGCAACCAGAACGGCACGGCGTTCGGTGGGTCGATCAACGCGATGACGGATGCGTTCTTCCCATTGCTGCTCATGCATCAGTTGGGTCCGGAGTATCTCGTGTGGGATCAGGCGTGTGAGATCGAGTTCCGTTCGCCGGGCACATCGACGGTGTACGGCGTGTACGGGATGCCCAAGGACGTCGTCGAGGAGATCCGTGCGCAGGCCGCTGACGGGTCGAAGGTGTTGCGCTGGTTCGAGTGTGATCTGACGTTGGCTGACGGCACGGTCGTCGCGCATGCGAGGCGTCTCGTGTACGTGCGCAAGAAGCGTCCGAAGGCGGCGTGACCGTTCGCGTGTCGGTGCTCGCGGCGTGCGTGCGGGTGATTTGCTTCGTGGGTGGCCGGCCGGTTAAGGTACACGGGTTGCTCACGAGGTGAGTGCGGGGCTATGGCGCAGTTGGTAGCGCGCTTCCATGGCATGGAAGAGGTCTGGGGTTCGAATCCCCATAGCTCCACAAGACAGAAACAGAGGACCACTCAGACACGCTTTTCGTCTGGGTGGTCCTCTGTTTCTGTCTTTGATCGAACTCTGTGATTCGAGGAGGAGGGCGAGCGCCAGCGAGCCCGACGGAGTCCCCATAGCTCCGACGCGCGCGAGGCGCGTGTGCGCGACGCTGAGACGCGCGAAGCGCGCCACGCCCCAGCGGTGCACGCACGCAGCGCGTGACCCTGAGGAGTCGTCGCATCGGGGTGAACTCGAGTTGGACTTGCTGCGTCGAGGAGGTAACGTTCTGCGAGTGCTCACGTAAGTGGGTCACGGGGCTATGGCGCAGTTGGTAGCGCGCTTCCATGGCATGGAAGAGGTCTGGGGTTCGAATCCCCATAGCTCCACAAGATAGAAACAGAGGACCACCCAGACACGCTTTTCGTCTGGGTGGTCCTCTGTTTCTGTTTTTGATCGAACTCTGTGATTCGAGGAGGAGGGCGAGCGCTAGCGAGCCCGACGGAGTCCCCATAGCTCCACGACGCACGAAGCGCGTGGACCTCGCGCCGCCACGCCACGACGCGCGAAGCGCGTGAGACCTCCGGCGACGCGCGAGAAACTCGCCGCCATGCGCGTGAGCCTATCGTCACGCCAGCGCCACGGCTTCGTCTTCGGCAGGCATCGTCCCGCGCAGCGCCGGCATGAGCAGCAGCGACGTCGTGATGGCGAGCACAGCGGCGATCGTCATGACGGTGGCGGCTCCGACGATGTTGGCGATGCCTCCGATGAGGAGCGCGCCGGCGGCTTGGCCGACCATGGTGCCGGTGCTGAGCAGGCCGAAGGCTTGGCCCTTGGTGTCGGGGTCGATGGCTGCGACGAGGCGTTCTTGTAGGGGCAGGGCAGCGGCGTAGCCGATGGCGGCGAGGCCGCCCAAAGGCGCGGCGAGCACGATCGGCGGGTGAAGGGCGAACACGAGGAACGGTGCGGCGAGCAGCAGGCGCAGCGGCAGCAGGAGCCCTTGGCGGGTAGTCCTGCAGGCCGATGCGGGTGCCGATGACGGCGACGACGGCCGCCCCGGCGGAGATGAGGAACAGGTTCGTGCGGGCCACCCACGTCAGCAGGATGGCGCCGAGGGCGTTGCCGACGACCTGGACGGTGCTCACCGTCATGTTGAGCGTTGCGCGCCCGAGGACGAACGCTTCCTTGGGCACGATGTCCGACAGCAGCGCGATGGTCGCGGCGAGGGCGAAGTGCATGACGGCGACGAGCACGAAGCGCATCCACCACGGCCGTGACGGGATGACCTGGATGCTGTCGACGCAGGCGGCGACGACGCCCGTCATCATCATGGCGGTGCGCGGGCGCAGGAGGTCGCTCGAGGCGAGCAGGTAGCGCGACGTGACGAGCTGGACCAGTGGCCGGCCGAACATGACCAGCGCGGTCAACAAGGGGGAGCGGGTCTGGTCGAACATCACGACGCCCAGCGCGAACGTCCCCCATGACGGCACTGACCATGAGCAGCATCCGAGAGATGAACAGCGCGCGGCACTTGGCGTTCGCGAAGAGGCTGCATCAGGTGGTCACACCACAATCTGACCCATGTCTCGTATGGCTGTGACACCGGGGGTCACTTCACGATTCAACTTCACGAGCGATGCTTCTGGTGAGAAGGCCGCCGCCCCGCGCGCAGTGCGCCCCGCCGAACGATCATCGCCCGCAAACGCGTCAGGGACGAGGCGTTTCCGGGCGATGATCGACAAGGGGAGCGAGATTACTTCAGCTGCCCACTTGTCAGACCCAGCAGGCGACGAGCGACGACGAGCAACTGGATCTGCTGCGTGCCTTCGAAGATGTCGAGGATCTTCGCGTCACGCGCCCACTTCTCGAGCAGCTCGCTCTCGGCGTAGCCGTCGACTCCGACGAGTTCGACGCACTGCAGCGCGACGTTGACGCACGTGCGGCCCGCCTTCGCCTTCGCCATCGACGCCTCCATCGAGTTGGGCTTGCCGTTGTCGGCCATCCACGCGGCACGCAACGTCAGCAGTAGCGCCGACTCGTAGTCGGCCTCCATCTGCACGAGGCGCGCCGAGGCGTACGTCTGGGCGGCGACGGGTGCGTCCCAGTCCTGGCCGTGGCCGGCCTTCTCGAGGGCGGTGCGGGTGAAGTCGAGGCAGGCGCGCGTCAGACCGACGGCCATCGCCGCGACGAGGGGGCGCGTGTTGTCGAACGTCTGCATCGCGCCACCGAAGCCGCCCTCGGTGCGGATCTCGGGGTCACCGAGCAGATCGTTCGCGGGCACACGGCAGTCCTCGAGGACGAACGCCGCCGTGTCGGAGGCGCGGATGCCGAGCTTGTGCTCGAGACGCACGAGTTTGAGGCCAGGGTTGGAGCGCTCGACGACGAACGACTTGATCGCCTTCTTGCCGAGCGAACGCTCGAGCGTCGCCCATACGACGACGAGTTCGGCGCGCTCACCGGAGGTGACGAAGATCTTCTCGCCGTTGAGGACGTACTCGTCGCCGTCCTTCGTCGCGGTCGTACGGATGTTGCCCGAATCCGAGCCGGTGTCGGGCTCGGTGATCGCCATGGCAGCCCAGCGGTTGCCGTAGCGCTCCTTCTGCTCGTCGTTCGCGACGGCGGCGATGGCGGCGTTGCCGAGGCCCTGACGCGGGATCGACAGCGTCAGCCCGACGTCACCACGGCACGTCTGCATGATCGACAGCGCCGAGCTCATGTTGGCGCCGTTCTTGTTGACCTTGCCGGCCTTCGTGCCGGACGCGGGCTTCGTCACGCCCGTCGCCTCGTCGGCGTCAGTGCTGGCCGGGGCCTGGTCGGTGCCGTCCTTGGCGCGCGTGGAACCGGCGGCGCCCGCGCCGTTGTTCGCACCCGAGTCGGTCATGCCGTCGATGAGGGCGGAGACGAGGTCGAGCTCGGCGGGGTAGGTGTGCTCGGCGAGGTCGTACTTGCGGCTGACGGGGCGGAAGACCTCGTCGGCCATCGAGCCGGCCTGCTTGACAAGGGGGACGAACTTCTTCGGGATCTCGAGGTCGATCATCACTGGGTCCTTTGCTGAAAAGACGCGGAAAGAGGAGGGCTGGTGGCGCAGCGGAGCGGCGAGCTCAGACGCTGACGCCACCTTCGAGGACGCCGGCGCCGCGCAGGTCGCGGTACCAACGCTCGTTGTCGAACTCCTTGACGAAGCCGTGTCCGCCGAGCAGTTGCACGGCGTCGGAGCCGATCTGCGTGGCGTGCATCCCGACGAGCGCACGGGCGTGAGCGATGGTCTCGGCGGCACCGGCGTCGTCTCCGGCGTCGAGACGCGCCGCGGCGCGCAGGGTGACGAGGCGCAGCCCATCGAGTTCGATCGCGATGTTCGACACGGTGAACGCGACGGCCTGACGGTGACCGATCGGCTCACCGAACGCCTTGCGCTCGACGACGTACTGCCTGACCTGATCGAGCACGCCGCGGCCGGTGCCGCACGCGAGGGCGGCCCACGCGAGGCGCGAGCGGCGGATGGCATCGAGGGTGTCGTCAGCCTTGCCGAGCAGGTTCTCGGCGGGCACGCGCACCCCGTTGAGGTGCAGGCGCCCGGTGTGCGCGGCGCGCACGCCCATCGCAGGCTCCTCGCTCGTCGTCAGGCCCTCGGTGCCGGCTTCGACGATGACGAGGCGCGCGGCGCCGTCGAGCATGACGCTGATGACGAACAATTCGGCGGAGTCGGCGCACGGTACGAGCGCCTTCTCGCCGGTGATGACGAGGTCGGCGCCGTCCCGGGTGGCCGTCGTCGCGGGGGTGCGCGGGTCGGCGAGCGGGCCCGCTTCGGCGAGCGCGAGCGCGGCGACGGCGGGCTTCTTCTCGTCGGTGAAGGCGGGCAGGTAGGTCTCCTGCTGCGCGGACGTGCCGTAGCTCGCGATGGCGGTCGCGACGGCAGCCGGTGCCATGATCGCAACGGCGAGGCCCATGTCGCCGCGGGCGAGCTGCTCGAGAACGAGGGCCGTCATCACGGCGCTGCGCTCCTCGGCGATGCCGCCGAGCTCGGCCGGGACGCCGACGAGCGTCAGGCCCATCTCGGTGGCCTGCGCACGGATCTCGTCGGGCAGGGCGCGCTCCGCGTCGGCCTTCGCCGCGGCGGGACGCAGCAGTTCGTCGGCCAGTTCGGCGGCGACGGCGGCGATCGTCTCCTGATCCTCGGTGGGCGTCAGGTCGAACTCGCGGCGCGGCTTCGTCGGGGCGGTGCGTGCCGCGTCGCCCGAGCCGGCCTTCTTCGTGAAGGCGCGCCCGGCCACCGTCTGAGCCTTGAAACCGGACTTGCTGCCCTGGTAAAGGGCACGCTCGACCTTGGAGCGGATCGCCGGGTTCTTGAGCAGATCGTGCCCGCCGGCCTTGGCGAGAAGGCGCAGTGCGATGGCCTGGCCCTTGTCGGCGAGGGAGGCCTGGTTGGTGGTCGAAGTCATCTCGGCCCTTTCCGTGAGTGACGGTGCGTCGGGGTGTGCGAGCGCCGTTCGAGGCGGCGTGACACGCGGCTGAAGCCGAGGTTACCTGAACGTAGGTACGCGCGGTATCGGTAACCGGGGACTGGCGTGCGGGCGAGGATGACCCGCTCCGGGGCGTGCCGCGCTAGGGTGCGGATCGTGAACATTCGCCGCGCCACCCAGGATGACGTCCCCGAGATCGTGCGCCTCAAGGCGCTGCTCATGATCGACGGGTGGCCCTTCGACATCGAACTCGACGACGCGTGGCGCGAACGGTGCGCCCGCGTCGCGCGCCAGCTGCTCGCCTCCGACGGGTACGCGTGCTTCGTCATCGACCGCGTCGAGGGCGCGGGCCCCGGCTCGCCGCTCGCGTCGTGCGTGACGGCGACCGTCGAACAGCACCTGCCCGGCCCCGACGGCTCGGGCCGCTCGGCGTACGTCGGCGACATGTGCACCGAGGCCGAGTTCCGCGGCCGCGGCTGCGGCACGGCACTGCTCGACGCCGCACTGCAGTGGTGTCGCGAGCAGGAGGCCGGCTGGGTCTCGCTGTTCTCCACCGAGAGCGGCGACGCGCTCTACCGCAAGGCCGGTTTCAGCGACGAAGGGCCGTTCCAGCACCTGTCGATGGCGTTGTGACTCTCGGCCACCCGTCGATGACGTCGCACGAATGTGACCGAGATTCGCAGAGGTGGACGAAAATCGCCGATTTGGACGGGATTCGCCGTTGCGGCGGTGTGCTCAGCGGCCCAGGGAGCGGGTGCGGGCGGCGGCGACGACGGCGTCGAACGTCTGCTCGTCGATGTGTGAACCCTCGCGTCGCACGCTGGTGACGTCGAGTTGCAGGACGCGGTCGAGGCGCACCTCGCTGGGCCGTCCACGGTTGTCCCAGGCGCCGGAGCCGACATCCATCCAATGACGCCCCGACCGAGCTTCCTGCGCGGCGTCACGGTCGTGATCCTTGCTCGTCAGCGGAAGTGCGAGGACGAAGTCTTCCAGCTCCGGGTGCCGGGCGATGACGAGAACCGGGCGATCCTTGCCCTGCGTGTGGTCCTCCTCGTAGGGCACCCATGCCCACACGACCTCACCCGGATCGGGATGCCCGTCGTCATGCGGCGCATAGACCGTCGCGGGTAGCGGCGCCGTCCAATCGCCGCGATACGGGTGCGCAGGGCCGCCCGGACGAGCCCTGGGCGCGTCGTGCTCACGGTGTGACGTCGGTGTGCCGGCCCGCCCTCCTGCCGACCCGATCACGCCGTCGGGGCCGCGCCGCGGGGAAGGCGCACCACGGCGTTCGGGGTCGAGGAGCGCATTCATGCCCTCACGTGCGAGCAGGCGGGAGAGGCGGACGGCGACGGTGCGCAGGTTCATGGTCCGAACGTAGTCCGTCCGGGGGAGCAACGGGTGCGGGGCACGCGCCGACCGCCTGGTTGCGCTCTCACACGAACGACGGACGCAGGTGACGACGGGTGATGAAACGCACGCCGTGCGCACGCCCTCAGCGGCTCGGGGTAGGGGTACGGGTGCGGAAGAATGGATCGGTGACCGAAGCAACCGCGCTGCATGACATCTGCGACGACGGGGCCGTCGACGCCGAACGCTCGAACCACCACGGCAGCTACCCGCGAGCCGGCCTCGCGATCCTCGCACTCGCCCTTGGCGGTTTTGCCATCGGCACGACGGAGTTCGTCACGATGGGTCTGCTGCCGCAGATCGCTCGGGGTCTCGGCATCTCGATCCCGAGCGCCGGTCACGCGGTGTCGGCGTACGCGCTCGGCGTGGTCGTCGGTGCGCCTCTCGTCACGATGCTGTTCGCGAAGGTGCCGCGCAAGAACGTCCTGCTCGGACTCATGGTTGCGTTCTTCGTCGGCAACATCGGTTCGGCGCTCGCCTCGAGCTACCCGATGCTGCTGCTCGCCCGCTTCGTCGCGGGCATGCCGCACGGCGCGTTCTTCGGGATCGGCGCCGTCGTCGCGGCCACCCTCGTCGAGAAGCACCGGCGCACCTGGGCCGTGTCTATGATGCTCGCTGGCCTGACGGTGGCGAACATCGTCGGCGTGCCCGTCTCGACGTGGCTCGGGCAGCATCTGGGCTGGCAGTGGCCGTACGCCCTCGTCGCCGTCATCGCGTTGCTCACCGTCGTTGCGGTGTGGTTGTGGATCCCGCACCAGGGCTCCCTGGGCGTCACGTCCGTCACCGGTGAACTGAAGGCGTTGACGCGCCCGCAGGTGTGGTTCGCGCTCGCGATCGGTGTCGTCGGCTTCGGCGGCATGTTCTCGACGTTCAGCTACATCGCGCCGACGATGACGGAGCTCACCGGCTTCTCGGACGCCGTCGTGCCGGTCATCCTGGTCATCTACGGCATCGGCATGACGGCGGGTGCGTTCCTGTCCGAACGCGTCGCCATGCGCGGGCTCATGCGCGGCATCTTCGGCTGCCTCGTGACGATCGCGATCATCCTGTCGCTCTTCGGCTTCGCCGCGCACAACAAGGTCAGCGCGGTCGTGTTCGTGTTCCTGCTCGGCTGCGTGCCGACGATCATGGTGCCGATGATCCAGACGCGGCTCATGGACGTCGCCCACGAGGGCCAGTCGCTCGCGGCCGCTCTCAACCACGCGACGCTCAACGCCGCCAACGCCCTCGGCGCCTGGCTCGGCGGCGTCGTCCTCGACGCGGGGCTCGGGTACGAGTGGTGCTCGCGCGTCGGTGCCGTGCTCGCGGCGGCGGGCGCCGTCATCACGCTGGTCTCGGCATGGACGTCGCGCCGCGCCGCCGTCGCAGGCTGAGCGCGCCCCTGGTGGCGCGAGGTGGCCGCGCTGATTCGCCCGGCTCTGCCGTCATCGTGGGCACGCTCGGGCCGTGCGGATCAGCCTGAGGACGCCGTCCGATCGCTGACGAGCTTCGCGGCGAGAACACCGCCGATCGCGCCACCGAGGTGACCCTGCCACGAGACGTGGGTGCTCTGCGGAAGCACACCCCACAGCACGCTGCCGTAGACGACGGCGAGGACGAGCCCCACGACGACCTCGGGCCAGCGGCGCGTCCAGAATCCTCGGACCATGAGGTACGTCAGCCACCCGAAGACGACGCCCGAGGCACCAGCGACGGCCGTGTACGGCGGGCTGAGCAGCCACGCGGCGAGCCCCGACGTGCACGTGACGATGAACGTCACACGCGCGAGGACGGCCAGGCCGCTGAGGGCGAGGACGAACCCGAGCGGCAGCAGCAACGCACTGTTCGCCTCGAGATGAGCCCACCCGTAGTGTGCGAACGGCATGGTGAAGATCGACCACAGGTCGCTCACCTCCCAGGCCTTCAGGGAGGCGGCGGCGTCGATGGCGTGGTGCGTCAGCACGTCGAGGGCCTCGATGATCCACAGCGCGGCGACGATCAGTGCGGAGACGACGGCGGATTGCTTGACGCGCTCTGCCGCGGGGCGAAGGGTGCTGTCGAGATCCATGGGCTGGCCTCCTGTGGGGAGTGGCTCGTCGGGTCCACCGGTATGGCGTGGGTGATGCGTCGTCGGTTCGACAACGCGTGCTCGACGACACCCGATCGACGCGTATCTGTCTCGCATCGTAGTGGGGCTCTCTTCGCGTGCGCTGGATGCACGTGTCGCGTCGGCCGTCGTACGTGACGCGTGCGGCAGGGGCGTCGGGGCGTGAAAGAATGAAGGGTCGCCGGTGTGCTCCTCGCGGGGCGCGACGGGCGGCCGCAGATCGATGCGTCATCGCCGCCTCCAGGGCGCGCGGCGGCGAACACCGACCCGACGAACTTCGAGGTATCACGTTGTCACCCATGGCCCGCAAGGCACTCGAGCCCGCCGCGACGCCGCCGGAGCAGATCCGCAACTTCTGCATCATCGCGCACATCGACCACGGCAAGTCGACGCTCGCCGACCGGATGCTGAGCAAGACGGGCGTCGTCGAGGATCGGGCCATGCGTGCGCAGTACCTCGACCGCATGGACATCGAGCGCGAGCGCGGCATCACGATCAAGAGCCAGGCTGTGCGCATGCCGTGGGAGCTCGACGGTACGACCTACTGCCTCAACATGATCGACACGCCGGGGCACGTCGACTTCACCTACGAGGTGTCGCGTTCGCTCGCCGCGTGCGAGGGCGCCGTCCTGCTCGTCGACGCCGCGCAGGGCATCGAGGCGCAGACGCTCGCCAACCTGTACCTGGCGATGGAGAACGACCTCACGATCATCCCGGTGCTCAACAAGATCGACCTGCCGGCCGCGCAGCCCGAGAAGTACGCCGCGGAGATCGCCGGCCTCATCGGCTGCGAACCGGAGGACGTACTCAAGGTCTCCGGCAAGACGGGCGTCGGTGTCGAGGAACTGCTCGACGTCATCGTCGAGAAGCTGCCTGCCCCCGTCGGTGACGCCGACGCGCCGGCCCGCGCCATGATCTTCGACTCCGTCTACGACACCTACCGCGGCGTCGTCACCTACGTCCGCGTCGTCGACGGACGGCTCAGCCCGCGCGAGAAGATCGAGATGATGTCGACGCGCGCGACGCACGAGCTGCTCGAGATCGGCGTCAACTCGCCCGAGCCGATCCCGACGAAGGGCCTGTCCGTCGGCGAGGTCGGCTACCTCATCACCGGCGTGAAGGACGTGCGCCAGTCGAAGGTCGGTGACACGGTCACGAACGCCGCGAAGCCCGCGTCCGAGGCGATCGGCGGCTACTCCGACCCGAAGCCGATGGTGTTCTCGGGTCTGTATCCGATCGACGGTTCCGACTACCCGATCCTGCGTGACGCCCTCGACAAGCTGAAGCTCAACGACGCGGCGCTCGTCTACGAACCGGAGACGTCGGCAGCGCTCGGGTTCGGTTTCCGCGTCGGCTTCCTCGGCATGCTGCACCTGGAGATCACGCGTGAACGCCTCGAGCGAGAGTTCAACCTCGACCTCATCTCGACCCTGCCGAACGTCGTCTACCAGGTGACGACGGACGACGGCGTCGTCAGCGAGGTGACGAACCCGAGCGAGTTCCCCGAGGGCAAGATCGCCGACATCACCGAACCCGTCGTGCGTTCGACGATCCTCGTGCCGAGCGAGTACATCGGCGCCGTCATGGAGCTGTGCCAGGCCCGTCGCGGCAACCTGCTCGGCATGGACTACCTGTCCGAGGAGCGCGTCGAGATGCGCTACACGCTGCCGCTCGCGGAGATCGTGTTCGACTTCTTCGACGCCCTCAAGTCGAAGACGCGCGGATATGCCTCGCTCGACTACGAACCCGCGGGGGAGCAGAGCGCCAACCTCGTCAAGGTCGACATCCTGCTGCAGGGCGACACCGTCGACGCGTTCAGCGCCATCGTGCACCGCGACAAGGCGTACGCCTACGGCACGATGATGGCGACGAAGCTCAAGGAGCTCATCCCGCGTCAGCAGTTCGAGGTGCCGATCCAGGCGGCCATCGGCACGCGCGTCATCGCCCGTGAGAACATCCGCGCCATCCGCAAGGACGTGCTCGCCAAGTGCTACGGCGGCGACATCAGCCGCAAGCGCAAGCTGCTCGAGAAGCAGAAGGAGGGCAAGAAGCGCATGAAGATGGTCGGTTCCGTCGAGGTGCCGCAGGAGGCCTTCATCGCCGCGCTCAGCCAGGGCGAGTCGGCGGAGAAGAAGAAGTGAGCAAGCCCGGTTACGTTCCGGGTGCGACGTCCGGCCAGCCGTCGGAGGGCGCGGGGGAGCACCCGCAGGTCGGGCCGCGCCCACTCGCACGCACGCGCTCGTTCACGCGCCGCGGCGGCCGGATGCCGGAGCGTCACCATCGTGCGCTGAGTGACAACGGTGAGCAGTACGTCCTCGACGTTCCCCGCAAGCCGGGGACGACCGAGCCCGTCGATGGTTTCCGGCTCGACATCGCCGAGGTGTTCGGACGCCGGGCGAAGCTCGTCGTCGAGATCGGTTCGGGCGCGGGGGATCAGATCGTCCATGCAGCGCTCGAGCACCCCGAGACGGATTTCATCGCTCTGGAGGTGTGGCGTCCCGGCATCGCGCAGACGATCTCGAAGGCCGTCCACGCGGGCGTGACGAACGTGCGTCTCATCGAGATCGACGCCTCCGAAGCGCTCGATCGGCTCTTCGCGCCGGGCAGTGTCGACGAGGTGTGGACGTTCTTCCCCGACCCGTGGCCGAAGACGAAGCACCACAAGCGTCGTCTCGTGCAGCTCGGCTTCGCCGACGTCGTCGCCGACGTCCTCGTGCCCGGCGGCACCTGGCGCCTCGCGACCGACTGGGCCGACTATGCCTGGCACATGCGTGACGTCGTCGAGGCGTCGCCCCGCTTCACCAACCCGTGGACCGGGCGCCTCGCGGACGCCGGGGACGCCCACGTCGATCCCGAGGGCGCGCGCGGAGGGTTCGCGCCGCGCTTCGAGGGCCGCACGACGACCCGCTTCGAGACGAAGGGTCTCAAGGTCGAGCGCATCGTGCGCGACCTCGAGGTGAAGCGAGCCAACTGAGCGGTGCCGCTCGGTCCCCACGGCGTTCGGGCTCGGTGTCCCCGGCGCGGCTGATCGGGCGCGAACGCCGATACTCGCGGGTAACCTTGGGGCCATGAATCAGGTCTACGGCATGTACAAGAAGCTCACCGCGAAGAACGACAAGGCGGGGCGCGCAGCGTTCTCGGCCGCGTTCGCGCTCAAGGCGCCCTACTTCCGCACGGTCGCCCCGATGATCCAGACGATGGAGCCGCACCGCGGCGTCGTGAAGATCAAGAAGTGGTGGGGTGTGCAGAACCACATCGGCACCGTGCACGCCATCGCCATCGCCAACGGCATGGAGTGCGCCATGGGGCTGCTCGCGGAGGCGACGACGCCCGACGACATGCGCTGGATCCCCAAGGGCATCACGCTCGACTACGTCGCGAAGACGCCCGGCGACATCGAGTGCGTCGCCGAGACGACGCCGGAGGACTGGGACAAGGAGCCGCCGTTCCAGGTCCACGTCAAGGTGACGGGGCGCCTCGTCAAGGACGGCACGGTCGCCGTCGAGGGCATCATCCCGATCTACGTCTCGGCCAAGAAGAAGAAGTGACGTTCACCCCGCCGCCGTGGCCAGAAGCGCCGCGGCGGCGGGGTTCGTCAACCGCCGTGGGCCGGCCCAGACGGCCCTCAGGTTGCGGGTGAGGTCGACGCCGTCGACGCCGACCTCCACGAGGGTGCCCGCACGCAGCGCGTCGTCGACAGCGAGCCGGCTGAGGACGGCGGGAGCCGTCCCGGCCGCGGCGGAAACCCGCACGGCGGCGTTGCTCGCCAGCTCGAGCGCCGGGGGAGCGACATCGAGCGGCGCGAGGGCGCGGCGCAAGGCCACCCGCGTGCCCGAGCCCGACTCGCGCGCGACGAGCGGTGTGGCCGCCAGTTCCTCGGCGCGGACACGTGAGCGCGCGGCCCACGGATGCTGCGGCGCGACGACGAGGACGAGGTCGTCATGCGCGACGACGACGGAGTTCAACCCTGGCGGAGCGCCGGGGCCCTCGATGAACCCCAGATCCACCTCACCGCCGCGTGCCGCGGCGAGCACCTCCGTCGTGTTGCCGACGGCTACCGAGATGCCGCGCGTCTCGCCAAGCGATGGGTCGTGAGGGGAAGCGCCACCGGCGCCCGCGCCACCCGCGGCGTGCTGCCACCCCGCGATCCATCCCGGTAACAGGTGTTCGGCGACCGTCTGGCTCGCCATGACGACGAGGGGCGCCTGCGTACGAGCGCGCAGTGCCGCGACTCCCGTCTCGAGGGCGCGCGCCGCCTCGAGCGTCGCGCGCGCCCATTCGACGACGAGCAGGCCGTCGGTCGTGACGCGGGCACCGGTCGTCGCGCGATGGATGAGCGACAGGCCGAGCCCGCGCTCCAGCCGGGCGATGCTGCGACTCGCGTTGGGTTGCGCCACCCCGCAGCGTCGGGCGGCCGCACTGAGCGAGCCCTCGTCGGCGAGTGCCACGAGCAGTTCGAGCGTCGCGAGGTCGGGCCAGGTCGTCACCACCCCAGCCTATATGCGAAGCACATACCCCCATGCCGGATATAGGGCTACCGGGCGAGCCGACACGGCGGGAGCATGGAACCCATGAGCACAGCCACCGCCACCGACGTCATGCCTCACCGCACCACCGGCTCGTTCTTCGCGAACACGACGGTGCCCGCGGCGTCGCCGGCTTGGTACGGCAGCGTCATGGGCAGCGCCATCCTGGCGACGCTGAGCGAACTGCGCACCGACGTCATCCCGTTCGGTCACCTGCTCGCCGTGGTGTTCTGGCTCATCGCCTGTACGTTGCTCGTCGCCCTCACCGCCGCGTTCGTCGTCCGTATCGCTCGTGACCGCGACGCGTTGCGTGCGAGCATCGCGAACCCCGTCGCGATGGCGCAGTGGGGCATGGTGTCGATGGGCGTCCTGGCCGTCGGTTCGGCGACATCGGCGGTGCTCCCGACAATCTCCGTGGGCCTGTGGGACGCAGCCTGGCAGGCCGACCTCGTCCTGTGGGTCGTCGGCACCGTCATCGGCCTCACCACCGCCGTCGCCGTGCCGGCCCGTCTGCTCGTCGCCGACCCGAGCACACCGACGACCGCGTGGGGTCTGGCGGTCGTGCCGCCGATGGTCTCGGCGACCGGCGGCGCCGGCATCGTCGGTTGGCTGAGCGACCCGCAGGCGCGCGTATGGGTGCTGCTCGCGAGCGCGGCCTGCTTCTTCGTCGCGCTCGTGCTCGGGGTCATCATCTTCGCGATCGCCTACCGTCACCACTGGCTCGTCGAGCCGCTGCCGCTCGCGGCGTCGATCACCGCGTGGCTGCCGCTCGGCGTCGTCGGTCAGTCGACGGCGGCTGCGCAGGCCATCGCGAGGCAGTCGGCGTCGATGCTGCAGGGCCAGTTCGCGACGACGGTGACCCAGGCCGGGCACGTCTACGGCTACGTCGTGCTAACGATCGGGGTGCCGCTCGTCGCCTGGGCGCTCGCCATGACGGTGCGTGGCTTCACGAAGCGCATGCCGTTCAGCCCAGGCTGGTGGGGCATGACGTTCCCCGTCGGCACGCTCGTGCTCGGCTCGACGATGCTGGGGCGCAGCTCGCACCACGCGATCTTCACCTGGGCCGGTGCGGCGCTGTATCTCTTCCTGCTCGGCACCTGGAGCGTCTGCGCGATCAGCTCGCTGCTCGCGGTGTGTCACCAGCGCGCTCTGCGTCACGCCTGAACGCGGCGATGAGCTGGGCGCGGCAGGGATGGACGGCAACGGTGCGACGCCGAGCGGTGCGACAATGACCAGATGCCGCAGATGCCCGACGGAATCCCCGCCCCTGACGACGGTGCCCTCCCGTCCGCTGCGCTCGCGACGCTGGCGGGCGGTGCGTTCGGGCTGTACGTCCACGTGCCGTTCTGCGTGACGCGCTGCGGTTACTGCGACTTCAACACCTACACGCTCACCGAGCTCGGTGAGCCGGGCGCGAGCGTCAGCACGTACGCGGACGCCGCGCTGCGCGAGCTGGATCTCGCGGCACGCGAACTGGGCGAGGCGCCGAGCGGCGTCCCCGTCATCGAGACCGTCTTCATCGGCGGCGGCACCCCGACGATGCTGCCCGCCGACGACCTCGTCCGCATCCTCGCGAAGGCGCGCGAGCTGTTCGGTCTCGCCGAGGGGTGCGAGGTCACGACGGAGGCCAACCCCGATTCGGTCGACGAGACCTACCTGCGCACCCTCGCCGACGGTGGTTTCACGCGCGTCAGCATCGGCATGCAGTCGGCCGTCCCGCACGTGCTCGCGACGCTCGAGCGCACGCACGACCCGGCCAACGTCGAACGCGCCGTGCGCGCCGCGAAGGACGTCGGGCTGCAGGTCAGCATCGATCTCATCTACGGCGCGCCGGGTGAGAGTCTCGACGACTGGCGCACCTCGCTCGACGCGGCGATCGCGCTGGAGCCCGACCACATCAGCGCCTACGCCCTCGTCGTCGAGGAGGGCACGAAGATGGGGGCGCAGGTGCGTCGCGGCGAGCTGCCCCTGCCCGATGACGACGACGAGGCCGACAAGTACGAGCTCGCCGACGCCTTGCTCGCGGATGCCGGGTACGACTGGTACGAGGTGTCGAACTGGGCGCGCTCGCCGCAGACGCAGTGCCGCCACAACCTCGCGTACTGGCGCGACGAGCCGTGGTGGGGTGTCGGCCCCGGCGCGCACAGCCACGTCGGCGGCGTGCGCTGGTGGAACGTCAAGCATCCGCGCGCCTACGCCCAACGCGTCAACGCGGGGCTCTCGCCGGCGCTGGCACGCGAACTGCTCGACGAGCGCCAGCGCTATGAGGAACGCGTCCTGCTCCAGGTGCGCCTCGCCGAGGGACTTCCTCTCGACATTCTCGACGAGGACGGGCGACGCGCCGTCGCCGGCCTCGTCGCCTCGGGGCTGATCGACGGCCCGTCAGCGGTGCGCGACAAACGAGTTCGTCTGACGCTGCGCGGTCGCCTGCTCACCGACACCGTCGTGCGGGCGCTGCTCGCGATCTGAGCCGCGCGCACCGAGACGCCCGCCTCCCGGGGCTGGCCTGCCTCAGGGGCGATCCCCGGGCCCCTGCGTGCCCGCCTGCGCCGACCCCGACGACCGAAGGGGGCGCCGATGAACGGCTCCGACTACTCGACGACGACGCTGCCGCTCCTGTTCGTCTTCATCTCCTTCGTCGTCACCTTCCTCGTGACGCGCCTCATCCGCGCCGGCAAGGGTCCGTTCAAGGACAACGTCTCCCAGGACGGCGTCCACGTTCACCCCGCCGTCTAAGGCATCTTCGCGCTGCTTGGCCGGCGCGGTCATGAACACGGCGGCCGAGAGTTCGGTCTTCCGCGTCCTGGGGGCGATCCTCATCGGCGCGGGCGCCTCGCTCATCCTGGGCGAGTTCGCGTTTTCCGGAGGCGGTGATCTTGGGCGAGAAGTCGACGCCCCCGAGCAGGTGGTTGGCGCCCCAGACGATGGTGATGGCGGCGATGCCGCCCCGTGCGCCGACGAGCCAGGAACCCAGCGCGCCCTCCTTGACGAAGCCGAGGTCGCGTGAGGTGATGTGCCAGGCCCGGCGGAAGACGAAGGCCGCGATCGCGAGCTGCAGCGCCATCGTCACGACGCCGATCGGCGTCACGAGGCCGTTCTCGCTGTCGCCGAACAGATCACCGACGGCGGCGACGAGACTGCCGGCGAACATGGCGAGCAGCAGGAGGCCGAGGGCACCGAGGACGTTCTTGAGCGCCGAACGCTTGTCGACGGCGGCGACGCCCTCGCGCTAACGGGGGGCCGGGGTCAGGGCAGGGATGATGATTCTTTTCTTAAATCGGGTAGCACGAAGCGCCGCGGCACGGGGTGCCGAGGGAACGTTGTCAGGGGTGGGGGCGAGCCCAGCGCTCACACGAGGTGCGCTGTTGGGGCGGGGCGTCGCGACGTGGGCCGCATCAGTTGAGGATGCGGATCTGGAACGGGTAGTCGTAGCTCTCGCCACGCGCCGAGCGCAGCGCTCCCTTGACGTGGCACCACGCGGCGACGAGGAAGATGACGGCCCAGAGCACGAGCGCGACGGGAATGCCGACGAGGGTTAAGACCAGAACCCAACCGACGATGTAGAGAATCGAGAACGCAACGTTGAAGTTGAACGCCCCGGCCGCTGCGCGGCGCACCGCGGCGGAGCGGTTTCTGTAGATGAACCACACGATGAGCGGGCCGAGGAAGCTCACCCATCCCGCAGACAGGATCGCGGCGGCCGGCGCCGACAGGTGCGCGACGATCGAGGCGGCGCGCTCGTCATCGCTGAGGTGACCCTGGCCGGTGACGGGCGGCTCGGCGCCGTACGGAGCGCCGGCCAGCCGTCCGGCTCCCTGGCCCTGCGTGCGCTCGTCGGGGTAGGGGTACGGCTGGGAGTTGCTCACGACGTCTCCTGGTGTCGAAGGGTGAATCTCTCGTTCACTGACCATGATTCCGTGTCTGCGTCCCGAGCGCATCCCCCGCGGGATCGATATTCGCGGGCCCCGGCGTCCATCCCGGGGATGATGTCGGCGCACGCCGCGCCATCCCGGCGTCTCACTGCTGCGCGGGGTCGGTGACGAAGTCGATGAGCTCCTCGACGCGTCCGAGCAGTTCGGGTTGCAGGTCGGCGTACGTGCGCACGGTGCCGAGGATCTGCTTCCATCCGCGCGCGACGTCCGCCTGCGTCGCGTGCGGCCAGCCGAGCTCGGCGAGGATGCCGTGCTTCCACGACTGCCCCTTGGGGATGACGGGCCACTTCGACCAGCCGAGCCGCTCGGGTCGTACGGACTGCCACACGTCGACGTAGGGGTGGCCGACGATGAGCACGTGGTCGCGTGCCTGCGGCAGGGCGCGTGCCTTCTCGACGATTCGTGCCTCCTTCGTGCCGGGCACGAGGTGGTCGACGAGGATGCCGAGGCGGCGTCCCTTCTCGGGTCGGAAGTCGCGGATGACGGCCGCGAGATCGTCGACGCCCTCGAGGTATTCGACGACGACGCCCTCGATGCGCAGGTCGTCACCCCACACCTTCTCGACGAGTTCGGCGTCGTGCCGTCCCTCGACGAAAATTCGCGAACCCAGCGCGACGCGCGCCTTCGCCCCGGGGACGGCGAGCGAACCGGACGCCGTCCGCCCGGCCTGCGTCTGCTGCTCGGCGAGGCGCGCGGCGGTGGCGGGTCGGGGCGCAACGAGTGTCACGGGTTCGCCGTCGACGAGGAAGCCGGCGCCGAGCGGAAATCCGCGGGCCTTGCCGAAGCGGTCCTCGAGGAAGACGACGTGCTGCCCGCCCGACTTCTCGACGCGCACGACGGCGCCGACGTAACCGCTCTGGGCGTCCTCGACGACGACGTCGAGCTCAGCGGGCACCTCGCGCGAACGCCCACGTCGAGGCGCGCGCCAATCGCCGGAGAGGACGTCGGAGCCGTAACGGTCGGTCATGGCGATCAGGGTAGAACCGCCCACCGACAACCGCCGTCGCGGCGCGCCGAGAACGATGGCCGCGGGCGCAGCCAGGCGCCCGTCGCGGCGTCGCCGAGGGCCGGGGAGCGCGCGCCTGCCGACCGACGGACGATGGACGACGGCGCGAGGGAATCGCCCGCGACGCTGTGGGCGAACACACCCCGCATGATTTGGCACTCGCTCGGCGTGAGTGCCAATCTTGGACGGACTGCAGATCGAAGGACGGTATCGAGGCGCGGGAGGTGAGCGCATGAGCGACGAACGTCGGCTCGAGGTGCTGCGCGCCATCGTGCAGGACTATGTCGCGACGTCCGAACCGGTGGGTTCGAAGGCGTTGCTCGAACGTCATCAGCTCGGCGTCTCCGCCGCGACGATCCGCAATGACATGGCGGCCCTCGAGGACGCCGGTCTCATCTCCACGCCGCACACCTCGGCCGGTCGCGTGCCCACCGATGCCGGCTACCGAATCTTCGTCGACCGCCTCAGCCAGGTGCGGCCGCTGAGCGCGACACAGCGTCGAGCGATCGAGACGTTCTTGCGTCAGAGCGTCGACCTCGACGACATCGTCGAGCGCACCGCCCGGCTGCTCGCCACGCTGACGAACCAGGCGGCCGTCATGCAGTACCCGTCGCTGCGGCGCTCACGGGTGCGGCACATCGAGCTCGTGCCGGCCGCCGAGGGGCGCCTGTCGCTCGTCGTCATCCTCGACTCAGGTCGCATCGAGCAGCGTCTCGTCTCCGTCGCCTCCGCCGACGACGAGCGCCTCGTCCAGACGCTGCGAGCGCGCGTCAACGAGGTCTCCGGCGCGCGGTTGCTCACCGAGGCCGCCGCGGCCATGACCGAGCTGGGCGCGGAGTTCGAGCCGGGGCAGCGTGCTGACGTCGACACGATCGTCGCGACGATCGCCGCGGTGTTAGCCGAGGACCGGGAGGAGCGCGTCGTGCTCGCGGGGACGGCGAACCTCGCGCGTGCCGGGCTGCGCGACGACGCGGGCCTCAGCGTCAGCCGTGTTCTCGAGGCGCTGGAGGAGCACGTCGTCCTCATGCGCCTCATCAGCACACGCGACGACGATCCGACGCACGAGGTGACCGTCCGCATCGGCGCCGAGAACGACTTCGCAGGCCTCGAGTCGACCTCGCTCGTGACGACGGCCTACGGCAGCGACGCCGTCGCGGCGCTCGGCGTGCTCGGCCCGACCCGCATGGACTACCCGCAGACGATGGCGAACGTGCGCGCGGTCGCCCGCTACGTCTCCGAACTTCTCGAGCAGTGATGGCTCGGGCGCACCACGACCACATGAGTGATGAAATCTTCACCCGTCGAAAGCAAGGATGCTCGTGAACGACTACTACGCCGAACTCGGTGTCACGCGTGAGGCCTCCGTCGAGGAGATCAAGCGCGCCTACCGCAAGAAGGCCCGCAAGCTGCACCCCGACGTCAACCCCTCCCCGGAGGCGGCCGAGGAGTTCAAGCGCGTCGGGCAGGCCTACGACGTGCTCGGCGATCCGCAGAAGAAGGCGGCCTACGACCAGGGCGTCGACCCCTACGCGCCCGGCGGTGGCGCCGGGTTCAGCTTCAGCGACATCATGGACGCGTTCTTCACGGGGGCTGCCGCAGGGGGAGGCGGCGGCCCGCGCAGCCGCGTCCAGCACGGCCAGGACGCGTTGCTGCCGCTCGACATCCAACTCGCCACGGCCGTCTTCGGCGGCGAGCAGGAGCTGACGTTCGACACGGCCGTCGTCTGCTCGACCTGTCATGGCGACGGTTCGCGTCCCGGCACGGGCAAGCACACGTGTGACGTGTGCGGCGGTGCGGGGCAGACGCAGCAGGTGCAGCGCAGCTTCCTCGGCCAGGTGTTGACGTCGCGTCCGTGCACCGCGTGCCAGGGGTACGGCGACATCATCGACAGCCCGTGTTTCGAGTGCGACGGCAACGGCCGCAAGCGCGACACGCGCACCATCACGATCAAGGTGCCCGCCGGCGTCGACACCGGCACGCGCATCCAGCTGCGCGGTGAAGGCGAGGTCGGCCCCGGCGGCGGCCCCGCCGGTGACCTGTACGTCGAGGTACGCGTCGAGAAGCACCCGATGTTCCAGCGTCAGGGCGACGATCTGCACTGCTCGCTCGAGCTGCCGATGTCGGCCGCGGCGCTCGGCGCCACGGTGCCGTTCGAGACGCTCGACGGCTCGCGCGACATCGACATCAAGGCCGGCACGCAGCCCGGCGACGTCATCACCCTCAAGGGCCTCGGCGTCACGCGGCTGCGCACCGACAATCGCGGCGACCTGCTCGTGCATGCCAACGTGCGCACCCCGAGCAAGCTGACGGCCGAGCAGGCCGACCTGCTGCGTCAGTTCGCCGAGTCGCGCGGAGAGGACTCGCCGGCGCCGAAGTTCCAGCCCGTCAACCAGGGCCTGCTCGGCAAGCTGCGTCAGGCCTGGAAGGGCTGAGGCGTGACCGCGCACCTCTACTTCGTCGCACCCGGCGCTCTGTCCGACGACATGGCGACGGGTGCACCCGTCGTGCTCGCGGGTGACGAGGGACGCCACGCCGTCACCGTCAAGCGGATGGGTGTCGGTGAGCAGATCCTGCTCGCCGACGGCGAGGGCCTCGTCGCGCACGCCGTGGTCGCAGAGACCACGAAGGGCGAGCTGACGGCGCACGTGAGCGAGGTGACGCGCGAGACACCGCCGGCGGTGACGTTCACGCTCGTCCAGGCGCTCGCTAAGGGTGATCGCGACCTGCAGGCGGTGGAGGCGGCGACGGAGCTCGGCGTCGACGCCGTCGTGCCGTGGCAGGCGGAGCGTTCCATCGTGCAGTGGAGGGGTGAGCGCGCCGAGAAGGCCCGCCGTAAATGGGTGGCGCAGGCCGAGGCGGCCACGAAACAATCACGACGGGCGACGCCCCCGCGCATCAGTGACCTCGTGACGAAGAACGCTGCGGCGCAGGCGATCTCGGCCACCGTCGCGGAGGGCGGCCTCGCGCTCGTCCTGCACGAGGACGCCGAGGCGAGTCTCGCGCAGGTCGAGCTGCCGTCGGCCGGTGACGTGATGCTCGTCGTCGGCCCCGAGGGCGGCATCACGCCCGCCGAGCTCGACGCGTTCGTCGCGGCCGGTGCCACGCCGGTGCGGATGGGCGCCACCGTGCTGCGTTCGTCGTCGGCCGGCCCGGCGGCGCTCGCCGCCCTGCTCGCGCGCTCGCGCTGGGTCTGAGCGCCCGAGCGACCACTAGACTGGAGACACGATGACTGACGCTTCCGCGCCCTCCGAGCGCACCCCTCACGACCCTGACGGCCAGGCTGCCTCGCAGCAGACGCGCGTCGTCATCCCGCCCGACGTCGCGATGGTGCAGTTGCTCGGGCCGCAGGATCAGCTGATGCGCACGATCGAGCGCGCCTTCCCGCGCCTGTTCGTCTTTGCGCGCGGCAATGAGCTGACGATCGACGGCCCGCGCGAGGACGCGGCGATCGTCGAGACCCTCGTCGGTGAGCTGCTCACGATGATCGATGCGGGCCACCAGATCAACCGTGACGCCGTCGAGCGCTCTATCGGCATGCTGCGCGGCAAGAACGCGCAGCGCCCCGCCGACGTGCTGACGACGAACATCATCTCCAGCCGCGGGCGCACGATCCGCCCGAAGACACTGGGGCAGAAGGAGTACGTCGACGCGATCGACCGCAACACGATCGTCTTCGGCATCGGCCCGGCCGGTACGGGCAAGACGTATCTGGCGATGGCGAAGGCCGTCGCGGCGCTGCAGGCCAAACAGGTCAACCGCATCATCCTGACGCGCCCTGCCGTCGAGGCCGGTGAGCGCCTCGGCTTCCTGCCCGGCACGCTCAACGACAAGATCGACCCGTATCTGCGTCCGCTCTACGACGCGCTGCACGACATGATCGACCCCGACTCGATCCCGAAGCTCATGGCCGCAGGCACGATCGAGGTCGCGCCGCTCGCGTACATGCGCGGGCGCACGCTCAACGACTCGTTCATCATCCTCGACGAGGCGCAGAACACGAGCAGCGAGCAGATGCGCATGTTCCTCACGCGCCTCGGCTTCGGTTCGAAGATCGTCGTGACGGGTGACGTCACGCAGGTTGACCTGCCGGGTGGCACGACGTCGGGCCTGCGGGTCATCGAGGACGTGCTCACCGGAATCGACGACGTCCACTTCGCCCACCTCGACTCGAGCGACGTCGTACGTCACCGCCTCGTCTCCGACATCGTCGACGCCTACGGCCGCTACGACGCGGCCGCCGAACGTCGCCGCGCCGAGGCGAAGAAGCGCCGCGAGGCGCGCGCCGGCGGCGAGGGGCAGCCGGCATGACGATCGACATCGCCAACGAGACCGACGTCGACGTCGAGCTCGACGAGATCCACGACTGCGCGCGCTACGCGATGGACGCGATGTTCGTCCACCCCAACGTCGAGCTGAGCATCCGCATCATCGACGAGGCAGCGATGGAGACGCTGCACGTGCAGTGGATGGATCTGCCGGGCCCGACGGACGTCATGAGCTTCCCGATGGACGAGCTGACGCCCGGCAGCGAGCGCGAGCCGTCCCAGGAGGGCATGCTCGGCGACATCGTCCTGTGCCCGAGCGTCGCCGCCGCGCAGGCGGCCGCAGCCGGGCACGACACGATGGAGGAGCTGCTGCTGCTCACCGTCCACGGCGTGCTGCACCTGCTCGGCTACGACCACGCCGAACCGGACGAACGCGTCGAGATGTTCGAACTGCAGCGCACGATCCTGCTCACCTACCTCGCGAGCCGCGGGCGCAGCACGGAGGCGGGCACCATCCGCATCGCGCCGCCGTCCGGGCGCGAGTGACCCCGCAGACCTTGGGAGTGAACCGCACGTGACCATCGTGCTGATCGCCGCGCTCGTCAGCGTGGTCATGGGCTTCGTCTTCGCCCTCGTCGAATCGGCGCTCGGGCGCGTGACGCGCCACCGCGTCGTCGCGCTCGCCGAGGAGGGCCACGCCGGCGCCTCGGCGCTCGGACGCATCGTCGACAACCACGCGACGGCGCTCATGGTGCTGACGTTCCTGCGCGTCGGCGCCGAGATGACGGCCGCCGTCCTCGTCACCGTCGCCGCGACACGCGCGTTCGACGGCGCGTTCTGGCCGAGCCTCGCGACGGCCGTCGCCGTCATGGCGATCGCCTCGTTCGTGCTCGTCGGCGTCTCGCCGCGCACGCTGGGCCACCAGCACGCCGACAAGGTGGCGCTCGCGACGGCGCGGCCCGTCCTCGTCGCGCTCACGGTGCTCTCACCGCTCGCGCGGCTGCTCGTGACGCTGGGCAACGCCGTCACCCCGGGTGAGGGCTACAAGGACGGCCCATTCGACTCCGAGGCGGAGTTGCGCGAGTTCGTCGACCTCGCCGAGGATTCCGACCTCATCGAGGCCGACGAGCGGCGCATGATCCACAGCGTGTTCGAGCTTGGCGACACGATCGTGCGCGAAGTCATGGTGCCGCGCACCGACATGATCACGATCGACGGCTACAAGAGCCTGCACCAGGCGATGAACCTGTTCGTGCGCTCCGGCTACTCGCGCGTGCCCGTCATCGGCGAGAACTCCGACGACCTCGTCGGCCTGCTGTACTTCAAGGACGTCGTGCGGCGCACGCTCACCGGCGACGCGGACGCCATCGCCATCTCCGAGGTGATGCGCGACCTCGCGTTCGTGCCCGAGTCGAAGCCCGTCGACGCGTTGCTCAAGGAGATGCAGCGCGACCGCGTCCACTTCGCCGTCGTCATCGACGAGTACGGCGGCACCGCCGGCATCGTGACGATGGAGGACATCGTCGAGGAGATCGTCGGCGAGATCGACGACGAGTACGACCGCGTGACGCCCGGCGTCGAGGAACTGGGGGACGGCCGCACGCGCGTTCCGGCTCGCATGTCGATCGACGACCTGAGCGAGATGTACGGCGTCAGCATCGACGAGGACGACATCGACACCGTCGGTGGTCTGCTCGCCAAGCTCGTCGGGCGCGTGCCGCTCGTCGGCGCGAGCGGCGAGATCGACGGGCTGCGCCTCACGGCTGAGAAGATGGCAGGACGACGCCACCAGCTCGCGACGTTGATCGTCGAGCGTGTGGAACCCGAAGATCCCACCGACCCGGACGGGCGTGGGGACGAGCGCAGCGCCGAGACGCGCGGCGAGGAGACGGATCGATGACCGAGCACGACACGACCCACGACGGCGAGATCTACCGCGCCGGTTTCGCCTGCCTCGTCGGGCGGCCCAACGCGGGCAAGTCGACGCTGACGAACGCGCTCGTCGGCGACAAGGTGGCGATCACCTCGAGCAAGCCGCAGACGACGCGTCACACGATCCGTGGGATCGTGACGCGCCCCGACGGCCAGATCGTCCTCGTCGACACCCCCGGCCTGCACAAGCCGCGCACGCTGCTCGGTGAGCGCCTCAACGACGTCGTGCGCGAGACGCTGCTCGACGTCGACGTCATCGGGTTCTGCCTGCCCGCCGACCAGAAGATCGGCCCGGGCGATCAGTTCATCGCGAAGGACCTCGCCGAGCTGCAGCGCGTGCGCAAGCGCCCCGTCGTCGCGCTCGTGACGAAGACCGACACCGTCGATCGGGAGCGACTCGCCGAGCACCTCATCGAGGTCGACCGTCTCGGGGAGTGGGCCGCGATCGTTCCGTGTTCGGCAGTTTCGGGCAAGCAGGTCGATGATGTGGCGAACGTGCTGCTGGGTTACCTGCCCGAGTCGCCTCAGCTGTACCCCGACGACGTGCTGACCGACGAGTCGGACACCGTCATGATCGCCGAGCTCATCCGCGAGGCCGCGCTCGAGGGCGTGCGTGACGAGTTGCCGCACTCGTTGGCCGTCGTCGTCGAGGAGATGGTGCCGCGTGAGGATCGCCCGGCCGACAAGCCGCTCATGGACGTGCGCGTCAACATCTTCGTCGAGCGTCCCAGCCAGAAGGCCATCATCATCGGCCGCGGCGGTTCGCGGCTGCGCGAGGTCGGCACCACGGCGCGCGAGGGCATCGAGAAGCTGCTCGGGCAGCGGGTCTACCTCGACCTGCACGTCAAGGTGGCGAAGGACTGGCAGCGCGACCCGAAGCAGCTGGGCAAGCTGGGATTCAACTTCTGAGGTTTTCGTATGAGTGAGCACATGAAGGACCACGAGGCGTGGGCCGAGTTCGGTGACGTGCTGCGGTTGCCGATCAACCCCGAGACCGATTATGTCGGCGGGATTCCCTGGGAGGGAGCCGGGTTCAAGCCTGAGTTGCCGCTCGTCGACATCGGCCCCGGCTCGGGCCTGACGACGGTCGCGCTCGCCGAGCAGTTCCCCGACGCCGAGATCATCGCCGTCGAACCCGACCCGTGGATGCGCTCGATGCTCATGATGCGCATCGCCGAGCGCGACTCGCTGCGTGCACGCGCCACCGTCGTGCCGAACTCGATCCTCGACGCGTGGATGCCCGAGCAGATCGGTGGCGCGCTGCTGTTCAACGTCATCTACTTCCTCGGCGGACGCGCGCGCCTCGCGTTCTGGGATCGCATGGCGCAGGTGCTGCCCGAGGGCGCACCGGTCCTCATGAGCCGCGCGTACGGCGTCGTCGACACGGGTGAGGAGCTCGTGCGCACGGCGAGTTCGACGATGGGGCGCAACACCTACGAGCGGTGGCGTCAGACGGTTCCGGTCAAGGACGGGCGCGTCGAGATCACCAACACGTACAAGACGATCCGCGGCGGCGAGGTCGTGCGTGAGGTGACGACGAAGATCGCGCCGTTCTCGCTCGACGAGGAACTCGTCGTCTCCGAGATCCCGATCGGCAAGTTCGCCATCGAGGAACTGAGCGAGAAGTACCTCGTCATCCGCCGCGCGCCCGACATCCGACGCTGAGCGCTCGTCGCAGACCGCTTGCCTGAGGTCTGAAAGTCCGCAATTCGTGATTGCAGTCCTCACGAGATGAGTTGAGGTCCGAAACCCTGCAGTGCAGAGTGTCGGACCTCAACTCGTCTGGGCCGGGTTCGCACAGCGTGGGAGGTCACACGACGCGCAGGGCCTCGACGGGCGTCACCGTCGTGGCGCGACGCGCGGGCGGCAGGGCCGCGACGAGGACCAGCGCGAGAGCTGCGACGACGATGACGGCGAGCACCTCGAACGGTAGACCCCAGACGAAGCCGTCGTTGCCGGCCCCGATGAGCGACTGCGCGCCGAGCGAACCGAGCAGCACGCCGAGGGCGATGCCGACGAGCACGGCCGTCAACCCGAGCGCGAGCGACTCGCGCGTCACCATGCCGCGGATCTGACGCGCCGTGAAGCCCATGGCGCGCAGCATGCCGATCTCGCGGCGGCGCTGGATGACGACGAGCGACATCGTGCTGACGAAGCCGACGCCCGCGATGATCGAGGCGATGACGACGAGCGCCATCATGAGGATCGAGACCATGTGCATGACGTCGAGCGCTTGTGCCCTCTCAGCGGCGCTCAGATCCCACGTCGTGATCGATTCCGACAGCGCGGCGCTGCCGGAGGCGAACGTCGTGACGAGGCCGACGTCGATGACGAGGCCGAGCGTGGCGCGCGTCGTGCGCATCGGGTCGGCGACGGCGTTGCGGCGTGCGATGCGCGCGTCGGGGCCGGCTCCGAGCGGGCGTCCGAAGATGGCGACCAGGCGCGGCAGGACGAAGGGCGCGCCCGTGATGAGACCGAGACGGCGCACGCGCGCGTCGCGGTGCACGCCGAGCTCGGCGCAGATCGGGGCGTAGAGAAAGTCACCGAAGATGATGAAGGCGTGCGGGTCGACGAGCTGCATGGCGCCGCCTGCTGCCGCCAGGACGAACATCAGGCGCAGGGTGTGACGGCGGACGAGGAACGCAATGAAGATCGCGACGTTCGCCGCCACGCCCCACCCGGAGCCGTTGCGGCCCGACATGACGCTGAGCGACAGCCCTGTCAGGGCAAGTGCAAGGAGCCCCTCGGCCGCCATGATCCAGCGTCGCGCACGTGGCCCGCGGCTCCAGATGTCGTTCACCCGCCCAGCTATTCACGCCGCGCCGTCGTCATCCTGTGGTGGGATGAGCGCGCGGTAGCGACGCACCGCCGGCGAGGAAGCTTGCGGCAGCCCGCCGCCGTCCGCCTGCTGGACGACGGCGACGTGCGGGTGGTGGTGTGGGGCGCGTCACCCCTAGGTTTGGTGGCATGCGCACGGTTCGGGGAGTGAGTCTCCTTCTTCGTTGCCGCGGTGGGGCCAACTAGTCGGCCATCCTCACCGCGGGGTTGAATGGTGCTCGGCCGGCACCCGCAACGAACGCAGTGAGGCGAACACCACCCATGCACGGATCTCAGCAGCCGACGACGATGCCGATCGGCAAGTACGTTCCCTTCCACGAGCAGATCAAGGTCGACCTGCCCGACCGCACGTGGCCCGACAAGATCATCGAGAAGGCGCCGCGTTGGTGCGCCGTCGATCTGCGTGACGGCAACCAGGCGCTCATCGACCCGATGGATTCCGAGCGCAAGATGCGCATGTTCAAGCTGCTCGTGCAGATGGGCTACAAGGACATCGAGGTCGGTTTCCCGTCGGCGTCCGACACGGACTTCAACTTCGTCCGCGAACTGATCGACGGCGGCCACATCCCCGACGACGTGACGATCCAGGTGCTGACGCAGTGCCGCGACCACCTCATCGAGAAGACGTTCGACGCCATCAAGGGTGCGCCGAGCGCGATCGTCCACTTCTACAACTCGACGTCGGTGCTGCAGCGTCGTGTGGTGTTCAACCTCGACGAGGACGGCATCGTCGACATCGCCCTGCAGGGGGCGCGGTTGTGCAAGAAGCTCGCCGAGACGATCCCCGAGACGAAGGTGTACTTCGAGTACTCGCCCGAGTCGTACACGGGCACCGAGCTCGAATTCGCGGCGCGCATCTGCAACGAGGTCATCGGCGTCATCGAGCCGACGCCCGATCACAAGATGATCATCAACCTGCCGGCGACCGTCGAGATGGCGACGCCGAACGTGTACGCCGACTCGGTCGAGTGGATGTCGCGTCACCTCGACAGTCGCGAGTCCGTCGTGCTGTCGCTGCACCCGCACAACGACCGCGGCGAGGGTGTCGCGGCTGCGGAGCTGGGCTACATGGCGGGCGCCGACCGCATCGAGGGCTGCCTGTTCGGCAACGGTGAGCGCACCGGCAACGTCTGCCTCGTCACCCTGGGCATGAACCTGTTCGGTCAGGGCATCGACCCGATGATCGACTTCTCCGACATCCAGACGATCCGTTCGACGGTCGAGTACTGCAACCAGCTGCCCGTCGGCGAACGTCACCCGTACGGCGGCGACCTCGTCTTCACGGCGTTCTCCGGTTCGCACCAGGACGCCATCAAGAAGGGCTTCGACGACATGGAGCGTCAGTCGAAGGAGACGGGCAAGTCGATCGACGAGCTCGTCTGGGGTGTGCCGTATCTGCCCGTCGACCCGCACGACGTCGGGCGCTCGTACGAGGCCGTCGTGCGCGTCAACAGCCAGAGCGGCAAGGGTGGCGTGTCGTACCTGCTGAAGAGCGAGTACAACCTCGACCTGCCGCGCCGCCTGCAGATCGAGTTCGCTGGCGTCGTGCAGCAGTGGACGGACACAGCCGGCGGCGAGGTGACGCCGCAGTGGCTGTGGTCGACCTTCTCCGACGAGTACCTGCCCGGCACCGGTGAGGGCGAGCGCGCCTGGGGTCGTTTCAAGCCGGTCGGCAGCCAGCTCGACTCGACGGACGACGGCCGCGACAAGATCACCGTCCGTCTGCTCGATCGCGGCGAGCCCGTGACGATCTCGGGTGAGGGTAACGGACCCATCGACGCCTTCTTCGACGCGCTGAGCACCATTGACGTCGACGTGCGCCTCCTCGACTACACGGAGCACACGCTCTCGTCCGGCGAGGATTCGAAGGCTGCGGCGTACGTCGAGTGCGCCATCGGCGACCGCGTGCTGTGGGGCGTCGGCATCCACGAATCGACGGTGCGTGCGTCGCTCATGGCGATCCTGTCGGCCGTCAACCGTGCCGAGCGTGACGCGGAGGCGGCTGCGGCCTGACGGCTGGGCCAAGGGTTGTGGAGGTTCGCGCTCTGGGTAGCGCGAACTTCCACAACTATTTCGGTGTTCCGCGACGCATGAGGCCCTCGGTGCGACACGGCATAATGGGACGAGCGGGTGGAACCCAGCGACCGGGGAAGGTGCTGGGCTCCACCCGCTTCGTCGTGTCAGGGTGACGGGCGTTGTGCGACATACCGCGGGGAGCGCTCACAAGAGCGCCGCATCCGATGACATGCCCGGTCGCCGATGCTTGGACGGGGGCAGCGGAGCGCGACAGGAATCGTGGGGGAGGCGTCGCAACTCTCGCTCGATCCAGCGCATGATGACGGCGACGACGTAGACCTGATGCTCGTCTGTCAGCGGGTGGTGCTTGACGATGCCGTGGTGCTTCGCGAGGCATCCGCGGCAACAGGTCGCCGTCGCGTGTTGAGCCAGGAAGACCGGATGGCCGCGCATCGGGGTCTGCCGGCCGTCGTTGTCGGGATTGGCAGCGGCGAGGCGCTCGCCGATGAAGCGCGCGGCATGGGTTTCGATCTCGCGACGCCCCCGATCGCGCGCGTACCGCGCATCGGCCGGGCTGAGATGGAACTTCGCCCTGAACGATGATCGCCCGATCCGGTCGATCGCGCCGTCAAGGGTTTCGACACTGCGGGTCGCAAGAGTGGGCGTCGAAGAACGGGGCCGTGGGTCGGGCATGGCTACTGCTCCCCAGGTCGTCGAGGCGCGGGCGCCGTGGGCGCGTCCTGTGGTCCCACGCCCCTCGGCTGCAGGCTGACGGCATGCGTCACGGGGTTGAATCTCATCTCACGTCGTAGGGCCGGAACTGGATGCTGATGCGAGGCCCGACGGACTTCGTCGTCTTCGGAACGGCATGCTCCCAGGTCCGTTGACAAGAGCCACCCATGACGAGCAGGTCGCCGTGGCCGATCTGGAAGCGCAGGCTCTGCCCGCCACCGACGGGGCGAAGCGCCAGTGTGCGCGGCGAGCCAATCGAGACGATGGCGATCATCGTGTCCTTCGTGCTCGAGCGGCCCTCCTTGTCGCCGTGCCACGCGACGGAATCACGGCCGTCACGGTAGAGGCACATGCCGGCGGTGGTGAACGGCTCGCCGAGTTCGGGGGCGTAATGGTCGCTCAGCGCGCGTTGGGCGTCGCGCATCACGGGGTCGGGCCAGCGTTCGTCGCCGCGGTAGAAGCGCAGCAAGCGGGGCGTGGTGACCTCCTTGTCCCACATGACGCGACGCTCGCCCTGCCAGTCGACGCCCGCGCTGCCACCGAGCATGAGGCGGCTGAACAACTCGTCAGCGCCGGTGATGAAGCCGGGGCGCAGGTCGACCCAGGCCCCGCGCGTCAGCTCGGTGCGACGGACGGCGCCTACGAGCGGACGCACGCCGACCTCCTCGACCTGGTCGAGCAGCGACCCCTGTAGACCTGCGAACATGTGTTCGATTATGCGCCTCTTGTCCTGACTCGTCCAGCCCCGCCCTTTGCGCCCAGATGCACCCGGGTGCAGTTGGACGCAGGGGGAAACGGCGGGGGTGGGGGAGCAGAACGCATGTCGGCGGCTGAGGCATGCCTGGGGACGCATCCGCCCGGCGAGTTGCGCCGTCAGCGGACGAGACGCGGGCCCGCTATCGCTGACGCAGGCAACCGCGAGACAATGGAGACATGCCTCCCCTCTACCGTGACGCCGCCATCGTGCTGCGCACCCACAAGCTGGGGGAGGCCGATCGCATCATCACGATGCTGACGCGCAATCACGGCAAGAAGCGCGCCGTCGCGAAGGGCGTGCGCAAGACGAAGTCGAAGTTCGGGGCGCGTCTCGAGCCGGGCATGGTCGTCGACATCCAGCTGCACGAGGGGCGCAACCTCGACGTCGTCACTCAGGTCGACCTCCTCGCCTCCTACGGCGACGCCATCGCGCAGGACTATCCCTCCTACACCGCGTGTGCCGCGATGCTCGAGACGGCAGACCGGCTCTGCGAGGATTCCGACCGCGTCGTGGCCCACTTCAACCTTCTCGCCGGGGCGCTCGCAGCGCTCGCGCAGCGTCAGATCCCCGCACATCTCGTGCTCGACGCCTACCTCGTGCGTTCCGTCGCGACGGCCGGGTGGACGCCGAGCTTCATCGACTGCGCCGGCTGCGGCGACCCCGGCCCGCAGCGTGCGTTCAACCTCGCCGTCGGTGGCGCCGTCTGCCCGCAGTGCCGCCCGCCCGGATCGACCGCGCCGATGCCCGAGACGTTCGTCCTCATGGACGCCCTGCTGCGCGGCGACTGGATCGCCGTCGCCGCGACGAGCGACGACGCGCGTCGACAGTCGAGCAACCTCATCGCCGCATACGTCGAATGGCACCTCGAACACGGCGTGCGCTCGCTCAGGCACGTCGATCGCGGCGACTACACCGTCGTCGCTCGCTCGACCCCACCCGCGACACCCGCCGAGCCCGCGCCGCACGACGTGCCCCCGGCGTCCTGAGAGACTGTCCTCACCGAGACGTCGGGACACCTACGTCACGCAGCACGACGACAAGAATCACGACCCGAAGGACGACGCCCGTGCCGATCTCACCCGACCCGCACCCCAGCGGCGCCACGCCGCCCGCGATTCCTGCTGAGCTGGTGCCGCAGCACATCGCGATGGTCATGGACGGCAACGGGCGTTGGGCCAACGAGCGCGGTCTGCCGCGCACGAAGGGCCACGAGGCGGGTGAGGCGATGCTGATCGACGTCGTCGCCGGCTGCATCCAACTCGGCGTCAAGAACATCAGCGCCTACGCGTTCTCGACGGAGAACTGGCGCCGTTCGCCGGAGGAGGTGCGCTTCCTCATGGGCTTCAACCGCGACACGATCCGTCGTCGCGTCGACCTGCTCGACTCGTGGGGCGTGCGCGTCATCTGGTCGGGGCGCAAGCCGCGGCTGTGGCGTTCTGTCGTGCGCGAGCTCGAAGTCGCCCAGGAGCGCACGAAGAACAACACCGTCTGCACCCTGCAGATGTGCGTCAACTACGGCGGGCGCGCAGAGCTCGTCGATGCCACACGCTCGCTCGCTGACGACGTCGCGGCCGGCCGGTTGAACCCGAAGAAGATCACCGAGAAGACGATCCAGAGCTACCTCTACGCGCCGGGCCTGCCGGACGTCGACCTGTTCGTGCGCAGCTCCGGCGAGCAGCGGACGAGCAACTTCCAGCTATGGCAGAGCGCCTACGCCGAGATGGTCTTCCTCGATACGCTGTGGCCCGACTTCGACCGTCGCAAGCTGTGGGAGGCCGTCGACATCTACGCCCGGCGCGACCGTCGCTATGGCGGAGCCGTCGACGCCGTCGCCGCTCAGCAGGCTGCGGACGACGCTGCGGCGGCAGCTCGGGCGCCGTCGAAGCCCAAGCCGTCCTACGACCCGGTGCTCATGGGGGACCCCGACGCTGACGGCGGCGGCATCTACGAGGACGACGGCCTCATCGACTGACCCGGCCCCCCTGCGATTTACGAAGGTCGACGAAAAGCGCACAGAGGGACGCAGTTCGCAGTGGTGTCAGATGCCGGCCGCGTCGCCTGATTCACCCCTCGAGACCGGAGTCCGGGGCAGTGCCGTCATGGTATTCAGTGCCGCCGTGACGCGTTAGAGCCGCCGTGACACGGTGGAGACGGCGCCTTCGTGAGGTGTTTGCGCCGTCGCCATGCGGCAGGGTCAGTGCCGTCGAGACATTCGGTGCGGTCCTGACGGGAGAACCCGCCGCAACGCTTCGGGCGACTCAAGGCCCCGCGTCAGAGGGGGCGGAAGCAGAGGCAGCGGCGGCGTCCTGACTGCACGCGCGACACAGCCCGAAGATCTCGAGCTGGTGGCTGACGGCGGTGAAGCCGTGCTCGGCGGCGATGCCGGAGGCCCAGCGTTCGACCGTCGGGCCCTCGACCTCGACGGTGCGTCCGCACCGTCGGCACACGAGGTGGTGGTGGTGCGTGGGGGAGCAGCTGCGGTAGACGGCTTCACCGTCGTCGGTGCGCAGCACGTCGACGGTGCCGTCCCCGGCGAGCGCCTGCAGGGTGCGGTACACCGTTGCGAGGCCGATCGTCTCACCGTCGGCGCGCAGCTTCGCGTGCAGATCCTGCGCGGAGCAGAACTCGCCGCAGCCGTCGAGCCTCTCGGCGACGGCGCGCTGCTGGCGTGTCGGTTTGCGCGCACTCATCGGACATCCGTCCAGACTCGTCGAAGCTCGAAGCGTCCTGCGCTGTCACACCGCATCATGCGTGCCTTTCGAGGTCTCGACGGCGGGTCGGTGGGCGTCCCAGTGGTCGCCGTGCGGCGCGTGGAACTCACCGTCGTGAAGGTAGTCGACGTGGTCGCCGTGCGGGACGGACGGGTGCCCGCAGCCCTGCCGGTGCTCGTGCGCGTGGTGCGACACCCGTCGCGCCTGACGAGCGCGCACGGCGTGCACGGTCATCGCCACGAACGACGCGAGCAGGAACAGCGCGATCGCCGCGAGCACGACGGTACCGCCGGGCGGGGTGTCGAGGTAGTACGCGCTGGTGACGCCCAGCGCACCGCTGAGGCAGCCCACGACGACGGCTGCGGCCGTCGTCTGACGGAAGCTACGACCGATCAGCTGGCCCGTCGCGTTGGGCAGGATCATGAGCGCCGAGATGAGCAACAGGCCGATGACGCGCATCGACAACACGACCGTCACCGACGTCAGAATCGACAGCAGCAGATTGAGCGGCACGACGGGCAGCCCCACGGCCCGCGCGTACTCCTCGTCGTTGGCGACGGCGAACAGGCGCTTGCGCAGCACCGTCGTCGCGCCGACGGCGACGAGGGCGAGCGCGCCGAACTGCCACAGCTGGTCGCTCGTCGTCGTGAGGATCGAGCCGAACAGGTACTGACTGATCGACGTCTGCCCCGCGTTGTCGGCGCGTGAGAGCAGTACGACGCCCGCCGCGATACCGCCGTAGAACATGACGGCGAGGGCGACGTCGGCGTTCGTCGTCCCGCGCAGGCGGATGAACTCGATGATGCACGCCGCGACGACGGCCGCGATGAGCGCCGTCAGGATCGGCGAGGCGTGCAGGAGCACCCCGATCGCGACGCCGGCGAGCGCGACGTGGCCGATGCCGTCACCGATGAGCGACAGCCGTCGTTGCACGAGGAACACCCCGACGGACGGCGCGGCCGCCCCGACGAGCAGCGCGGCGACGAACGCGTATCGCATCGCCTCGAGGACGAACAGGTCACCCACGGTGGCCTCCGATCAGAGCGTGGAAGGGAGCGACGGGACGCACGGGCGCCCCATCAGAACACGTAGCGAGCGACTCAGCCACGACGATCCCCCTCCCTGAATCGCCCGTGATCGGGCGCGAACCTGGCGTCGTCGAAGGGTCCGCGCGCGTAGCCCGGCGCGTGGTGCGGCAGGTCCTCGGCGTGGTGGTCGTGGCCGCCGAGCGACGCCCCACCGAGCGACGCGCTGACGCGCTCGCCGTAGCGCGCGGGCGGTCCGTCGAACGTCACGGCGCCGTGCGCGACCTCGACGATGCGCGTGACGATGCCGTGCAGCGCCTCGATCTCGTGCGTGACGATGATCATCGTCACGCCACTCGCGGCGAGGCGCTCGAGCACCTCGGCGAGTACCTCCTGACTGGCGGTGTCGACGCCGGCCGTCGGCTCGTCCATGACGAGGATGTCGGGCTGCGCGGCCAGCGCGCGGGCGATGAGGACGCGTCGGTGCTGACCCCCGGAGAGGGTGGCGACGTCGTCGCGGGAGCGATCGGCGAGCCCGACCTCGGCGAGGGCCGCGGTGACGAGCCGGCGATCCTCGGCGTCCGCGCGTCGGTACCAGGGCCGGTGCGGCAGGCGACCCACCTCGACGACCTCTTCCACCGTCGCGCGCACCGACGCCGACAGCGTGTGCCGCTGCGGCACGTAGCCGATGCGCGTGCGCGCCTTGAACGAAGATGCGGGCGTGCCGAACAGCTCGACCTGCCCGCTGACGTGGTCGTTGAGGCCGAGGATGCCGCGCATCAGCGTCGACTTGCCGGAGCCGTTCGGCCCGAGAACCGCGATGATCTCGCCGGGGTTCACCTCGAGCGAGACACCGCTGACGACCGCGCGGCCGTCGTAGCCGAACGCGGCGTCGCGCAGTCGCAGGATGGGGGAGACGCTCACGAGCAGCCCTGGCCCTTCTTCAATGTGGCGAGGTTGGATCTCATCACGGCGAGGTAGTCGCTGCCCTTGCTCGCATCCGTCAACCCTTCGATCGGGTCGAGGACGTCGACGCGGGCGCCGGTCTGGGAGGCGATGGTCTGAGCCACCTTCGGCGAGACGAGGGTCTCAGCGTAGATCGTCGTCACCTTGTTCTTCTTCACGTAATCGCTGATCGACGACAGCTGCGCCGGCGTCGGCTCGGCCTCGGGGGAGACACCCGACGCGCCGCGCTGCGTCAGCCCATATCGTGCCGCGAGGTAGGCGAACGCCTCGTGGCCGGTCACGATCGTCCGGTTCGTGCAGTGAGCGAGGCCGCCACGGTACTCGGCATCGAGGGCATCGAGATCCTTGACGAGTGACGCGGTGCGCGTGTGGTATCCGTCGGCGTGCTCGGGGTCGTCCTTGGCGAGCCGGTCACCGATCGCCTGGACGACGGCCTTGTAGCGCACCGGGTCGAGCCAGAAGTGCGGGTCGGAACCGCCGGCATGGGAAGCGTGCTCGTGCTCGCTCTCGTCATGGTGGCCCTCCTCTTCGGCTGTGAGGTCGAGGTCGGCCTGCGGCGAGACGTCGAGTGCGCGCCCGGCCTTGGCGCTCGAGGCGACGGCGTCGTCGACGCTGGCCTGGAAGCCCTTCGCGTAGACGATGAGGCCGGCGTCCGCGACGGAGGCGACCTGGCGGGGCGTGAGCTCGACGTCGTGCGGCTCCTGGCCGGCCTTCGTCAGGTTCTTGACGGTGACGTCTGGTCCGCCGATGCGTTCGAGCGCGTACTGCATCGGATAGAAGCTCGCCAGTGTCTGGACGCGGCCGTCGTCGGTGCGCCCGTTCTCGGAGCCGCAGGCGGTGACGCCGAGCCCCAGGGCGGCGGTGAGAGCAACGGTGAACGAGCGATGCATGAACATGACAATGATTCTCACTCAAAGTGAGAATCATTGTCAAAACATGGGGTTACCTCGGGAACGCCAGCACGATCGTCACGCCCAGCGTCAGCACGATGACGGCGGCGCGCGCGAGGCGGTCGAGCGGGCGCAGCTGCTGCCACGACAGGTACAGCAGCCAGGCGAGGAAGGCGGTGACGAGGCCGAACGCGACGGCTCCGACGACGCCGCGCACCGCGATGCCGACGATCATGAGGACGGCGAGGACAGCGAGGATGACCCACTGCGGCAGGCGCGCCAGCGCCCCGATCGCCGGGTCGGAGGCGTGCATGGCCTTCGCGCGGCTCGTGCTGACGGAGACTTCGGGTCGTGGTTCGTTGCGTGACACGGCACCAGGGTAGTGGGCGCGGGCCGGGTGCTGCTCCAGTCGTCATGTCGCCCGCCTTGCGCGCGAGTGGGACACTGGAAGGCGATGACTGTTCTCGAAGCCCCTCCCGCACCCGGTGCGCTCGTGCGCGACCCGTCGGCGCTGCCGCCGCTGCAGATCGGACGGCACACCATCACCTCGCCCGTCGTACTCGCGCCGATGGCGGGCATCACCAACCGTGCGTTCCGGCGCCTGTGTCGTCAGTACGGCGATGACGGCTCCGTCGCCGCGGGTGCGAGCGGCGCGACGTCGCTCTACGTCAGCGAGATGATCACCTCGCGCGCTCTCGTCGAGCGCGTTCCGCTCACGATGAAGCTCATCGAGACCGACCCCGACGAGAACCCGCGCTCCATCCAGCTCTACTGCACCGACCCGCTCAACGCCGGCAAGGCGGCGCGCATCCTCGCCTCGGAGGGCCGTGCGGACCACATCGACCTCAACTTCGGCTGCCCGGTGCCCAAGGTGACGCGCAAGGGCGGCGGTTCCGCGCTGCCATGGAAGACCGAGCTGTTCCGCGGCATCGTCAGCGCCGTCGTGCGCGAGGCGAGCCCGTACGACATCCCCGTCACCGTCAAGATGCGCAAGGGCATCGACACCGATCACCTCACCTACCTCGAGGCGGCGCGCATCGCCGAGGGTGAGGGCGTCGCGGCCGTCGCGCTGCACGCCCGCACGGCCGCACAGGCGTACTCGGGCCACGCGGACTGGTCGGCGATCCGCACCCTCAAGGAGACCGTGACGAGCATCCCGGTGCTCGGAAACGGTGACATCTGGTCGGCCGAGGACGCCATGCGCATGGTCGCCGAGACAGGCTGCGACGGCGTCGTCGTCGGGCGCGGCTGCCTCGGACGGCCCTGGCTGTTCACCGACCTCGCCGCGGCCTTCGCCGGTTCCGACGCCCGCGTCGACCCGACGCTCGGTGAGGTCTGCGCGACGTTGCGCCGCCACGCGGAGTACCTCGTCGAGTTCTACGACGACGAGCTCAAGGGCTGCCGCGACATCCGCAAGCACATCGCCTGGTACTTCAAGGGCTTTCCGGTCGGCTCGCAGCTGCGTCATCAGCTCGCGCTCGTCGACTCCCTCGCCGCGCTCGACGACCTCGTCGCCGGGCTCGACCTCGACGCCCCGTGGCCCGGCGCTGCGGCGGACGGGCCGCGCGGTCGCGCGGGCAGCGAGCGACGCGTCGTCCTGCCCGACGGGTGGCTCGACACGCAGGAGCTCACCGCCGAACAGGCCGCCTGGGTGGCCGAGGCGGAGGCGGAGAACTCCGGGGGCTGACACGCCAGGCGTGTCACGGATCACATCACCCCGGTAGTTCATCGCCCCGTTGCACGCTCGGCATCCAGGAGGACTACCGTGGAGAACAAAGCGTCGCGATGCGGCGCGCCAGCAACACGACACATCAGCGCGTAAGGGGCATGTGGTGAACAACGTGGAGGGCGCGAAGAGCGCATCCGATTCCGTCGACGTCCTGCTCGTCGGCGGCGGCATCGTCAGCGCGACGCTCGGTGCCATGATCCAGCGGGTGCACCCCGAGTGGTCGCTCACCGTCTTCGAACGTCTCGACGAGGTCGCCCTCGAGAGCTCGAACGGCTGGAACAACGCGGGCACCGGCCACGCCGCGCTGTGCGAGCTCAACTACACGCCCGAGGCGGCCGACGGCAGCGTCAACATCTCGAAGGCCATTGCGATCAACGGCCAGTTCCTCACGACGAAGACGTTCTGGGGTTCCCTCGTCACCGAGGGCGCGATGCGTGAGCCGTCGACGTTCATCAACAACACGCCGCACATGGCGTTCGTGCGCGGCGATGCGAACCAGAAGTTCCTGCGCGAGCGCTTCCGCCTCATGAGCGAGCACCCGTTCTTCCACGACATGGAGCACTCGGAGGACTACGGCCAGATCGAGCAGTGGTCGCCGCTGCTCATCGAGGGCCGCCCGGCCGGTGAGAAGATCGCCGCGACCTACGCCCCGAGCGGCACCGACGTCGACTTCGGCGCCGTCACCCGTCAGCTGTTCGAGGACTTCGTCGCCCGCGGCGGCGCACTCGAGCTCAAGCACGAGGTCACCGACATCGAGCGCAATGCCGACGGCTCGTGGAACGTCACCGTCAAGAACCTGCGGGACGGCGCGACGCGCGTCGTGCGCACGAAGGTGCTCATGCTCGGCGCGGGCGGTTACACGCTCAAGCTGCTGCGCAAGGCCGGGGTGCCCGAGGTGAAGGGCTACGGTTTGTTCCCCGTCTCCGGCACGTTCCTGTCGACCGAGAACCCGGCCGTCACCGCCAAGCACCAGACGAAGGTGTACGGCAAGGCCGCCGAGGGCGCGCCGCCCATGTCGATGCCGCACCTCGATGCACGCATCATCGACGGCCAGCGCACCGCGCTGTTCGGCCCGTTCGCCGGTCTCGTGCCGAAGTTCCTCAAGGAGGGCTCGGTTCTCGACCTCTTCCAGTCGCTGCGCACCGACAACGTGCTGCCGATCGCGACCGCCGGCCTTGAGAACCTCGGCCTGACGAAAGTGCTCGCGCAGGATCTGCTCGCGAACCAGGCCAAGCGCATCGAGGCGCTGCACGACTTCGCGCCGACGGCCGTCTCGGACGACTGGAAGCTGTTCACCGCCGGCCAGCGCGCGCAGATCATCAAGCCCATCTCGGGCACGAAGGGCACGCTGCAGTTCGGCACCGAGGTGATCACCTCCGCGAACGGCACGATCGCGGGTGTGCTAGGCGCGTCGCCGGGTGCGTCGACCGCCGTCCCGATCGCGCTCGACATCCTGCGTTCGTCGTTCAAGGACGAATGGGAGCGTTGGGAGAACGAGCTGCGCAGCGTCATCCCGATGCTCGGCACCGACGTTGCGAGCGACCCCCACCGCGCGCTCGAACTCGAGGCCGAGTCTGACACGAAGCTGGGTCTGCCCAAGCGCGGCTGACCCACGCTGACACGACGAACGGCCGGCCCCTGCACGAGCGGGGGCCGGCCGTTCGCGTCTGTCACGGGTGGGGCAGCGAAGGGTGCGAGATCGCCGAGGGGCGCGACGGCTCGGTTCAGTCGCGTTCGACGGGTCGTTCGGGGTCGCTGATCCAGTCCGACCACGACCCGATGTAGACCGCCGGGTCGTCGAACACGCCGCTCACCTCGAGCGCGAGCGCGAGATGCGCGGCCTGCACGCCGGAGCCGCAGTAGACCCCGACGCGTTCATGACGTGGGATGCCACGCGCGGTGAAGCGCGTGGCGAGGTCGTCGCTCGTGAGAAAGCAGCCGTCGGCGCCGATGTTGCTCAGCGCCGGGATGTTGACGGCGCCGGGGATGTGCCCGGCGACCGGGTCGATCGTCTCGTTCTGGCCGGCGAAGCGGTCGGCGGGGCGGGCGTCGACGAGCAGGTGACGCGCGGCGAGCTCCTCCGCGCCGTCGGCATCGACGAGAGTGAGGTGGCGGGGCGTCGCGATGAAGTCACCGCGTTGCGTTGGCGTCGGATCGCCCCCCTCGAGCGCCCCGCCGGCCTGCTTCCACGCGGCGAGACCGCCGTCGAGCACCTGCACGTCGAGCTTGCCGAAATAGCGCAGCAACCACCAGCAGCGGGCCGCGGCGAGGCCGTTCGCGGCGTCGTAGACAACGACGGGCACATCGTTGCGGACGCCGGCGGCGCGCATCGCGTCCTGGAACCGATCGAGCGACGGCATCGGATGACGCCCGCCCGCGCCGTCGTCGCTGACCGCGTCGCTGAGGGCGTCCTCGAACTCAACCCAGCAGGCGCCGGGCAGGTGTGCGTGCAGGTACGCCTCGTGCATCGAGGGCTGCCCGAGCGCCCACCGCACGTCGAGCAGGTGGAAGCGTTCGCCGGCTTCTAGGCGTGCGGCGAGTCGGTGAGCTGACACGAGCGGGTGCGGCAGGTGCGTCATGCTGTCAGCGTAGCGAGCCGGGGCCCGGCGTGGCGCCCGATGCGACGGCTGTTGTCGGCGTCGTGTGGCACGCTTTAGGCATGTGCCGCAACATCCGCCCGCTCAACAACTTCGCGCCCCCCGCGACTGACGAGGAGGTGCGTGCCGCAGCCCTGCAGTACGTGCGCAAGATCGGCGGCTCGGCCAAGCCGTCGAGCGCCAACGAAGCCGCCTACGAGCGCGCCGTCGACGTCATCGCGCAGGCCTCGCGCGAGCTGATCGACTCTCTCGTGACGAGCGCGCCGCCCAAGGACCGCGAGGTCGAGGCGAGCAAGGCGCGCGCCCGCGCGGCGCAGCGCTACGCGGCGGTGGCGAGCTGATGGCCGACATCATCGTCGAACCCGTCGGCGAGGCCGAGCAGACCGTTCTCGACGGCTGGCTCGATGACGCGGCGCGCTGGAACATAGACGTCACCGACGTCGCGACGATCGACGCGGCGTACGAGAGTTACGTCGACCGGGTCATCGCGCAGGACGAGACCGAGCGCGAGGATCCGACGCCGTTCGTCGCGATGATCGGCTTCGCGCTGGGGCAGTGGTTGACCCTGGAGACGGTGCTCGAGTGGCGGGTCATCACGGACGCCGAGGGCCGCGACATCGGGCTGTCGCTGCCGGACGAGTCGAGCATCATGTTCCCGAGCGACTTCGTCGCCGATGCCTGGAACGAGATGCAGCGCGACTGGCTCGCCGACTGGGCACGCGACCTACGCACGCAGCTCGAGGTGCTTCGCTGAGCACGTACGCGGCGCGCGATCGGGAGCGCTTCGTCGCGGAGGATCGCACCCGCAAGCGCAGTGATCGTGACGACTTCGCGCGCGATCGAGCGCGCATCGTGCACAGCGCCTCGCTGCGGAGGCTGTCGACGAAGACGCAGGTGTGGCAGGCCGGGACGGACGACTTCGTGCGCAACCGGTTGACGCACTCGCTCGAGGTCGCGCAGATCGGGCGCGAACTCGCGGACGCGCTCGGTTGCAACTCGGACGTCGTCGACGCCGCATGTCTCGCGCACGACATCGGCCACCCGCCGTTCGGGCACTTCGGCGAGAGCGTGCTCGACGCGCTCGCGGCCGACATCGGCGGGTTCGAGGGCAACGCGCAGACCTTCCGGCTGCTGACGCGCCTCGAGGCGAAGCGGCACACCTCGGGAGGGCGCTCCGTCGGGCTCAATCTCACGCGCGCGACGCTGGATGCGGCGACGAAGTACCCGTGGCGCCGTGGCGAGGGCCCGGCGGGCACCACGAAGTTCGGTGTCTACGAAGACGACGCGGACGTCTTCGCGTTCGTGCGCACCGAGGCGCCGGCACGCACGTGCCTCGAGGCGCAGGTCATGGACTGGGCCGACGACGTCGCCTACAGCGTCCATGACATCGAGGACGCCGTCGCGGCCGGTGCGCTGGAGTTGCGGGCGTTGCGCTCGCCGGCTGAGCGTGCCGGCGTCATCGCCGCGGCGCGCGCCCGGTACGCGCCCGATCTGAGTGATGACGCGCTCGCGGAGGCCTTCGACGCCCTGCTGCACGACGACCTGCCGGCATCGTTCGTCGGTTCGCGCCGCGATCTGGCGGCGTTGAAGGACATGACGAGCAAGCTCATCGGCCGTTTCGCAGCGGCACCCGAGGACGCCACGCGCGCCGCGTACGGCCACCAGCCGCTCGCGCGGTACGACGCTGTGCTCGTCGTGCCCGACGACGTGCGTGCACAGGTCGCGGTCCTCAAGGGAATGTCGGCGCACTTCGTCATGTTCACGCAGGCACGCGAGGCGCAGCACCGGGTGCAGCGCGAGGTCGTCGAGTCACTCGTCGCCCGTCTCGTCGCTGATCCCGAGCGCATGGACGTACCTTTTCTCGACGACGCGCGCGCCGCGGCCGACGATGCCGGCGTGCTCCGCGTCGTCATCGACCAGGTCGCGTCGTTGACGGACGGGCGAGCGCTCGCGGAGGCGGCGCACGCCCCGTCGTGACGATCGGATGGGGTTGTCGGTGGCCGCGCCTACACTTACGGTGCGTGCCGAGCCGGCCGTGGCCGGGCATCGCGTGAGGTGGGAAGGAGTGACGTGGCGGGGCTGATCAAGGCAGAGGACATCGCTGCCGTGAAGGATCGCGTCAACATCGAGGACGTCGTCTCCGAGCACGTGACGCTGCGGCGCGCGGGCGCCGGTTCGCTCAAGGGGTTGTGCCCGTTCCACGACGAGAAGACGCCGAGCTTCACCGTGCGTCCCGCCGTCGGTGTCTATCACTGTTTCGGGTGCGGTCAGTCGGGTGACGTCATCTCGTTCGTCATGGAGACCGAGCACCTGTCGTTCACCGAGTCCGTCGAGCGCCTCGCCGCGAAGGCCGGGATGGTGCTGCGTTACGAGGAGGGCGAGCGGCCCGACCGTGAGCCGCCGGGGCGGCGCATGCGGCTCGTCGAGGCGCACCGCGTGGCGGAGGAGTTCTACACCGAGGCGCTGCTTCGCGACCCGTCTGCCCGCGCCGGGCGGGATTTCCTGCGCGCCAAGGGTTTCGACGGCAAGGCCGCGCAGCACTTCGGCGTCGGCTTCGCGCCACGCACCGGCGACGCGCTGACGGCGCACCTGCGCGCCAAGGGTTTCAGCCCCGAGGAGATGACGACTGCCGGGCTCGTCGGTCAGTCGTCGCGGGGCCTCTACGACCGGTTCCGTGGCCGCGTCGTCTGGCCGATCCGCGACATCACGGGCGACACCGTCGGCTTCGGCGCGCGCCGCATCTTCGAAGACGACCGCATCGAGGCGAAGTACCTCAACACGAGCGAGACGCCGGTCTACAAGAAGACCCACGTCCTGTACGGGTTGGACCTCGCGAAGAAGACGATCGCGCGCGAGCGACGCGCTGTCGTCGTCGAGGGCTACACCGACGTCATGGCCGCGCACCTCGCGGGCGTCGACAATGCCGTCGCGACGTGTGGCACGGCGTTCGGCGTGGATCACATCAAGTCGTTGCGTCGCATCATGCGTGACGAGGCCGGGGGCACCCCCGCGCGCGTCATCTTCACGTTCGACGGTGACGCCGCCGGCCAGAAGGCGGCGATGAAGGCGTTCGACGAGGATCAGCGCTGGGCGAGCCAGTCGTTCGTCGCCGTCGCGAAGGACGGGATGGACCCGTGCGACCTGCGCCTGCGCCAGGGCGATGAGGCGGTGCGCGGTCTCATCGAAGACGCGGTGCCGATGTTCGAGTTCGCCGTGCGCACGACGATCGCGGGGTTCGACCTCGACCACGCGGAGGGGCGCGTCGCCGCCATGCGCGCGGTGGCCCCCATCATCGCCGGCATCCGTGACCAGACGCTGCGGCCCGAGTACGTGCGCACGGTCGCCGGGTGGATCGGAGTCGAGATCGAGCAGCTCAGCGCAGCCGTGCGCACCGCGCCGCGCGGCAAGCTGAGCGAGCGACGCCCGCCGCGGCGGGAGGAGTCGCCGGCCGCATCGCGGCAGGGTTCTCAGCAGCCATCGTCGGGCCCCGGCGGTGGGCAGCGCGAGGGCCAGAGCGTGTCGGAGGCCGCTGAGCCGCAGCGTCCGAGCATCCCGAAGCCGAACCCGCGTGATCCGTCGATCGCGGGGGAGCGGCAGCTGTTGCAGGTGATGCTGCAGTACCCGGAGTCGTTGAAGGGCACCGTGTTCGATCAGCTCGTACCGGGGGACTTCAGCGCGCCGGCGCACCAGCTCATCCTGGCGGCGGCGATCGGGGCCGGCGGACCGGGTTCCGTGGCGTCGATCGGGGCGTGGAACGAGGCCGTGCGGCGCGGCACCGACCCGCAGCTGCATGACGTGCTCAACGAGCTCGTCGTCCGTGACCTGCCGACGAAACTCGACGAGGCGACGGGCCGCCCGGATGAGCGTTATGTCGCGGCGCTCATCCAGAACGTGCAGGAGGGCGCGCTCAGCTCGGCGATCGCCGATGCCATGGGGCAGCTTCGCCGGCTCGACCCGAACGCGCCGGGTTACGCAGACGCCTCCCGTGCAGCGAGTGCGCGCCTGTTCCAGTTGCAGACGCAGCTCAACGCGCTGCGCGAGGCCGGTCTGAGATAGGTGCCCCGGGCGAGCGCAAGGCTGCGATTGTGAACGCGCGTCGAACCTTTGCTATAGTTACGGCGCGCCAAACGTTCGGGTGAGAGCCTGAACCGCTGGGTCGAGCATTCCCCTATAGCTCAATTGGCAGAGCATTCGACTGTTAATCGGAGGGTTCTTGGTTCGAGTCCAAGTGGGGGAGCATCACCGAGAACCGCCTCGTATCACCATGATACGGGGCGGTTCTCGCATGCTGTGGCGGCTCGTGCGCCGCTGAGCGCGTCCTGACGCAACACGACGCGGGGGCCTCGACCGATCATGGTCGAGGCCCCCGCGTAGTGTGCGCGAACGTCAGGTCGTGTGTTGCTCGCCGAAGTTGACGCCCGGGGCGCCGGTGACGGCGACCCCGGCGGTCACGCCCGCGCCCGGCCCGTCGCCGTGTTCGCCCGCGCCGGCTGCCTGCCCGCGGTTCTGCAGGCGCTTCTCGACGAGGACGGCGATCTTCGAGATCGTGTAGTTGAGCGCGATGTAGATGAGCGCCACGACGAAGATCATCGGCACGATGTTCGCCGACGAGACCGCGGCGTTCTTGGCCTTGTAGAGCATCTCGCCGTAGAGCACGTTGTACCCCAGCGCGGTGTCCTTGAGCACGACGACGAGCTGGCTGATGAGCGTCGGCATCATCGCGGTGATCGCCTGCGGCAGCAGGATCGAGCGCAGGGTCTGCGTCTGTGTCAGACCGACGGACAGACCCCCCTCACGCTGCCCGTTCGGCAGCTGGTCGACGCCGGAGCGGATGACCTCGGCGACGACCGCACCGTTGTAGATGACGAGGGCGACGACCGTCGCGATGAACGGGTTGTTGTCGTTGTCACCGCGGGTCGAGAGCCAGCCGTAGACGAACAGCATCATGAGCAACACGGGCACGGCGCGGCCCAGCTCGACGATGACGCCGGCGACCCGCCGCAGGGGCCGCACATGCGACATGCGGGCCATCGCGAAGACGATGCCGAAGACGGCGGCGCCGATCATGGCGGTGCCGGCGGCCTTCAACGTGCCGAGCAGGCCCGGCAGGATGTAGTCCTGCCACGTCGAGGCCTCGAGGAACGGCTTCCACATGGCCGAGGTGAGCTGGCCCTTGTCGTCGAGACGGCGGTAGACGAGCCACAGCAGGCCGAGAAGGACGAGGGCGCCGAGCACCGTCAGGACGGCGTGTCGCCGGCGGGCCTTCGGGCCCGGGGCGTCGAAGAGAACTCCGCTACTCATCGCTTCACCGCCAGTTTCTTGCCGAGGTAGCCGACGAGCAGACCCGTCGGCAGGGTCAGTGCCACGAAGGCGAGGGCCGAGGCGGAGAACGCCTGGTTGAGCAGGCCCGGGTCGTCCTCGGTCACCTTCGCCAGCATCGCGGCCATCTCCATGACGCCGATGACGACGGCGACCGTGGTGTTCTTCGTCAGCGCGATGAGCGCGTTGCCGAGGGGGACGATCGCGCCGCGGAACGCCTGCGGCAGGATGACCTCACGCAGTGACTGGCTGAACGTGAGCCCGATCGAACGCGCGGCCTCGGCCTGCCCGAGCGGGATCGTGTTGACGCCGGAACGCAGCGCCTCGCAGACGTAGGCGGCGTGGTACACCGTCAGGCCGAGCACCGCCAGGCGGAAGTTGTTCGTCGTGAAGAAGTCGGGGCTCTTGCTGTCCGCGAGCTCGACGCCGAGCTTGGCCCACAGCACGAGGTTGCACGACAGGATGATGAGCGTCAGGGGAGTGTTGCGGAAGATGTTGATGTAGGACGTGCCGAGGAAGCGCAGCATCGGCACCGGCGACATGCGCAGGACGGCGACGAGCGTGCCGAGGACGAGGGAGCCCACGGCAGCCACGAGGGTCAGCTTGATCGTCATCCACAACGCGTCGAGCAGATGATAATCGCTGAAAAGCGTTGACATGCAAGGCCTTTCAATGGGTGACGGTGACGGGCGCGGCGGGTGCCGCGCCCGACACCGCGCGTGGATCAGGAGCAGGCTGCCGGCTTCGGCGGGTTGAGCTTCGTGTCGTAGCGGAAGTCGGCGCCGAGGTTCGACTCGACGGCCTTCTTCCACTCACCGGAGTCGACCATCTTCGTGATGGCCTTGTTGACCTTCTCGCAGGTGTCCTTGTCGCCCTTCTTGAGGCCGACGCCGTACTTCTCCTCGGTGAAGGCATCGCCGACGAGCTTGAACTTGCCCTTGTAGGCATCCTGGTTGGCGTAGCCGGCGAGGATCGTGTTGTCCGTCGTCATCGCGTCGATGGCGCCGGAGGCGAGCGCGTCCGCGCACTCGGAGTACTTGTCGTACTGCTGGGGGACGAGGTTCGGCTGCTGCTTCTTCAGGTTGTCGACCGACGTCGAGCCGGTGACGGAGCAGACCTTCTTGCCCGCGAGGTCCTTGACGCTCTTGATGTCGCTGTCCGCCTTCGTCAGGACCGACTGGCCGGCGACGAAGTAGGGGCCGCCGAAGGAGACCTGCTGCTTGCGCTTGTCGGTGATCGAGTACGTGGCGAAGATCATCTTGACGGTGCCCGCCTCGAGCATCTTCTCGCGCTGCTTGGAGGGCGACTCGACGAAGTCGATCTTGTCCTCGCCGTAGCCCATCTCCTTCGCGACGTACTTGGCGACGTCGACGTCGAGGCCCTTGTAGTCCGAGCCGGCCTTGAGTCCGAGGCCGGGCTGGTCGTACTTGATGCCGATCTTGATCTTGTCGCCCGAGCCGGACGAGCTCTTGTCGTCGCTGCCGCCACAGGCCGTCAGGCCGAGGGCGAGGGCGGCGACACCTGCGGTGGCGATGGCACGCTTCATGTCTGTTTCCTCCTGGGTTTGCTGACGGCCTGCGTCAGTGGGTGAGAATCTTGCCGAGGAAGTCCCGGGCACGATCGGTCGTCGGGTTGCTGAAGAACTGTTCGGGGGCCGCCTGCTCGAGGATGGCGCCGTCCGCCATGAAGATCACGCGGTCGGCGGCGCGGCGGGCGAAGCCCATCTCGTGGGTGACGCAGATCATCGTCATGCCGTCGGCGGCGAGCTGCGCCATGACGTCGAGGACCTCGTTGATCATCTCGGGGTCGAGCGCTGACGTCGGCTCGTCGAAGAGCATCACCTTCGGTTCCATCGCGAGGGAGCGGGCGATGGCGACGCGTTGCTGCTGGCCGCCGGAGAGCTGGGCCGGGAACTTCTTCGCCTGGTGGGCGACACCGACGCGTTCGAGCAGCTCCATCGCCTTCGCCTCCGCGTCGGCCTTGCTCTGCTTGCGGACCTTGATGGGGCCGAGGGTGACATTGTCGAGAATCGTCTTGTGGGCGAACAGGTTGAACGACTGGAACACCATGCCGACGTCGGCGCGCAGCTTCGCCAGCGCCGCGCCCTCCTCGGGCAGCGCCTTGCCGTCGATCGTGATCGTTCCGGACTCGATCGTCTCGAGCCGGTTGATCGTGCGGCACAGCGTCGACTTGCCGGATCCCGAGGGGCCGAGCACGACGACGACCTCGCCGCGATTGACGCTCAGGTCGATGTCCTTGAGGACGTGCAGGTCGCCGAAGTGCTTGTTCACTCCGTCGAGCACGACGAGGGGTTCGCCTCGCTGGGCGGTGATGTCACTGTGCGCTGGGGCAGTGGTGGCTCCGGTCATGGCAGTGATCGTAGTCACGCCCACAGGCCGCTACGGCGCCGCCGCGCTCATTCGTGACCTAATTGCTACACATGAGCGTGGATAGGTTGTCGATATCTACTGACCCGTCAGATCCCGCAGCACCCGCGCTCGTCTCACGCTGTTGACGACTCACGACCCCGGCTCCACCTGGTGGCCGGGGTCGCGAGCGAATCTGTGAGTGTCTCAGGCGGCGAGGACGCGTTGTGACGCTGCCGCGCGCTGCGCCGACTGGATCAGGGCGCGCGACGAACCCGACGTGAGCGTGCCGGTGAGCGACATCGTCAGCACCGGGGAACCGTCGACGCTCGTGAGCTGGAGGCCGACGCGCACACCGTCAACGTCGAGGTGGGCGCGCAGCTGCCCGACCGTCTCGGTCGGGATGCCGTCGATGACGAGCCGCCCCTGGACGTGCCTGCCCTCGGCGCCGGTGACGAACATGCCGAGGCGCTCGCCGTCATGGACGATCTCGGCGATGTGCGCGACGGGGGTGTCGTCCTCCTCGAGGACCCAGTAGATACGGGGCGCGACGGCGTCGCGGGCCGGCTGCGCGAGCATGAGGACGCGGCCGTCCGTGCGGCCACAGGCGGCGAGAACGTCACGCTTACGCGCGGCGAACTCATCCGCGGTGAACGCGCCGAGGTCGTACGAGCGGAAGCCATGCGCCCACCGGGAGAGGCGTACGGGCAGGGCGAGGTCGGCGAGCCACAGTTCAGCTGCCTGGGTAGAGCTGACGGGCAGCGGCGCCGTCCAGGTCTGGTGCAGCCGCAGGCGGGCCAGTGCGGGCAGGCTCAGACCAAGGTCACTGAAAGATGTGTCGGTCTCGAGTGCCGTGCTCATGGTCGCCCCCTTCTGGTCGGCAGCTGCGGCGGGCGCCGACGAATGGGAACTCGCTGTGTGCGGCGTTCCTTTGAACGTAAGGCGGGGTGACAGGCGTCGACAAACCTTTGTCGACGTTCTCAAGGTCGCTAATCTCTGCGTATGTCAACGCATGTCGAGGGGCTGCAGATCGGCGAACTTGCCGAACGCGTCGGGGTGTCGACTCACACCCTTCGCGCGTGGGAGCGCCGTTACGGCATCCTCAAACCGTCGCGCACGACGGGCGGCTACCGCGTCTACAGCGAACTCGACGTCCGTCGCGTCTCTGCGGTGCTGGGCCTACGCGAGCAAGGTGTGTCCATCGCGGAGGCCGCGCGCCGCGTCAACGCGAACGTCGTCGCCCAGATCCCGGCCGGCCGACGTATCGACGCCGCAGCCATCGTCTACGAGATGCACCGCGCTGTCGACCGGTTCGACGAGTTCGCCCTGAGTGCCGCGCTGGATCGGCTGCTGTCGTCGCATCGGCTCGAGGAAGCCTTGCGTGACGGCCTCATGCCGTTCCTCGTGCAGTTGGGCGGGCGTTGGGAACGGGGTGAGGTGTCCGTCGCGCACGAGCACTTCGCGACGCAACTCATCCGCCGTCGCCTCGACAGCTACAGCCTCATGTGGGCCGACGGTGACGGGCCCCTCGTCGTCCTCGCCTGCCCGCCGGGGGAGCAGCACGACATTCCACTGCTCGTGCTCGGGGTGCTTCTCGCGCGCTCGGGGTGGCGCATTCGCTACATCGGCCAGGAGACGCCTGTCGCTGATCTTGCGCAGGCGTGCTCCATCCTGCAGCCCGATCTCGTCGTCATGGCTGCGACGCGTGACACGACGTTCCGTCGCTCGCTCGACGAGCTGCGTGACCTCGCGCGCTCCTACCGCCTCCTCATCGGCGGGCGCGGCGCCACCGACACCATATGCGCCGACCTCGGCGTCGAGGCGATGTCGCAGGACGTCGTCGCCGCAGCTTCCGCACTCATCGACGAATCGGGGCGCACCGGGCGATCCGACTCGGACGCCGCCGCACAGTTGGTCGGCTGACGCCACAACCCCACGTCACGGGGGTTAAACTCTCTTGCGGCCCGCGACGAGCGGGCGAGGGGCGGTAGCTCAGCTGGTCAGAGCAGGGGACTCATAATCCCTGGGTCGCGGGTTCAAGCCCCGCCCGCCCTACTCGGACGTCGTCACGCCGTCACGCCGAGGACGTCGTCATCTCGAGACGAGCCGCCTTGTCGCAGGGCGTATGTCGGCGGCCGTCGGTGCGCGAGGGTGCGCCTCCCTACGATGGGCGCATGAGCAACGCGCCGTGGGTGAGCACCGGCCCGGCATCATCCGGTGAAGGCGCGCGGGAGAAGTGGCAGGAGGCGACGCGCGTCCCTCTCGGCATCCTGGCGCTCGTCTTCATCGCCTCGTATGCCGCACCCATTCTCCGGCCGAGCCTGCCGACCGATGTCATCCTGACGTTCCATGCACTCAACGTCATCACCTACCTCGCGTTCGTCGGTGACTACTTCGCGCGCCTCCACCTCTCCCGCGACCGTCGCGGCTTCCTGCGCCACTCCGGGCTTGACGTGCTCGTCCTCGTCCTGCCCGCGCTGCAACCGCTGCGCACGATGCAGCTCATCGCCCTGCTGCGGCTGCTCGACAAGCGCCTCGGACGCACCCTGCGCGGCCGCATCGTCGCCTACCTCGGGTTCGCGACGCTGACGGTGCTGTTGCTCGGCGCACTCGCCGTCCTCGACGCCGAACGCAAGGCGCCGGGCGCCAACATCCACACCTTCGGCGACGCCCTGTGGTGGGCGACGACGACGATCACGACGGTCGGCTACGGCGAGCACCACCCCGTGACACCGAGCGGACGTGTCGTCGCCGCCTGCCTCATGTTCAGCGGCATCGGGCTGTTCAGTGTCGTCACGGGTTCGGTGGCGTCATGGATCCTCGATCGCGTCCGCGAGGAGGACGGCGAGGTCGCCGCCGACGACCGCATGCGCGACGAGGTCGAAGCACTCACCCATGAGATCCGAGCCCTGCGCGCCGACGTCGCGGAACTACGGGGCCGGACGGCGTCGCACCGGGCCGCAGCGCCCGAGAGCGACGACATCCTCTGAGCGGGCACTGCGAGACAGCTCGCCAGGACACGCGGGCGTGTCGCTCCCACGGGGTGAGCACCGCATGCGCCAGAGTGACAGGTTGATTCTTCGCCACGCCGCACGGGTGCTGGCCTGCAGCGTCGCCATCGTGCAGAATGGCGGCACACATCATCGGATTCCTGGGTGTGGCTGAGGTCGTTGGGGAAGACGTCCCTCGCGAACACCAGGAGGTTCGGATGTCGATGACTCGCGTCATGACGCGCGGGGTGGTTTTCGTGCACTCCACCCCCGCTGCGCTGTGCCCTCACATCGAGTGGGCGCTCGAGAGCGTCCTCGGCGCCGACGTCAACCTCGAGTGGACGCAGCAGCCCGTCGCGCCGGGCCTCGTGCGCAGCGAGTTCAGCTGGAGCGGCGAACCAGGCAGCGGCGCAAAGCTCGCGAGCGCGCTGCGCGGCTGGGATCACGTGCGCTACGAAGTCACCGAAGAACCCTCACCCGGCAACGACGGCTCACGCTGGTCGCACACCCCGAACCTCGGCATCCACCACACGTGGACGTCGGCGAGCGGCGACGCCGTCGTCAGCGAGGACCGCCTGCGCAGCGCCCTCGTCGCGAGCCAGGGCGACCCTGAGGAGTTCCGGGCCGAGATGGCCGAGCTGCTCGGCACCGCCTGGGACCAGGAGCTCGAGCCCTTCCGCTACGCCGGCGACGGCGCTCCCGTGCGCTGGCTGCACCGCGTCGGCTGACGCACCACACACGTCGAAGGCCGCTTGCTCTCTGGGGGAGCAAGCGGCCTTCGTCATGCCGGGTGGGCGTCAGATCACAGTGGGATGTTGCCGTGCTGCCCGCGACGCGCGGGTGCGGCGGCCAGTGCCGAAGCGAGCGCTCCGCGCGTCTCGGCCGGCTCGACGACCTCGTCGACGACACCGATCTCCTGGGCGCGTTCCAGTCCACCCGCGAGCACGGCATGCTCGGCGGCTAGTTCCTCCTCGACCCGGGGACGCGCGGCCTCGTCGACCTCCGCGAGCCGGCGACGGTGCAGGATGCGCACGGCAGCGACGTGACCCATGACGGCGACCTCCGCGCTCGGCCACGCGAACACGCGCGTCGCGCCGAGGGAGCGGCTGTTCATCGCGATGTACGCGCCGCCGTACGTCTTGCGCGTCACGAGCGTCACGCGCGGCACGACCGCCTCGGCGAACGCGTGCAGCAGCTTCGCGCCGCGGCGCACCACGCCGTCCCACTCCTGACCGACGCCAGGCAGGTAGCCGGGGACGTCGACGAGCACGACGAGGGGGATGCCGAACGCGTCGCACATGCGCACGAAACGGGACGTCTTCTCCGCGGCGGGGGAGTCGAGGCACCCGCCGAGACGCATCGGATTGTTCGCGATGACGCCGACGGTGCGCCCGCCGAGGCGCCCGAGCGAGGTGACGATGTTGGGCGCCCACTTCGCGTGCAGCTCGATCTGCTCACCCACATCGTCGAACAGGTCGTCGACGAGGGGGTGCACGTCGTAGGCACGCTTCGGGTTCTCGGGCAACGTGGCGCCGAGGTCGCGCTCTTCGAGCGATCCGAGCTCGAACTCGCCCTGGTTCGCCATGAGCGAGGCGAGCAGACGGCCTCGCTCGAAGGCCTCATCCTCTGTCGCCGTGACGACGTGGACCACGCCCGAGCGTCGACCGTGCGGTTCGGGCCCGCCGAGGCGTGCGGCGTCGACGTTCTCGCCCGTCACCGAGCGCACGACGTCGGGGCCCGTCACGAAGATGCGGCCCTGATCGGCCATGATGACCACGTCCGTCAGCGCCGGCCCGTAGGCGGCACCACCGGCGGCGGCGCCGATGACCACGGAGATCTGCGGGATCTTGCCCGACGCCCGCGTCATGATGGCGAACACCTCGCCGACGGCATGCAGGCTGACGACGCCCTCGGCCAGTCGCGCGCCGCCGGAGTGCCACAGCCCGATGACGGGCAGGTTCTCGGCGAGGGCGATCTCGTAGGCCTCGACGATCGCCTTGCACCCCTCGACACCCATCGCGCCGCCCTGCACCCGCGCGTCGGAGCAGAACACGACGACGGGCGTGCCGTCGGCGGTGCCGCGAGCGGAGACGAAGCCGGAGCGCTCGACCTCGGCGATGACGTCGACGCTGCCGGCGTCGAGGAAGTTCTCGAGGCGGCGATACGGGTCGCGCGGGTCGACGTCGGCCTCGGCCGGCGCGGTGGCGGTGAGGGCGTTCATGAGGCGCTCCGAATCGTGAGGGCGACGTTGTGGCCGCCGAAGCCGAACGAGTTGTTGAGGGCCGCGATGTCGCCCTCGGGCAGCGTGCGGGCCTCGCTGCGCACGACGTCGAGGTCGATGGCGGGGTCGAGGTCGTCGATGTTGATGGCCGCCGGAACGAGGCGGTGGTGCACCGACAGCACCGTGATGACGGCCTCCAGCGCGCCCGCAGCGCCGAGCAGGTGACCCGTCATCGACTTCGTCGCGGCCACCGCCATGTGGTCGGCGTCGGCGCCGAACGCGGCGCGGATCGCGTTCGCCTCGGCGACGTCACCGACGGGCGTCGAGGTTGCGTGGGCGTTGATGTGGCAGATGTCGGCGGGCGTCAGACCGGCGGCATCGACGGCCTGACGCATCGCCCGCTTGGCACCGGCACCCTCGGGTTCGGGCGCGGTGATGTGGTGGGCGTCGGCGGACATGCCGATGCTCGCGAGCTCGGCGTAGATCCGCGTGCCGCGCGCCTTCGCGTGCTCCTCGGACTCGAGCACGACGACCGCAGCACCCTCGCCCATGACGAAGCCGTCACGGCCAGTGTCGTACGGGCGGGAGGCGGCCTGCGGGTCGTCGTTGCGCGTCGAGAGGGCCTTCATCGCCGCGAACCCGGCGAACGGCAGCGGGTGCATCGGCGCCTCGGTGCCGCCGGCGATGACGACGTCGGCGCGGCCCGAGCGGATGATGTCGATCGCGAGACCCATCGCCTCGGCGCCGGAGGCGCACGCGGAGACGGTCGTGTGGGCGCCTGCGCGCGCACCGAACTCGAGCGACAGGTTGCCCGCAGAGGTGTTGGGCATGAGCATCGGCACCGTCAGCGGGTACACGCGACGCGGGCCCTTCTCGCGCATGACATCCCACTGGTCGAGCAGCGTCGTCACCCCGCCGATGCCGGTGCCGAACGCGACTGCGAGTCGCTCCGGCTCCACCTCGGGGCTGCCCGCGTCTGCCCACGCCTCGCGCCCTGCGATGAGCGCGTACTGGGCGCTGCGGTCCATGCGGCGCGTCTCGACCTTCGTCAGCACCTCGGCCGGGTCCTGGGCGATGGACGCGGCGAACGTCACGGGCAGCTCGAACTGCTCCAGCCATTCGGCGGGCAGCGCGCGAGCACCGGAACGACCGGCGAGCAGGGCGTCCCACGTCTCGGGTGCGGTGCCGCCGAGCGGGGTCGTCGCACCGATGCCGGTGACGACGATGCGGGCGTCGCGGTTCGGGGTCATGCTGGCTCCTTGGTGGGGCACGAAAGAATGGGGTGCGACGCGCCGCCCGGGCGGGCGAGGTGCCGGGGCGGCGCGTCGACGGGGGCCGTTCAGGCCTGGGCGTTCTTGATGTAGCTGACGGCGTCGCCGACGGTGACGAGGTTCTTGACCTCTTCGTCGGGGATGCGGACGCCGAACTTCTCCTCGGCGTTGACGACGATCGTCATCATCGACAGCGAGTCGATGTCGAGGTCGTCGGTGAACGACTTGTCGCTCTGCACGGAGGCGGCGTCGATGCCGGTCTCCTCGTTGACGATCTCGGCGAGGCCGGCGAGGATCTCCTGCTCGGAAGCAGCCATGGTGTTTCTCCTTGTCGTGACGTCGACCGTTCGTCGATCGACTCCGTCTGCGGTTCTTTCCTTGCCCCGGATGGCCCGCCGAGGCGCGGGAGCTGAATGCTGAGTCGCGGTGCGGCTCAGGGGATCTCGACGACCTGCGCCGCGTAGGCGAGGCCCGCGCCGAAACCGATCTGCAGCGCGAGATCGCCGCTCTTGGCCTGCCCCTCGCGCACGAGTCGTTCGGCGGCGAGCGGCACCGACGCGGCGGACGTGTTGGCCGTGTCGACGATGTCGCGCGCGATGACGACGCGTTCGGGTAGCTTCATCTGCTTGGCCATGGCGTCGATGATGCGGACGTTCGCCTGATGCGGGATGAACACGTCGATGTCGTCGACGCTCAGGCCCGCGGCGTCGATGGCGCGCAGCGCGACGGGAGCCATGCTCCACACCGCCCAGCGGAAGACGCTCTGACCTTGCATCGTGATCGTCGGGCCGGGCGAGCCGTCCTCGAGCACGTTGGGGCGGATGGCCTCCCACGCCGCTCCGTCACTGCCCCAGATCGTCGGGCCGATGCCGACGTGGTCGCTCGCGCCGACGATCGCCGCGCCCGCGCCGTCACCGAAGATGAAGGCGGTGCCGCGGTCGCTCGGATCGAGCACGGACGTCAGGCGCTCGGCGCCGAGGACGAGGACAGTGCTCGCGCTACCGGCCCGCACGAGGTCGGAGGCGACACCGATGCCGTGACAGTACCCGGCGCAGGCGGCGGACAGGTCGAACGCGACGGGGGAGTCCAGCCCCAGTCGATCCGCGAGCATCGGCGCGGCGGCGGGCGTGAACATGTCGTGCGTGACCGAGCCGAGGATGACGCCGTCGATCGTCGCCGGGTCGACACCGGAGCGTGCGATCGCGTCGCGCGCCGCCGACTCGGCCATGTCGAGCATCGTCTCGTCGTCGCGCGCGAAATGACGCGTGCGGACACCGGAGCGCTCCTGGATCCACTCGTCGGAGGAGTCGATGGCCTCGACGATCTCGCTGTTCGGCACGAGCCGCTGCGGGCGGTAACCGCCGAAACCGAGGATGCGGGTGTACTGCGCGCCGGTGCGCTGCGCGAGGGCCTTCACTGCGCCTCCTTCGGGTGAAGACGCACGAGGGGCTGGCCGGGAGAGACAGGGTCGCCCTCACTGACGAGCCACTCGATGATGCGCCCGCCGTGCGGCGCGACGACGTTGTACGCGTCGCGCGCCGTGACGACCTGTCCGATCGTCTCGCCGGGGGTGATGGTGTCGCCCTCGTCGAGGGGCGCGCGCTCGATCGTCCCCTTGGCCGGCGCGATGACGAGTCGCCACGCGGGTTCGAGATCGGTGTCGACCTGGCCGTGCTCGCGCACCATGCGGTGCGCCGCGTCGAGGTCGTCGGGGGTCTTGAGCGCCAGGGTCTCGACACCAGGCAGGGCACGCTTGGCGAGGCCCGTCAGGGTGCCGGCCGGCGGCACCTCGACGAGGCCCGTCACGCCCATCGCCTTGAACGTCTCCATCGTCAGATCCCAGCGCACCGGGTTGCTCACCTGGCTGACGAGGCGGCGCAGCACCCGCGTGCCGTCGTGGACGACGAGCCCGTCCTTGTTCGACACGAGGGGGATGCGAGGGTCGTGCGTCGAGATGGCCCGCGCGAAGACACTGAGCCGCTCCACGGCCGGCGCCATGTGCTCGGTGTGGAAGGCACCCGCGACCTGGAGCGGGATGACGCGTGCCTTCGACGGCGGCTCGGCCTTGAGCCGCTCGATCTGCTCGAGGGTGCCGGCCGCGACGATCTGACCGGAACCGTTCATGTTGGCCGGCGTGAGGCCGAGGGCTTCGAGGTGGCTGACGACGTCCTTCGCCTCGCCGCCGACGACGGCGGCCATGCCGGTCGGCGTGACGGCCGACGCCTGCGCCATGCCCGCACCGCGCTCGCGGACGAAGACCATGGCCTGCTCGGCGCTCAGGACGCCGGCCGACGCCGCGGCAGTGATCTCACCGACGCTGTGGCCGGCGCCGACACCGACGGAACGGAATCCGTCGACGGGGTGGGCGAACAGCGCGAGCATCGAGACGAGGCCGCTCCCGACGATGAGGGGCTGTGCGACGGCGGTGTCCTTGATGGTCTCCGCGTCACCCTCGGTGCCGAGGTGGACGAGATCCATCCCGGCGCAGGCCGACAGCCACGCCATGCGGGAGTGAAACTCTGGCAGCTCGAGCCAAGGGCGGAGGAAACCGGGGGTCTGAGAGCCCTGTCCGGGGCACACGATCGCTAGCACCCCTCAACCTTGCCCTGGAGGTGGTGGGCGAGGCGACGAGCGGGCCGACGAACTTCGCCGGTGTGATTTGTAGGAAACCTCCAATCACACCTGGCTGGGTTGCTCCCGTGCGGCGCGGGAGGCGTCCGGCCGGGTGCGCGGGCGGGACCGAGCTGCGTCGAGGTCGGCGTACATGAGGCCCAGTCGGATGGCGAAGGCGTCCTCGGGGCAGGTGAGGTCGTAACCGGTGAGGTCGTGGGTGCGCCCCAGGCGGTAGCGCACGGTGTTCGCATGGACGAACAACTCGCGCGCCGTGGCCTCCAGCGAGCCGAGACGGATGTAGGCGCGCGCCGTCTCGCGCATGACCGAATCGGGCTGGAGCGCGGCCGTCACCCGTGCGGCGAGCGCGCGGCGTGCCTTGTCGTCACCGGAGACGGCGCGTGCGGCGAGCAGGTCGTCGCTGTGCACCGGGCGGCGGCAGGAGGTGGCCGCCGGCGCGGCGTCGTAGCCGCGCAGCGCGTCCCGTGCAGAGCGGCCCGCCGCATAGAGGTGCGGCACGCGGGGCCCGCACACGAGGGGGCCGTCGCCGAAGTGGTCGGCGAGCAGTCGCGCCGCGGCGAGCGGGTCGGCGTGCGGGGCGGCCTGAGACGACGTGCTTGCTGCATTGCCTGACGATGTGCCGCTGCGTGGCGTCGCGAGGGTGGCCGCGTCGAGCCCGCCGACGACGGCGATCATCCGCCGTCCTTCGACGGAGACGAGGATCTCGAGCCCGGCATGACGCGCGGCGCGTCGTAGTGGGTCGACGACGCTCGTCTGGCTGCCGAGAGGGCTCGCGCCGACGACGACGGTGACGCCGCGCACCTCGGCCCAGCCGAGGGCATTGACGCGGGAGCCGAGCGTCTCGTCGGGTTCGCCGCGCACGACGGCGTCGACGACGAGCGACTCGAGGCGTGCATCCCACGCGCCGCGCGATTCCGCGGCGCGCGCGTAGACGTGGGCGGCGCCGAACGCGACCTCACGGGAGTAGCGCAGGACAGCTTCGCGCACGGCCGCGCGTTCGTCGGCCCGCGCGAGGGCGGGTGCTTCGTCCTCGACGATCTCGATGACGGTGCGCAGCAGGTCGAGGGTCTGTTCGAGGCTGATGCTGCGCGTCAGTTCGCTTGGTGCGTCGGCGAACACGTCGATGGCGCCGGCGCCTTCGACGTGCGGGTTCTCGAGCCACGACAGGAACGACGTGATGCCGCCGTGCGCGATGACGCCGATCCAGCTGCGATCCTCGGCGCTGAGCGCGGCGAACCAGGCGTGGTCGGCTTCGACGCGCGCCGCGGCCGACGTCGCCATCGCCCCGACGCCGCGGCGCATCGCCGTCAGAGATTCACGCGAGGGCACCCTGGGTTCCGCCATGCCCGTCACCGTAACCGAGCCTTGTGGGAACCCACGAGTAGCAACGACACCGGTCGGCCGACCGACCCCGGAAAGCACGAAGCCGTGCGCACTCACGGACGGTGAGTGCGCACGGCCAACGTGCGATGCAGGGGACGTGGACGCGCCCCCGTGGCGGTGTCGCACCTCGGGCCGGGAGAGCTTGCGACTCCGGACCGATGGAAGACGCCGCGAGGGAATCGTCAGGCTTCTCCGCGCACCATTTGGCGCAGAAGCCCGACGGGCAGAACCGTCGCCCAGTTCTGCCCGTCGCTGTTCGCATTGCCCGTCAGGCTTCTCCGCCGGCGTTGCCGGAGGTGCCGGCCTTGACGTTGAGCAGCTCGTACTTCTCGGCTGCCTGACGCGGGATCGACGGGTCGAGTTCGCCGCGGTCGGCGAGCGACTGCAGGGCGCGCACCGCCATCGACGGGCCGTCGATGTGGAGGAAGCGTCGTGCTGCAGCTCGCGTGTCGGAGAAGCCGAATCCGTCGGCGCCCAGCGAGTGGAATTCGCCGGGCACGTACTGGCGGATCTGGTCGTGCACCTGGCGCATCGAGTCGCTCGTCGCGATGACGGGACCGGGTGCGTCCTTGAGGCGCGACGTGATGAACGGCTCGCGGCGCTCGTCCTCGGGGTGGAGGAAGTTGTGCTCGTCGGCCTCGAGGCCGTCACGGCGCAATTCGTTCCACGACGTCACGGACCAGACGTCGGCGACGACGCCCCAGTCCTCCTTGAGTAGTTCCTGTGCCTCGAGGGCCCAGGCGACTCCGACGCCGGAGGCGAGCAGCTGCACGCGGCGCGCGTCGTCGCCGAGGCCGTCGAACGAGCCGTCCTTGAGCTTGTAGATGCCGCGCTTGATACCTTCGACGTCGACGTTCTCGGGCTCGGCCGGCTGCACGATCGGCTCGTTGTAGACGGTCAGGTAGTAGATGACGTTCTCGGCGTTCTCGCCGTACATCTTCTCCAGGCCGTCCTGCACGATGTGCGCGATCTCGTAGCCGTAGGCCGGGTCGTAGGAGCGGATGGCGGGGTTCGTCGCGGCGAGCACGTGGCTGTGACCGTCGGCGTGCTGCAGACCCTCACCCGTCAGCGTCGTACGGCCCGCGGTGGCGCCGATGAGGAAACCCTTGGCCATCTGGTCGGCGGCCGCCCAGATCGAGTCACCAGTGCGCTGGAAGCCGAACATCGAGTAGAAGACGTAGACCGGCACCATCGGGATGTCGTTCGTCTCGTACGCGGCGCCGACGGCGGTGAACGCCGCGACGGAGCCGGCCTCGTTGATGCCGAGGTGCAACAGCTGGCCCTGCGGGCTCTCCTTGTACGCGAGCATGAGCTCGGCATCGACGGAGCGGTAGTGCTGCCCGTGCGGGTTGTAGATCTTCGCCGTCGGGAAGAACGCGTCCATGCCGAACGTGCGCGCCTCGTCGGGGATGATCGGCACGATGTGCTTGCCGAACTCCTTGTCGCGCATCAGCTCCTTGAGGATGCGGACGAACGCCATCGTCGTCGCGACCTCCTGCTTGCCGGAGCCCCTCTTCGCGATCTTGTACGCCTCGTCACCGGGCAACGGCAGCTGCGAGCTGCGGCCCTTGCGCGACGGCAGCCCACCGCCGAGCTTCGCGCGACGCTCGAGCAGGTACTTGATCGCCGGGTCGTCGTTGCCGGGGTGGTAGTACGGCGGACGGTACGGGTCCTTCTCGAGCTGCTCGTCGCTGATCGGGATGTCGAGCGAGTCGCGGAACTGCTTGAGGTCCCCGAGCGTCATCTTCTTCATCTGGTGCGTCGCGTTGCGGCCCGCGAAGTGCGTGCCGAGGCTGTAGCCCTTGATGGTGTGCGCGAGGATGACCGTCGGCTGGCCCGTGTGCTCCATCGCAGCCTTGTAGGCGGCGTACACCTTGCGGTAGTCGTGGCCACCTCGCTTGAGCTTCCACCATAGGTCGTCGTCGGACCAGTTCTCGACCATCTTCGCCGTGCGCGGGTCCTGGCCGAAGAAGTACTCGCGGACGTAGGCACCGTCATTGGCGCGGATCGTCTGGTAGTCGCCGTCACGCGTCTTGTTCATGATGTTGACGAGCGCACCGTCACGATCCTGGGCGAGCAGCGGATCCCAGCCGCGGCCCCACAGCACCTTGATGACGTTCCAGCCGGCGCCGCGGAAGAACGCCTCGAGCTCCTGCACGATCTTGCCGTTGCCGCGCACGGGGCCGTCGAGACGCTGCAGGTTGCAGTTGACGACGAACGTGAGGTTGTCGAGGCCCTCGTTGGCGGCCCACTGCAGGGCGCCACGCGACTCGACCTCGTCCATCTCGCCGTCACCGAGGAAGGCCCAGACGTGCTGGTCGGAGGTGTCCTTGAGGCCGCGGTCGTTGAGGTAGCGGTTGACCATCGCCTGGTAGATGGCGTTCATCGGGCCGATGCCCATGGAGACGGTCGGGAACTCCCAGAACTCCGGCATGTTGCGCGGGTGCGGGTAGCTCGGCAGGCCGGCGGACTCACCGTCGATGAAGTGGCTCTTCTCCTGACGGAAGCCGTCGAGCTGCTCCTCGCTCAGGCGGCCCTCGAGGTAGGCGCGCGAGTAGATGCCGGGGGAGGCGTGGCCCTGGATGAAGACCTGGTCACCGCCGCCCGGGTGGTCCTTGCCGCGGAAGAAGTGGTTGAAGCCGACCTCGTAGAGCGTCGCGGCGGAGGCGTACGTCGAGATGTGGCCGCCCACGCCGATGTCGGGGCGCTGCGCGCGGTGCACCATGACGGCGGCGTTCCAGCGGATCCAGGCGCGGTACTTGCGCTCCATCTCCTCATCGCCGGGGAACCACGGCTCGGCCTCGGGGCCGATCGTGTTGATGTAGTCGGTCGCAGTTAGCGACGGCACGCCGATCTGCTGCTCGCGGGCGCGCTCCAGCAGCTTGAGCATGACGTACCGGGCACGGTTGCGTCCGGCTTCGTCGACGAGGCCGTCGAGCGAGTCGAGCCACTCCTGCGTCTCGTCGGGATCGATGTCCGGCAACTGACTGGGAATGCCATTCAGGATCGGGCCGGCTTCCTCAAGCGACACTTAGGTCACGTCCTCTCGTCCACTGCGTCGGCGCTACCTGGCACGCGCCACATGCTCCCATCCTGCCCCCCGTGAGCACCCTGCGCGAAACCGGGACGGGGTTACTCGTGGGTACTCCGTTTGGCGGGCGGGACGAGGGGTTTCGAGGCTCATCAGGCCAGGGCGATCGGGCCCACGAGACGGTCGTCATGAGGGCGCCTTCTTGCAATGCGCGAGACAACCTTGTGGACTACCCTTCCAACAAGGCTGCATCCACCCGGCGTGGTCGCAGCGTCCAGAACAGAAAGTGAGCACAGCACGTGAACCAGACCGCAGGGGCACATCCGGCGGCCAAGATCGGCTTCTCCGCGGACGACATCGTCATGGAGATCGGTTGGGACGACGACGTCGACGAGTCGTGGCGCGAAGCCATCGAGGAGATCGTCGGCTCCGAGATCGAGGACGAGACGTACGACGGCGTCGTCGACTCCGTCCTCGTGTGGTTCCGTGACGGCGACGGCGACCTCACCGACGACGTCGTCGACGCGCTCGCCACGCTGGAGGACAAGGGGTTCGTCCTCCTCATGACGCCGAAGGCCGGCTCGGATCTTGCGATCGACGCCGCGGACGTGCAGGAAGCTGCGACGACCGCCGGTCTCAAGGCCAGCTCGACCTTCAAGGTCGGCGACGACTGGATCGGCACGAAGCTCGTCCAGGGTGGCGCAGCGAAGCAGCGCTGAGCGCGGCCGCCGCACGAGACGAAGAGGGAGTGACATGAGCGGTCTCGAGGTGGGTGCTGCGGCGCCCGATTTCACGCTCAGGAACCAGTTCGGTGAGGACGTGACATTGTCCGGCCTCGTCGCCGAGCGCCCGACGCTGCTCGTCTTCTACCCCTTCGCGTTCTCCGGCATCTGCACGGGGGAGCTGTGCCACATCCGCGACAACCTGCCCCGCTACGACGGTGACGCGATGCAGGTCGTCGGCATCAGCTGCGATGCGATGTTCACGCAGCGCGCGTGGGCGGACGCCGAGGGCTTCGACTTCCCACTGCTCAGCGACTTCTGGCCGCACGGCGCGATCGCGCGCGCCTACGGCGTCTTCGACGACGAGCGCGGGTTCGCCGTGCGCGGCACCTTCCTCGTCGACGCGTCGATGACGGTGCTCTGGTCGCTCATCAACGGCCCCGGCGAGGCGCGCGACTTCTCGCCCGCCCTCGAGGTGGCCGAGAACCTGTGACGCGGCGCGGCGTCGTGGCGCCGCCCCTCGATGACGCCGAACTCGACGTGGCCACGCGGCGGGTAGGATTCAGCTGCATCCGCGCCGTCTCGGCGCGCGCTCAGGGCCTCTAGCTCAGCTGGTAGAGCAACGCGTTTACACCGCGTCGGTCGTCGGTTCGATCCCGGCGGGGCCCACATGAACAACTCCACCACGACCCTCGCGGACGTCACGCGAATCCTCGACGGCTTCTACCCGCCGTCGACGGCTCAGTCGTGGGATGCCGTCGGCCTCGTCACCGGCGACCCGGAGCAGCCGATCGAACGTGTCCTGTTCGCCGTCGACCCGGCGATGAGCGTCATCGACGAAGCCGTCACCGGCGGTTACGACCTGCTCGTCACGCATCACCCGCTGCTCATGCGCGGGGTCAAGTCGGTCGCGACGACGTCAGGCAAGGGGCGCGCGGTGACAGCGCTCGTCGTCGGCGACATCGCCCTGTACGCGGCGCACACGAACGCCGACGTGGCCACACCCGGCGTCAACGACGCGCTCGCGGCCGCATGCGGCCTGCAGGACGTCGAACCCCTGGTCGAGAGCGAGGGGCAGCCGCTGGGCCGCGTCGGTGACCTGCCTCAGAGCATGACGCTGCGCGCCTTCTGCGAACGCCTCGCCGCGGCGCTACCACCCGCCCCCGTCGGCCTGCGCGTCAGCGGAGAGGCCGAGGCGAGCGTCCAGCGCGTCGCGGTGCTCGGCGGCGCCGGTGACGGCGAGTTCGGCGCGGCACGACGCGCGGGGGCGGACGTCTACGTCACCGCCGACCTGCGTCATCATCCCGCCATCGAGGCGCGCGAGGAGGACGACCCGGCGGCGCCGATGTTCCTCGTCGACGCCGGACACTGGGCTACCGAATGGTTGTGGCTGCAGCACGCCTGCGAGCGTCTCGTGAAGGCCGTGCGCGAGAGCGGCGGCGACATCGAGGTGCACGTCTCGACGACGTGCACCGACCCCTGGAATTTCCTCGTGCCCACGAATGAAGGAGAGATGCAGTGAAGGCAGAACTTCAGCAGCAGTGGAGGCTGCTCGACCTGCAGAAGCTCGACACCCGCCTCGACCAGATCGATCACCGTCTCGCGAACCTGCCGCAGGCGAAGGAGCTCGCGGAGCTGACGAAGAAGGCGGACACCGCGACGGAGGAGATGATTCTCGCGCAGACGGCCGTCATGGACGTCGAGCGTGAGATCGCGCGCAGCGAGGCCGACGTGCAGCAGGTGCGCGACCGCATGGCCCGCAACGAGAAGCGCCTCGCCTCGGGTGAGGGCAGCGCGAAGGATCTGCAGGCGCTGCAGCACGAGACGGACACGCTCGCTCGCCGTCAAGTCGTCCTCGAGGACGCCGAGCTCGAGATCATGGAGCGCGCCGAGGGCCTGCGCGAGCGGCTGACGGCGTTCACGACGGTCGCCGACGAGGCCGAGGCCAAGGTCAAGCAGCTCAAGGCGGAGATGGGCGAGGCAGCCAAGGAGCTCGAGACCGAGCGCGCCGAGGTGCAGCGCAAGCGCGACGACATGGCCCCGTCGTTCGCCGCCGACCTGCTCGCGGAATACGACGGCATCCGGGCCCGCAGCGGTGTCGCCGCGGCGGCGCTGCACGGTCGTCGCTGCCTCGGTTGCGGCCTCGAACTCAACCACTCGGATCTGCAGCGCATTCGCTCGAGCGCCGCCGACCAGGTCGTCTACTGCGACGAGTGCGGACGCATCCTCGTGCGCACGGCCGAATCCGACCTCTGACCGGGCAGAGAGTACAGCGCTCGGCGCGTCGCCTCGCGGTGACGGCGCCGGGCGCTGTTCGTCGTCCGAAATGCCTGTGGGCGAAGGAGATTCATCATGACGCGACGTCTCATCGTCGAAGCTGACGGCGGTTCGCGCGGCAACCCCGGCGTCGCCGGGTACGGCAGCCTCGTGCGCGACGCGGACACCGGTGCGCTGCTCGCCGAACGCGCCGCGCCGCTCGGCAAGGAGTCGAACAACGTCGCCGAGTACACCGGCCTCATCGAGGGGCTGCGGGCCGTCGTCGATCATGCCCCGGGCGCTGCCGTGACGGTGCGGATGGACTCGAAGCTCGTCGTCGAGCAGATGTCGGGCCGCTGGAAGATCAAGCATGAGGACATGAAACGCCTCGCCGCCGAGGCCCAGGCGCTCGCGGCGGAGATCTCGAGCGCGGGCGGCGCCGTCACGTACGAGTGGATCCCGCGTGCCAAGAACAAGGACGCCGACAAGCTGTCCAACGACGGCATGGACGGCGTCACCGTGCGACGCGACACATGGGGTGACGACGTCGAGCGCGCGTCGCAGGGTGGTGGTGGCGAGCGCACTGACGGTGCTGGTGCTGACGTGGACGGCGCCAGTAGCGCGGGCGCGGGTGCGGGCGACCCGAACGGTGGGGGCGAAGTGGGCGGCGAGGTCGTCGTTGAGCCCGACGAGAAGCCGAGGGGGCCGGCGGATCTCGGACGGCCGACGCGCATCGTCCTCGTGCGCCACGGCGTCACCGACTTCACGACGAGGGGGCTGCTCGACGGTCGCGGTGGCGCGGACCCGTCGCTCAGCACCGAGGGTCGCGATCAGGCACGCCGCGTCGCGGGCGCGCTCGACGGGCTCGTCGGTGACAGCGACGTGCACGTCGTGACGTCGTCGCTCGCCCGTGGGGTCGAGACAGGCACGCTGATCGCCGAACGTCTCGGGGTGACGCCGCGGGTCGACGCCGACTGGGACGAGCAGGCCTTCGGCGAGTGGGACGGGTTGTCGTTCAAGGAGATCCGCGCCAAGGACGCGGCGGGACTGTCGAAGCTGCGTCACGAACCGACTCACCGCGCGCCGGGCGGCGAGACGCGCGACGAGCTCGACGAGCGCGTCGCTGCAGCCCTCGGTCGGGCGGTGGAACGCGGCGGTGTCGTCATCATCGTGACGCACCGCATCGTCATCATGTCGGTGCTCGCCAAGGTGCTCGATCTGAGCATGGACGGCGCGTGGCGCGTTGCGGCGGCCCCGGCGTCGCTGACCGGCATCGAGGTGTGGCGCGACGGCAACGCGCAGGTCGCGTTCACGAACGACACGCATCACCTGCGGGGCTGACAGAGCCTCAGAGCCTCCGATGCAGGCGTCAAGGGGCGTGCGCCGGCGTCCAAGGCGGGTCGTCCGGTGCGCGGACGATCATCCATCCTGTGTGGCGAGCGGCGCCGAAGATCCATAAGTTGCAGTTATGGATATTCAGCGCGGGCAAGAAGACTGGCGACCCGACACCCTCGCGGTGCGCAGCGGCCTCGCGCGCAGCGGTTTCGAGGAGACGGCGGAGGCGCTGTACCTGACGTCGGGGTTCGTCTACGACTCCGCCGAGGCCGCCGAGGCCGCGTTCTCGGGTGAGAGCGACCGGTTCGTCTACAGCCGATACGGCAACCCGACAACGGCGATGCTGCAGGAGCGGCTCGCCGCTCTCGAGGGAGCCGAGGCGTGCACGGCGACGGCGTCCGGCATGTCGGCGGTGTTCACGGCCCTGGCCGCGCTGCTGGGGGCGGGCGACCGCGTCGTCGCCTCACGCGGGTTGTTCGGCTCGTGCTTCGTCATCCTCGACGAGATCCTGCCGCGCTGGGGCGTCGAGACGGTCTTCGTCGACGGGCCTGACCTCGAACAGTGGCGCCAGGCGCTGTCGCAGCCGACGACGGCGGTGTTCTTCGAGTCGCCGAGCAACCCGATGCAGGAACTCGTCGACATGCGCGCCGTCAGCGACCTCGCCCATGCGGCCGGGGCGCAGGTCGTCGTCGACAACGTCTTCGGCACGCCTGTGTTCAGCCGGCCGCTCGACCACGGCGCCGACGTCGTCGTCTACTCCGCGACCAAGCACATCGACGGGCAGGGACGCGTGCTCGGTGGCGCCATCCTCGGCAGGCGCGAGTTCATCGACGGGCCGGTGCAGAACCTCGTGCGCCACACCGGCCCGACGATGTCGGCGTTCAACGCGTGGGTGCTGCTCAAGGGCCTGGAGACGCTGCGGCTACGCGTCGAGGCGCAGGCGGCGACAGCGCTGACGCTGGCCGAGGTGCTCGAGGCACATCCGAAGGTGTCACGTGTCGTGCATCCGTTCCTCGTCTCGCACCCGCAGCACGAGCTCGCGAAACGTCAGATGAGCGGTGGCGGCTCGGTCGTGACGTTCCAGATCGACGGTGACAAGGCGGAGGCGTTCGCCCTGATGAACGCGCTGCGCATCGTCGACATCTCCAACAATCTCGGCGATTCCAAGTCGATGATCACCCACCCCGCGACGACGACGCATCGTCGGATGGGTGCCGACGCGCGGGCCGCGATCGGCATCACGGACGGCACACTGCGCCTGTCGGTCGGGCTCGAGGATGCGGGTGATCTGGTCGACGACGTCCGTCAGGCGCTGCAGGTCGCTCTCGGCTGACGGGGGTCGCCGGCGCCATGCGTCATGCTTTTGGGGCCAGCAGGTCAAGCAGCTACGGGCCAGTAGCTCATCGCGTCAGGGCGAGGACGGCAAGAGCCGCGGCGGTCGTGATGAACGTCGTCGATCCGGTGAGCAGCAGGTGACGGCGCCAGGACACGGTGACGCCCTCGCGGCGCAGGCGCTCGCGCCACAGCAGCGTCGCCACCGACCCCCACCACGTCAGCCCACTTGCGACGTTGGCGCCGATGAGCAGGGCGAGCACACGCGTCGCGTCGTGGGCGGCGGGTTCGAGGGCGAGGTAGGCGGGCAGGTTGTTCGTCGCGTTGGCGAGGCCCGCGCCACTGAGCGTGAGGGCCCAGGCGGGCGCGTCGTCGAGCGTCCGGACGAGCGGGTCGAGCGCGCCGGACCCATGCAGCACCGCGACGGCGACGAACAGGGCCGTCGTGATGAGCAGGCTGCGCCACGGCAGGGTGATCTCGCGGAGACGCTCAGGGGTGAGCAGTGCGAGAGCGAGGACGCAGCACAGCGCCGCGACGCCGGCCGTCATCCACGGTTCGACGACGAGGATCGCCGCGCACATGAGCAGGGTGATGACGGCGACGCTTCGACGCGCGGATCTTTGCTGCGGCAGTGGTGCTGACGCCGATGTGTCATCGGGCGCCGTGGTGCACGGTGACCGCCGCCCAGGGCGATCGTGCCCGTCGAATGGCCGGAATGCGGGGCGCCAGATGACGGCGGCGCACAGGAGCGGCACGAGCGTCGTCGTCAGTGCGACGGGCCACGCCAGCGCGAGGAAGCCGAGGCTGCTCGTGGTGTCCAGGTGCCCGCGCGCCAGCAGGTTGGTGAGATTGGAGACGGGCAGCCACAGCGAGGCCATGTTCGCGAGCCACAGCGTCGGGAAGGCGAACATCGCGACCGGCGCCCGCAGTCGACGCGCGACGACGACGGCCGCGCTCGTCATGAGCACGGCAGTCGTGTCGAGGCCGAGCAGGGCGGTGACGACGCCGGTGGTGAGCAGGAACAGCAGCCACGTCGCGGGCACGTGACCGCGCCCCACAGTGACGAGACGCCGGGCCAGGTCGTCGAAGACGCCTGCGGCGGAGCAGCATTCGGCGACGATCGTCAGCGCCAGAAGAAACGCGAGAACGCCCGGCACCCGGGCGAGCAAGTCGAGCGCTTCATGCATGAGAACACCGCGTCGTGCACCTGGTGTGGGCAGTCGTCATCGGGCCGTGGCGTCGAGGATCCACGGTTTCGTCGCGCTCTTGGGCGCGGTGAGGGCGACGTCGAACGTCTCGGCGAGCTGCTCGGCGAGGGCTGCCGGCGTGCGCGGGTCACGCGGGTCGGTGACGAGGGCGCGCGTGACGAGGCCACGCGTGTGCTTCGCCATGTGAGTCGCCCCGGGCACCCGGATGTGCACCCAGCGTTTCGCAAGGTCGCCGGATGGCGCCCACGACGCGGCGTACGTCGATGATCGACAGTCGATGACGAGGCCGCGCCCGGCGGCCTCGGTCAAGGGCGCGTCGAGCAGTGGCTTCCAGAAGCTCGCGAGCGGGCCGATGCCCGGCAGGTTGACGGCCATCGACAGCCGGTAGGGAGCGACCGCGTCGCGCAGACGCACGGCTCCGTAGAGGGCGGAGGAGATGACGACGCGCCGCCCGGCACGTGTCTTGTCCGCCCCGGTGAGCGAGGCGAGATCGAGCGCGTCGTAGAGCACGCCGGTGTAGAGCGACGACGCGGGCAGGGCGGGTGCCGTCGTCAGGCGCGTGTTGCGGGCGATGTCGTCGGTGAGGTTGGGGGAGACGCCGAGGGCGGACGCAGCGTCGGGGCGAGCGCTCACCGCCGTCAGGGCGTTGATGACATTGCGGCGCGCGTCGTTCAGTTCGGGGTTGCTCAGCGAGTCGAGGTTCATGGCGCGCCCGCGGGCACGCGTCGCCTTGGTCTCCGACGGCGGCAGAAGGATGATCACCGGCACAGGGTAGTGGGCGAGGCGCTCGGTCACCCGCCGGCGCTGAGTCGCTCGCTTTCGCGCGCGGTGGGGGCAGCCGCGTCGCGTGCCGGTGTGGAACGGGCCATGCCGAGGCGCTCGCCGCGTAGGCTCGGGCCATGCCGAGCACACGCATCCTGCTGCAGAACACCGACGCCTCCGGCGAGCTCGCGCGCTCGTTCGAGGCCCTGCGCGCCGAGAACGAGCTGGCCACCGACTACCCGGCCGACGCCGTGGCCGACGCTCTCGACGCGCTCGCGCACGTCGAGAAACCGGAGCGCGACGAAACGTCCGTGCCGTTCTTCACGATCGACCCGGCCGGTTCGATGGACCTCGATCAGGCCATGCACCTGGAGCGTGACGGCGACGGTTTCCACGTGCGCTACGCCATCGCGGATGTGCCGCTGTACGTGCGTCCCGGCGGCGCTCTCGACGCCGAGACGCGCCGTCGTGGGCAGACGATCTACATGCCCGACATGCGGATTCCGTTGCACCCCGAGGAACTCAGTGAAGGTGCGGCGAGCCTGCTCGAGGGGCAGATCTGCTCGGCGTTCGTGTGGGACATGCATCTCGACGCACGCGGCGAGGTGACGTCGGCGAGTTTGTACCGCGCGCAGGTCCGCAGCGTCGAACGGCTCGACTACACGCAGGTGCAGGGGAATGTCGATGGCGGGGGCGCGACGGGCGGCGCCGTCGACGAGCGCTTCGCGCTGCTGCGTCAGATCGGTGAGTTACGCGCGCAGCTGGAGATCGAGCGTGGTGGCGCGTCGCTGCCGATGCCCGAGCAGGAGGTGAGCGAGCCGAGCCCCGGCGACTACGAGGTGCACTTCCGCCCACCCGTACCGAGCGAGGACTGGAACGCGCAGATTTCCCTCATGACGGGCATGGTGGCGGCGCGGATGATGCTCGACGCCGGCATCGGCATCCTGCGCACTATGCCGAAGGCCGACGAGCGCGACGTCGCGCGGTTCCGCCTGCAGGCGAAAGCGCTAGGCGTGGCATGGGCCGAGGACCAGACGTACGGCGCGTTCCTGCGCTCCCTCGATCGTGATGACCCGCACCATCTCGCGCTCGTCCACGAGGCCGTCGGGCTGTTCCGCGGTGCCGCGTACACGCCGTTCGACCGCGACAACCCGGCCATCGCGACGCCCGAGATCACCGAGCAGGCCGCCGTCGCGGCGCCGTACGCGCACGTCACTGCGCCGCTGCGGCGGCTCGTCGACCGCTTCGGGCTCGTCATCTGCGAGGCCGTCTCCAACGGACGCGAGGTACCGGCTTGGGCGCGCGAGGCGCTCGTCGAGCTGCCCGAGATCATGAAGCGCACCGACTCGCTGGCGCGCAAGATCGACCGCGCGTGCGTCGACCGCGTCGAGGCGGCCGCGCTGTCGTCCGACGTCGGGGAGACGTTCGCGGCGTTCGTCGTCGAGGACGGAGACCACGGCCACGGCAAGGGCGAGCCGACGATCCAGCTCGTCGACCACGCCGTTGTCGCGACGGTGAAGGTCGGTGACGCTGCGGCCCCTGCGCTCGGTGAGGCGTGTGAGGTGACGTTGACGGGCGCCGACATCGCGACGGGGAAGCTGACGTTCGCCCTCGCGTGAGGTACTGACGCCTCGCTGCGTCACATCGTGCTGGGTGCGTCAGGCGTGACCGACTCGGGCGGCATCATGTGACGCAGCTGGGTCGTCGCCCGTCATGGGCCGGTCGGATGCGTCGGCACCCGCAGGCAAAGGTAAGCTTGCGCGCGGATGAGTCGGCCGGGCGGTCGCGTCGAGAGTTCGCTCTCGCCGAGGAAAGTCCGGGCTCCACAGGGCAGGGTGATGGCTAACAGCCACCCGGGGCGACCCGCGGGAAAGTGCCACAGAGAACAGACCGCCACGCTCATGAGCGCGGCAAGGGTGAAACGGTGGTGCAAGAGACCACCAGCGCCCCAGGCGACTGGGGCGGCTCGGTAAACCCCACCCGGAGCAAGATCAGACAGCATGCGTCGAAGCGGCCCGCTGAGCATGTGGGTAGATCGCTCGAGCCCTGCAGCAATGCAGGGCCTAGATGGATGATCGCCGAAGCGATGCCAGCAATGGCGCGCGGAACACAACCCGGCTTATAGGCCGACTCATCCCCCGAACATCGCGGGCGCCAGCCCGCAACAGCAGGCCGGAAGGCGCCATCCGGCAGGAGTGGCGCCTTCCTGCCTGTCGCGATCGTGGGGCCGTCAGTGCGTCGCCGCGCTGCTGCACATGTTGAGCAGCAGCGTGAGCACGATCGAGGCGATGACCGAGAACAGGATCATGCCGAGACACCCGGGCAGGCCCCCGACGGGACGGATCTGGACGCGAGGACGTTCGTTCATGGCCTGAAAAGTACACGGTGAGCGCACGGGGCGCTCCCACCCCCAGGGGTGCCCCGTTTGCTTCACCGCCCGTCCCACATCGACGATACTGGCGCGATGACGACACGCATGACGGCCGTGCTCACCGGGCAGGTGCTCAGCTGGCTGGGTGATGCCTTCCAGGTGGTGGCATTGCCCGTGGCGATCGTCGTGGCGGGCGGTAGCGCCGGGCAGATGGCCGCGGCCATCACCGCGACGACGGTGGCACGCCTCGTGTTCACGTTGTTCGGTGGGGTCTGGGCGGATCGGGTGCAGCCACGCATCGTCATGGCCGCCTCGGACGCGGTGCGCGCAGCGTGCGGGCTCGTCCTCGCCTGCTGCTTCTGGGCCGGCGCATGGTCGACGCCGGTCATCGTCGGATGCGCCTTCGTCACCGCGGCTGCCGGTGCGTTCTACGGGCCTGCGTTCATGACGTGGCGGCGCGCCGTGGTGCCGGCGGGGGCGCGTCGGCGCACGAACGGGACCATCACGAGCCTGCGTCAGCTCATGCTCATGTTGGGCCCGGTGCTCGGGGCAGCCGTCGTCGGGTTCGCCGGCGCGGGAGTCGGCTTCGCCGTCAACGCGGCGACGTTCGTCGTCTCCCTGGGGGCGGTGCTCGTCTGGGCGGGTCAGGTCGACACGACGGCGAGCGAGCTCACGGAAGCGGGCGAGGGCACCGAAGTGGATGAGAGCTTCGGCGAGCAACTCGTCGCCGGGTGGCGCGCGGTGCGCTCGCGCTCGTGGCTGCTCTTCGGCTTGCTCGCGGCCGGTTTCTACCACATCGGCAACGGCGCGATCCTCGTGCTGGCACCCTTGCTCGTCGCCAGAGAGGCGGGTGGCGCCCACGCCGTCGGCATCGTCGCCGCCGCCGAGGGGCTCGGTGGGTTTGTCGGCGCAGCTCTCGGGTCGCGCATCCACCTGCGACGTCCGCTCTTCAGCGGGTGGGCGCCGCTGCTGCTCATGCCGTTGTGGGCCTTCAGCTTCGCGGTCTTTCACTCGGTGTGGCCGATCGCGGTGCTCGCCGCCGTCGGATACGCGGGTCTGCTCTTCTACGACGTGCATTGGGAGACGGCCATTCAGCAGGCTGTGCCCGGCGAGCTGCAGGGCCGCGTGCATTCCTGGGACATCCTCATGTCCTTCGTCGCGCTACCGCTCGGTTCGGTGCTCGCCGCACCCCTTGCCCAGACGTTCGGCGCCCGCCAGGTCATTGCCGTCGCCGCGTGCTTCCTTCTCATCGCGAGTGTCGTGCCCTTGTTCATCCGCAGCATGCGCGAGTTCACCCTCGAACCGTCGCAGACGGACCAGCCCGCCCCATCCCGGTGACGCATCGTGTGCTCGATGCGGCCCGGGTGAGGCCGGCCTGCGCAGGCTCCGCCGTCACCAACTCGTGTGGCGCGGGCGCCCTTCGTCGTAGCCCGAGGCGCTCTGCACACCCACGCGGGCACGTTCGTGGAACTCGTCGATCGTCTTTGCGCCCGCGTAGGTGAACGAGCTGCGCACGCCGGCGATGATCGAGTCCATGAGGTCTTCGACACCCGGCCGCTGCGGGTCGAGGTACATGCGCGAGGACGAGATGCCCTCCTCGAACAGCGCCGAACGTGCACGCTCGAACGCACCCTGCGATGACGTGCGGCCACGCACGGCACGAGCCGACGCCATGCCGAACGACTCCTTGTAGAGGCGCCCGTCGGCGTCGCGGTTGAGGTCGCCGGGCGACTCCCAGGTGCCAGCGAACCACGACCCGATCATGACGCTCGCGCCCCCGGCCGCGAGGGCGAGCGCGACGTCACGCGGATACTTGACGCCGCCGTCAGCCCAGACGTGAGCGCCGAGTTCGCGCGCGGCGGCTGCGCATTCGAGCACCGCGCTGAACTGCGGGCGCCCGACACCCGTCATCATGCGGGTCGTGCACATCGCTCCCGGCCCGACGCCGACCTTCACGATATCGGCGCCCGCTTCGACGAGGTCACGGGCACCGTCGGCAGTGACGACGTTGCCCGCCGCGATGGGGATGCGGCGCCCCGAGGACGTCTCGTGAGCGTCACGGGCTGCCCGCACGACGCCGAGCGCGTCGATCATCTTCTCCTGATGCCCGTGGGCGGTGTCGACGACGAGGACGTCGGCACCCGATTCGAGCATCGTCGTCGCCTTGCCCTCGACGTCACCGTTGATGCCGATGGCGACGCCGATCGACAGCTTGCCGTCGGGGTCGAGCGCGGGGGAGTAGATCGTGGAGCGCAGGATGCCGCGTTTCGTCAGGACACCGACGAGGGCGCCGCCCGCCTCGACGACGACGGCGATGTCGCGGTGCGTACGCTCGAGCAGGTCGAACGTGTCGTGCAGGTCGGCTCCGGATTCCACGGTCGTGATGTCGCGCGTCATGACGTCGGCGATGACGCTGAAGCGGTCGACCTCGAGGCAGTGCGCCTCGCTCACGAGGCCGAGGGGGCGGCGGTCGTCGTCGATGACGACGGCGACGCGGTGTGCGCGTTTGCCGAGCAGCGCGAGCACGTCGCTGACGGGGGCGTCCGGCGCGATCGTCACCGGCGTCTCGTAGGTCGGGTGGCTCGCCTTCACTTGCCGGATGGTCTCCTGAACGGCTGCGATCGGAATGTCCTGCGGCAGGACGGCGACCGCGCCGCGCCGGGCGACCGTCTCGGCCATGCGGCGACCCGAGATCGCCGTCATGTTTGCGACGACGAGCGGGATCGTCGTGCCGACCCCGTCGTTCGTCGTGAGGTCGACATCGAGACGGCTCGTGACGCGCGAGCGCGACGGCACCATGAAGACGTCGTTGTACGTGAGGTCGTAGGCCGTTTTTCCGGTGATGAGTTCCACGTCACTCACCCTAGGCTGACGCGCCGACAACCGCGGAATTGCGGGGTCTTTCTTGTTCGAGGCGGCCTTCGCCCGAATGCCCGAACGGATGCCTGCCCGGCGTCGTGTGGGGCCGGCAGCTGGCCACACGGCCCGCCGCGACCGTCCCGAGCAGACGCGGGGGCGGCGGCGGGCCTACGGTTGAGGCATGAAGCTCACGCATCACGGTCACTCCTGTATCGAACTCGACGCCGGCGGCGTTCGCGTGCTGTTCGACCCCGGCACGTTCAGCTCGTTCGACGACGTCAAGGGCGTCGACGCGATCGTCGTCACGCACCAGCACGCCGACCATCTCGACCCCGACGCCATCGACAGCCTGCGGGCCGAGAACCCTGATGCGGTGTGGTTCGCCGAGCCGCAGACGGCACAGTTGCTCGCGGACAAGGGCGTCGAGGCCACCGCGACGAAGGCCGGCGAGACGTACGACGTCGCGGGCGTCACGCTCGAGGGCGTCGGTTCGACGCACGCCGAGATCCACCCCTACATCCCGCGCGTCGGCAACGTAGGCATCGTCGTGAGCGCGCCGGGTGAGCCGCGCGTCTTCCATCCCGGTGACTCGCTCGAGGGGCGCCCCGAGAACATCGATCTTCTGTGTGTGCCGCTCGCCGCGCCGTGGTCGGCCGTCAAGGAGACCATTGCCTTCGTCCGCGCCGTCGCGCCGCAGCACGTCGTGCCGATCCACGACCAGATCATCGCCCCCGCCGCGCGCGGCATCTTCCTGAACCATGTCGCCGACTTCGGCCGCGACGGCGGCGTCGACGTCATCGATGTGCCCGTCGGCGACAGCGTCGAATTGTCCGCTTGACCCGCCCGGGATGACGCGGGTGGTGCGATCGGCGGCAGGCCGCTTCAGTGCTGCCAATGACGCCGTGTGCGGACACGTGCTGAATGAATGGGAGCCGCTAGCTGGGCTCCCGGCAGCGCTGGGCGGGGGGATCAGGCTGTCGACGCACAAGAGTGCAGCCGACGGCGCCCGCTCGGTGGGATAGTCCCCGGCGAGTGCCCGACAGGCGTGGCCGCCGACGCGACGTGTCGCGGTTGGGGCGTCGGGCTTTGTGGGGTGTCGGCGCCTGCCGATAACCTGGGCGCATGACGCTCTCGGTGACTTCGTGCCACGACCGCGACGAGTGGGATGCCCTCGTCAACTCCTCCGGCGGCCACCCGCTGCAGTTGTGGGGTTGGGGCGAGCTGAAGTCGCAGTACGAGTGGTCGGCCGACCGCGTCGTCGTGCGTGACGGTGACGACGTCGTCGGCTCGGCGCAGGTGTTGCTGCGCCGCCTGCCGGCCCCGTTCAAGTCGCTCGCCTACGTGCCGCGTGGCCCGCAGGCCGCCGAGGCAGACCGCGCGCGTGTCGTCGCGGCGCTCGCGCAGCACGTCAAGAACACGCACGGCCCGATCGGCCTGACGATCGAGCCCGACTGGGAGGCGCCGTTCGCGCCGCTCGAGAAGGGCGCGTCCGACGACGAGATCGCGTCCCTCGTCGCGCGGCCGACGTCCGGGTGGCTCGCCGACGTCGAGGCTGCGGGGTACGTGCGCAGTGACAACACGGGGCTCATCCCGCACACGCTGATCGTCGACGTCACTCGTGACGAGGACACGATCATGAAGGAGCTGAGCAGCTCCACCCGTCAGAACGTGCGCAAGTCGTTCAAGGCCGAGAACGTCCGGTTCGGTCTCGTCACCGAGCAGGCCGATCTCGATCAGGTGCTCGCGATCAACAAGGAGACGGCGAAGCGCGCGAACTTCGCAGTCCACTCCGACCTCTACCACGAGCAGATCCGCGACTTCATGGGCCCCGCCTCGCAGCTCATCGCGGCGTGGGAGGGCGACGAGGTCGTCGCGTTCGTGTGGCTCGTGGTCTCCGGCAAGACCGCGTTCGAGCTGTACGGCGGCGTCAGCCCGCGTGGCATGAAGCTGCGCCTCAACTATGGCCTCAAGTTCTGGGCGATGACGCACGTCAAGGCGCAGGGCGTCGAACGTTATGACTTCAACGGGCTCCTCAATGACGGCATCAGCGACTTCAAGCGCCAGTTCGCCAAGCACGAGGACATGCTCGTCGGCACGTACGACAAGTCGCTCTCGCCGATGTTCCCCGTTTTCGCGACGGCCCTGCCCGTGGTGCGCTCGACGCTCAAGCGCGGCGTGCCCGCGGCGAAGAAGACGGCTGTGTCGCTCAAGAACGACCCGAAGGGGACGCTCGTCGGCGCCGCAGCGGGCGCCCGCTCCAAGGCATCTGACGTTCGCGCCAAGCGCGCTGACGCAGCGTGGCACCGCCTCGACTGACGCCGACCTGACCCGCGACGACCCGCCTGATGTCCCATCGGGCGGGTCGTCGGTTATTCGACGTGTGGCGAGCCGGAGTTTGCGCGGCGGTCGACTGCCTGTTCTGCGCATGCCTTGTCCTGCGCGGCCGAACGCCGCCGCTCCTTGCCGGTCGTCGGGGCTGGCCGCGGCGGGGGCCAGCTGGCTGACCCTCGCGTCGGACGGCGAGGAGCGCTCGTTCGGCTCAGTTCACTGATTCGGCGCCTGCCGGCGATCGTCATCACGGCAACCGGCATTGGCTGACTGACTTCCTCGGCGCGTACGACGGCGGTTGCCACCGAGCGACTTGTCGACTCGTGTGCCCTGCCACGTCGCTTCCGCTCGACCCACCTCGAGGCCGAACGGCGACGTCGCCATCGGCTGCCCAGAAGCCTCAAGATCGCCTGCCGGGCGTTGCCGCTGATTTCGCGAGGCCGTCCGCCACGATGCGGGAAGCGGCGAAGCCTCGCGCGCGTGATTTCCGCGGCCCACTATGCCGCGTGGAAGCGCGGCGCGGCCTTTTCGATGTGACAGCCCGGGTAGGTGAGCCACAGGTGGAGTGTCGTGCTGACGCGGCTGTTCTCCAGTGCGAGGTCGAGAAGCGCCTTGACGCGCAGCGATCCGGCCGGGGGAGCCGCTCCGGGCGGGCTGTTCTCGCGCAACGACCGCGCGCGTTCCTCGATGACGGCGTCGAGCGCCACCGCGTCGCCCGTGTCGAGGGTGACGTGCAGTTGCGTCAACGCGTCGAAATCGAGGTGCGGAGTGAACCAGACGGCGTGTTCACGGGCGGTCTCATCAGGGTCGCGCGGTTTCGCGAGACCCTGCCGGTGGAGCAGGGTGAGCGCCCGCGCATGTGCCGCGTCGGCTCCGAGGCGGTGGGCGCCGGCCTTCGTCAGGTCGGCCTCGATGCCGGACGCGACCTCGGGCTCGAGGTGCTGCAGCTCGTGCAGGATGGCGCGCACCGCAGGCATGCGCGCGTCAGCGTGTGCAGCTGCTCGAGCGACCGCGGGTGCGGCTGCGTAGTGCGGCGACGTCATCGGACATCGCCGCGACCGTACCGGGTTGCATCCCGAGCACCGCAGCGAGGTGGGCGGGGGCGAACTCGCCTGGCCCGAGCGGGTACGACTCGTCAGCACGTGCGAAGCGTTCGAACTCAAGATGATCCTGAGCCCGCACCGTGTCGTGATGAGCATGTGCGGTGAGGTCGACGACGGTCTGCGCCATCCGGGTGACCATGCGCGCCGCCTCTACCGCTCGCTCGAGGTCGCGGCGGGTCGCCGCGAGGGTTGCGCACTGGTCGTCGAGGGTCACGCCGTCGCCCGCATCGGACGTCAGCGCGGAACCGCTCGCGAGCGCCCGGTCTGCCGCCACGCGCGTCAGTGCCTGCCATGTCTCGACGAGTTCGTCGCCGGGCAGGCAGGTGAGCGCCTCGAGGCTCTCCCGCACGATGCTGTCCATGCTGCATTATCGCACATATGTTCGAATGGCGGAAGATTGTTGCACGCCGGGTTGACCGGTCGAAGCCGGGCTGGTCCGTACCTTTGCGAGAAACCCCCAGCGGATCGGCTGCCCCTCGCCAGCCATGGTGCCGTGCAGCGACCCCAGCAATGCCGAGCGCAGCGTGCCTATGACTGAGTCAACGTCCGCTGTCGGTCACGGGGTGGCCCGTCCTGCCGCCGACCCTATTGCGCCGAGGAAACGCCACGCGTCATCGCACGGTCAGGCCCACCGGAGGTTCACGAAATGCGCCCGGTCGCCAGCACGGCGCGAGCATCGAAGGTCAGCGTCCCCTCGGCACACATCGTGCGGGCCGTCTCGAAGAAGAGCTCCCGCATCCGGGCCCTCACCTCGGCTGATTGAGCAAGGTACGTCATGCCCGGCGTCGCCACGCCGGCCGTGATGCCCGCCCACAGGTCCTCGGGCGTCACCGTCCACGTCCAGCTGATGTCGGTGGATCGGACATCGTCGAGCCCGCCGCGGCGAAGAGGGAACCGAGGCCCCGGCGGGTTCGCTCGAAGTCCTGATAGGCAGGTAGGGACTGGTCAGGCAGCGGCGTCAGATCGGGGCAGGAGAGCACCTCGCGGAGCAAGGGGCCGAATCCTGCGCCACCGGCGGGCCAGATCGTCGCCGCCACGATCCCGTCACGACGGCAGACGCGGGACAGCTCGCGCATCGACGCGCACGGCGCCTCGACGTGATTGATGACGAAATTGGCCGTCACGATGTCGAAGCTGCCGGAGCAGAAAGGGAGTTCAGGCAGCGCTGCTTTCAGAGTGGCCACGTGGGGTGCCGAAGAGCGGGTGAGTTCGCACATCGTCGCGTCCGCGTCGCACGCGACGACCGCACGACCGTTCTCTGACGCGGCAGCGGCCAAGCGACCGTCGCCGCACCCGACGTCGAGATGGCGCAGACGTCGTCGCTGTGGCCGCGCTGGTCATTCGTTGCGGCCAGGAGCGGCCCGGTGGCGCCCGCGCAAGCCCGTGCAAACGATCGGCGGTAGCCCTCCGCGACGTCGGCCCAGTCCCTCATCGCCCGGCGGGCGTGCAGATGCAGTGACGGTTGCCGTCGGCGTCCTCGACGACCCAGAACGACGGGGCGTGGGCGTCGCTGACGAGGCGGCCGCCGGCATCGAGAACGGCTGCCAGCCGCTGCTCGGCGGCCTCCGCCGCCACCCAGACGTCGAAGTGCCAACGCTGCTCGTGATCCGCCGGCGGGAGCTGGGAATCGTCGGCCGCATCGCCATCGGGGGAGTCCGCATCATCCGGGGCCTGCCACCACACCGTCGGCGTCTGGCCGCTCGGGTCGACGGGCTCACCGTCACGCAGCGGCGCAGCGAAGAGCGCCGAGTAGAACGGAGCGACCTCGTCCGCGTGTGCAGTGTCGAGCCCCGGATCGATCTGGGTGAGACCGGCCACGTCCGGTTCGAGGCCCAGGTGCGCCGCGTGCTCGGCGCTCAACCTCGCCATCCGTAGATCGCGGCTCGTGATGCCGCGGACGTCATGGCTGACGAGGCTGACGATGACGTCCGCGTACGTCAGGGTGACGTCGGGATGGTGATCCCACCGTTCCGCCGACTCGCCGATGAGGTTCACGAGCCGCAACCCCGTCGCGAAGTCGCCAGTGCGGTAGCGCGCCCGCAGTGACCCCATGATCTGCGCCCACCCGGCCGGGGTCTGCGCGGCCACCTCCGCCGCCGTCAGGGTGCGCATCGGATCGGGCCGCCCACCGGGACGCTGCGTCATGTCGTCGCTCATGGCTCCAGTCGACCACACCCGCGCCCGTGCTGGGAGCGTGTCGGTCGCCTCGGTTCCGCGGTGCCCAGCACCGCGGGCGACTGCGTGAGGTGCAGCGTCGGCTCCCACGCTTGAGCGCCGGAACTGCCAGCAGCTCCTCGAGCACGTGGCTCGGTTCCACCCCGCGATGCGCCTCACGCACCCACGACGTCGTCGCCCCGTCCCGCCGCCTCACCCCCGCCGGTCGCGCGCAGACGTCGGTTCGTCGATGCCTTCGCGCAACAGCGGGTCGATACGGTAGGGGATGACGCGGCGCAGGTAGACGCTCGTGCGGGTTCGGGTGACGCCGGGGCACAGGCGGATCTCCTCGCTGACGCGATAGAGGTCGTCAGGGTCGCGCGCGACGACGCGCACGAGCAGGTCCGTCTCGCCGGCCGGCGCGAAGCACTCGAGCACCTCGGGGATTTGCGCCAACCCGTCGATCGCGCCCGAGATGTCGTGCTGATCCAGCTCGACCGCCACCATCGCGCTCATGGGCCGTCCGAGCGTCGCCGGGTCGACGCGCGCACTGTTGAGTCGCAGGATGCCGCGCTCGCGAAACCGCTCCAGCCGCGCGTGCACCGTGCCGCGCGCCAGGCCGCAACGCTGCGCGAGCGCCATCGTCGTCATACGCGGGTCCTCGTCGAGAGCGAGCAGGAGCAGCCGATCCGTCTCGTCGAGCTGCGGCGGTGAGGTCGGGCGCGGCGACCCAGATGACGTCGCGGTCGCGGACGTCGTCGCCGTGCGTGGCCCCGTGTCTGTTTGTCGAGCTGCGCCGCGTCGGGCGTGGGAGCGTCGATCCATGATCATCCTCGTTCCAGTCGTGACGCGTGCTCAGCGCACCGCATCCATGGCCTGAAGCACAGTCCAGTGCGCTGCCCCGCGCAGGTCGCACGAGCAGTTCACGTCCACCCGAGCCTGACGCCGGAAGGGCCCGGTGCCTGCTGACCTGGGCGTCGTGGCCAAGCAACGACGCATGACGCCCCGCCACCTTGATCATAGTGACCAATCAAGGCCGTGGGTGTTGCGCAGCATGATCGACATTGCAAGAGTTGAGGCATCGCGTTCGACGCGCTCACCACCCCGAGTGCGCGAACCGGCAGGTGACTCGGAGCCCCACCACGGCCCGAACAGCCGCGCACCACCACCCTGGGTGAGCACGCCACGAAGCGACCGAGGCCGGCTCCCGCACACTGCGGGAAGCCGGCCTCGTCGTCATCGGGCGAGTTCTCGGGCGCGCCTGGTCGCAGGTGACGGCCGAGCAGTGGCCGCTACTTCACGTGCCGATCGTGCGCGAGGCGCGCTGCGCCGACGATGCCGGCGGCGTTCTCGAGCTTGGCGGGCACGATGGGCGTGCGGATGTCGAGCAGTGGCAGGAACTTCTCGGCCTTCTTCGACACGCCACCGCCGACGACGAACAGGTCGGGCCACAGCAGGTTCTCCAGCGAGGTGTAGTACTTCGTGAGTCGCTTGGCCCACTTGCCGTACGACAGTTCCTCGCGCTCCTTCGCCGAGTGAGCGGCCCGCGTCTCGGCGTCGTGGCCCTCGACCTCGATGTGGCCGAGCTCAGAGTTCGGTACGAGCACACCGTCGTTGATGACGGCGGTGCCGATGCCGGTGCCGAGCGTCGTGACGAGCACGAGCCCGTCCGTGTCCTTCGCCGCGCCGTAGAAGTTCTCTGCAATGCCGGCCGCGTCGGCGTCGTTGACCACGAGCACGTCGCGCCCGATATGCGCCGAGATGAGCTCTTCGGCGTTCGTCCCGATCCACGCCTTGTCGATGTTCGCGGCCGTACGCACGACGCCGTGCTGCACGACGCCGGGAATCGTCACGCCGATCGGTTCGTCGCCGATCATGTCGGCGAAGTGCTCGACGATCTGGGCGATGACGTCCGCGACAGCGTCAGGCGAGGCACCCGCGGGCGTCTCGAAACGGATGCGCTCCGAAGCGAACGCGCCCTTGTCGAGGTCGACGGGGGCACCCTTGATGCCGGTTCCGCCGACGTCGATGCCGAGGGGATAGGACGTGCGGGTCATGCTCGGGCTCCTTGATCAACTGCAGGGGAATCGCACTGCACGGGACGGGGCCACCGACATCTCGCGTGCGGCGACGAACTCGTCGACAGCCTAACCGCGCGGCCCGTCAGCCCTCGTGCGCAGGCGCTGGGCCTGCAGGAACGTCAGTCGACGCTGGTGAGGATCTGCGGGCCCGTCTCGGTGATGACGAGGGTGTTCTCGAACTGCGCCGAACGCGAGCCGTCGGCCGTCACGACCGTCCAGCCGTCGTCCCAGGTCGGGGCCGACTCGCCCGAACCCAGGTTGAGCATGGGCTCGACCGTGAAGACCATGCCCACCTCGATGACGTCGTCGTAGTGGGGCGCCGCGTCGTAATGCGGGATGATGAGGCCGTTGTGGAACTCGGTGCCGATGCCGTGGCCCGTGTAGTCACGCACGACGCCGTAGCCGAACCGCTTCGCGTACTGCTCGATGACACGGCCGATGACGTTGACCTGCCGCCCCGGCTTCGCGGCGCGGATGCCGCGCATCATCGCCTCCTTCGTGCGTTCGACGAGCAGGCGCGACTCGTCGTCGACGTCGCCGCACAGGTACGTCGCGCAGTTGTCGCCGTGCACGCCGTCCTTGTAGGCCGTGACGTCGAGCTTCACGATGTCGCCGTCCTCGAGCACCGTCGAGTCGGGGATGCCGTGGCAGATGACCTCGTTGACGCTCGTGCACAGCGACTTCGGGAAGCCGAGGTAGTCGAGCGTCGAGGGGTAGGCGCCGTGGTCGAGCATGTACTCGTGAGCGATGCGGTCGAGCTCGTCGGTCGTGACACCGGGGGCGACGGCCTTGCCCGCCTCCTCCATCGCGCCCGCGGCGATGCGCCCGGCGACGCGCAGGCGTTCGATCGTCTCCGCGTCCTTGACGTACGACTCGAAGCCCTCGCGCGCCTCGTCGCGCCCGACGTACTCGGGGCGGGCGATCTTCTGAGGCACGCTGCGGCGCGGGCTGATCGTGCCCGCGGTGATCGTGCGGCCGGACGTGGTCGTGGAGCGCGTCGTCGTCATAGGGTTGAGTCTAGAGGCCGGGTCCGACAGGGCTCGGCGCCCGCACAAGACGCGCCCGCAGGCGCGAGGAGGTGAGCCGTCATGGCCTACTGGTACAACGTCAACACCGGTGCCGTGGAGCAGGGGGAGGAGACCAACGCCAAGAGCGACATGCTCGGCCCCTACGCCACCGAGGCCGCGGCGCGCGACGCCATCGAATCCGCGCACAAGCGCAGCGAGGAGTGGGACGCTGAAGAGCGTCGTTTCAACGGCGACGACTGACGCACCCATCCACGCGCGACGGGCCGCATCCCACGAGGGATGCGGCCCGTCGTCATGATCTGGCGCGGCGTGATGCGGCTGATCCGACGCGCATCTGGCCAGGAATGTCACCGTTGCCTGCCGGGTAGGGCCGCCCATGAGCCCCACGTGAGACGCTGACGCGCCCCACGCCATCGACGCATAGCATCGCAATGCAACGACGGGTGCGAAGGAGGGGAGCACAGGTGAGCGAGCTCGGGTTCGATCTGCGGCGGCTCGCGATCCCCGCCTATGGCCCGACGCTGCTGTTCGGTGCCGCTGAGGGCGCCATCCTGCCCGTCATCCCCTCGACGGCCGTGGCGCGCGGCGCGTCGGTGGCGCTCGCGGCTTTCGTCGCGATGCTCATCGGGCTCGGCTCGCTCGTGTCGAACATCCCCGCCTCACTCATCACGCAGCGCCTCGGCGAACGTCGCGCGCTCGTGCTCGCGGGCGTCGTCACGGCCGCGGGATGCCTGCTGTGCCTCGCGCCGAGCCTCGTCGCGCTCATGCTCGGTGTCGTCATCATCGGCATGGCGTCGTCGGTCTACATGCTCGCGCGCCAGAAGTACCTGACGGAGGCCGTCCCGCCCACGCACCGGGCGCGCGCGTTGTCGCTGCTCGGCGGCGTGGGTCGCATCGGCATGTTCGTCGGCCCCCTCGTCGGCGCCGCCCTCATCGGAGTGTTCGGCGGGCGTTCCGTCTTCGTCCTCGCCATCGTCTTCCTCGCGCTCGCGACGTGGTGCGCGCTGCTCATGGAGGATGTCGAGCGGGCCGGAACCGGGCCCGTCGAACGGGTCTCCACCCGCACCGTCGCACGCTCGTTCGCGCGCGTGCTGCTGACGGTCGGGCTCGGCGTCCTGCTCGTGTCGGCCGTGCGCGCGACACGGCAGGTCGTCATCCCGCTGTGGTGCACGCACATCGGCCTCGACGAGCAGTCGACGAGCGCCATCTACGGGATCGCGGGCGGCATCGACATGCTCGTGTTCTACCCGGCCGGCAAGGTCATGGACGTGCGGGGGCGCGCCGCCGTCGCCGTACCGTCGATGCTCATCATGGCCGCAGCCCTCGTCGCGCTGCCGTTCGCCCACACCTTCGCCGCGGTGCTCGCCGCGAGCTGCGCGCTCGGGTTCGGCAACGGCATCGGCTCTGGCATGGTGATGACGCTCGGCGCCGACTTCTCGCCCGACGTCGGACGCGCGCCGTTCCTCGGCCTGTGGCGCCAGCTCAGTGACACCGGTTCGACGATCGGGCCGCTCGCCCTGTCCGGCATGACGGCGCTCGCCGGCCTGAGCGCCGCCGTCGTCGTGAACGCGATCTTCGGCGTCCTCGCCGCCGCGATGCTCGCCTACTGGCCCGCCAAGCTCATGCGCGCCGGATGGGGTGCCGCCCGGCCCGAACCTGACGCCGCCGACTCAACACCCTCACACCAGCGCTGACATACCCGATCCTCTCGCGTCCCGCGCGAACGACGAGCGCGGGCGTCAGCTCTCGAAGCTGTGCTCGGGCGCCGGGAACGTGCCGGAGGCGACGTCTTCGCGGTAGGTGCGCGCCGCGTCGAGCAGCACGCTGCGCACGTCGGCGAACTTCTTGGCGAAGCGCGGATAGCGGCCGTCACGCAGGCCGGCGAAGTCGGTCCACACGAGCACCTGACCGTCGCATCCGGCGCCGGCGCCGATGCCGATCGTCGGCACGCGCAGCGCGTCCGTCACCTGCTGCGCGACGGGCGCCGGCACCATCTCCATGAGCACGCAGAAAGCCCCCGCGTCCTGCAGCGCCCGCGCCTCGGCGACCATGCGCTCGGCGTCGTCGCCGCGGCCCTGGACTCGGTACCCGCCGAGCGTGTGCTCGCTCTGCGGCGTGAACCCGATGTGCGCGATGACGGGGATGCCGCCGCGCACGAGATGCTCGACGGTGGGCGCCATGTGCGCCCCGCCCTCGAGCTTGACCGCGTGAGCGCGCCCTTCCTTCATGAGTCGCGCGGCGCTCGCGAACGCCTGCTGCGGCGATTCCTGGTAGCTGCCGAACGGCAGATCCGCGACGACGAGGGCGTGCTGCGCAGCGCCGCTGACGGCACGCACGAGGGGGATGAGTTCGTCGAGGGTGACGGGCAGCGTCGTGTCGTAACCGAGCACGTTGTTGCCCGCCGAGTCGCCGACGAGGAGCGTCTCGATGCCGGCCTCGTCGAAGATCTCGGCCGTGTACATGTCGTAGGAGGTGAGCATCGAGAAACGCTCACCGCGCTCCTTCAACTGCTGCAGCGTGACGGTGCGGATGCGCTTGCGTTCGGCGGTGCGGTACGGGGCGGCCTCTTCACTCATGGCTCCAGCGTAATCAGCAGCCGTTGGAGCCGTTCCCATCCGCTGGCGGGGGCGGATCGTGATAGCACCCTTCGTTACGCAAATGTTGTAAGCGACATCACCGTTCGCTGAGGGGAGGCTGGGTATCTTCACAGTGTTCACGTGCTGGACGTGGGCGCCCTTCTGCTCCTGGAGTACTCATGACACATCGTCGTTCGAACACGCCGCGCATGGCCGCGGCTCTCGTCGGCACGGTGACGGCCTTCGGTCTCATCGCAGCCCCGGTCGCCTCCGCCAACAACGCCCCGCCCGCAGGCGAGGGCCAGACCCGCGTCGGCAAGTCCGACGACCGTCCGAACCCGCTCGCGGAGAAGAAGGCCGACCTGCGTGACGCCGCCGTCAGCGCTCTCGTCACGGGCAAGGCCGCCACGAAGAAGGTCAACGGCAAGCGCGTCATCGAGGTCAAGGGCAAGGACAAGAAGGGCAAGACGAAGCCGCGTTACGTCCAGTACGACGTCAACCAGAAGGCGAACATCCTGAGCTTCCTCGTCGAGTTCGGTGACCAGACGAAGCCCGCCGCCGGTGGCGCGCCCGGCCCGCTGCACAACAAGATTGCCCAGCCCGACCGCAAGATGGACGGCGGCGCGACCGACAACAACAGCACGATCTGGAAGGCCGACTTCAACCGTCAGCACTACTTCGACATGATGTTCGGCAGCTCGGAGTCGTTCAAGGACTTCTACTCCAAGCAGTCGAACGGCCGCTTCGACGTCGAGGGCGACGTGAGCGACTGGGTCAAGGTGCCCTTCAACGAGGCGCGCTACGGCCACAACCCTGTCTCGGGTGACGGCACGAGCGAGGCCGAGGGCTCCTGGTCCTTCATCGCCGACAGCGCCACGGCGTGGGTCAACGCGCAGAAGGCAGCGGGCAAGAGCGACGCCCAGATCAAGGCGTACCTGCAGAGCTTCGACAAGTGGGACCGTTACGACTTCGACGGCGACGGCAACTTCGACGAGCCCGACGGCTACATCGACCACTTCCAGGCCATCCACGCCGGTGAGGGCGAAGAGGCCGGCGGTGGCGCCCAGGGAGATGACGCCATCTGGAGCCACCGCTGGTACGCGTACCAGAACCTCGCGGGCAAGGCCGGCCCGTCGCAGAACAAGCTCGGTGGTGTGCCGCTCGGCGACACGGGCCTGTGGATCGGTGACTACACGACCGAGCCGGAGAACGGTGGTCTCGGTGTCTTCACGCACGAGTTCGGTCACGACCTCGGCCTGCCGGACCTGTACGACACGACGAACAAGGCTCAGAACGACGTCTCGTACTGGTCGCTCATGAGCGCCGGTTCGTGGCTCGGCGACGGCAAGACCGACATCGGTTCGCGCCCGGGCTACATGGGTCCGTGGGAGAAGCTGCAGCTCGGCTGGCTCGACGCCACGAAGGTGAGCTACGGCAACAGCAAGAAGGTCCAGATCGGCCCGAGCGACCGTGACTCGGCGACGCTCGGCCAGGCGGCCCTGATCAACCTGCCAGACAAGACGATCACCACGACGTACAACAAGCCCCAGTCGGGGGCCAACGAGTGGTGGGGCGGCAGCGCCGACAACCTCAACTCGACGTTGACGCGTTCGATCGACCTCACGGGCAAGAAGTCCGCGAGCGTGACGACAGCGGCCTGGTACGACACCGAGGAGGGCTACGACTTCTTCTACGGCGAGGTCAGCACCGACGGTGGCGCCACCTGGGCGCAGGTGGGCAAGGAGGTCTCCGGTGAGAAGAAGAACTGGAGCGACCTCACGTACGACCTGAGCGCTTACGCGGGCAAGAAGGTCGACTTCCGCTTCCGCTACGCGAGTGACGGCGGCGTCCACGGGGCGGGCCCGTTCCTCGACGACATCCGCATCGTCGCCGACGGCGCGACACTGCTGTCGGACGACGTCGAGAAGGGCACGAACGGCTGGGTCGCGAAGGGCTTCACCCTCTCATCGGGCACGACGAGCGAGAAGAAGACGCACTACTACCTCGCAGAGAACCGTCAGTACAACGGCTACGACCGTTACCTCAAGACGGGTCCGTACAACTTCGGTTACCTCAAGCAGCAGGCCGAGCGTGTCGAGCACTTCGCCTTCCAGCCCGGTGTTCTCATGTGGTACGTCGACAACGAGTACGCGAACAACAACGTCTCCGAGCACCCCGGCCACGGCCAGGTGCTGCCCATCGACTCGCACGCGCAGGCGATGAAATGGAAGGACGGCACGCTCGTGTCGAACAAGCTGCAGCCCTGGGACGCGGTGTTCGGCTCGTCCTCGATGCCGTCGCTGACGCTGCACCGCAACGGTGACGCCACGACGTTCCCGAAGAGCAAGGGCGTGTCGACGTTCGACGACACGGAGGCGACGAACTACTACGACGCCTCCAACCCGACGGGTTCGACGCTGACGGCAGGCAGCGGCGTCAAGGTCACCGTCAGTGGTGTGAGCAAGGACAAGGCGCACCTCGACGTGATTTTCCGCCGCTGAGGCGCTGCGGCGAGCGGCTGAGTCCGACATGTGAGCGGCCCCGGGGATCATCCCCGGGGCCGCTCGTCGTCGGGTGACGCGGTGAGGCAGGATGGCGTCATGAACCGTCAGCAAGAGTTCGTGCTCCGCACGATCGAGGAACGTGACATCCGATTCGTGCGTCTGTGGTTCACGGACGTGCTCGGAACCCTCAAGTCGGTCGCCGTGGCGCCGGCGGAACTCGAGGGGGCGTTCGCCGAGGGCATCGGCTTCGACGGTTCGTCGATCGACGGTCTCGCGCGGGTCTACGAGGCCGACATGCTGCTGCGCCCGGACGCCTCGACGTTCCAGGTGCTGCCGTGGCGCGGCGAGAACCCCGGCACTGCGCGCATGTTCGCCGACATCCTGCTGCCCGACGGCACCCCGAGCCTCGCCGACCCGCGTGACGTGCTGCGCCGCTCGCTGACGAAGGCCGCCGACCTGGGGTTCACCTTCTACACCCATCCCGAGATCGAGTTCTACCTGTTCGAGAAGGACCTCGACCACGGCCGTCCCGTGCCGGTCGACTCGGCCGGGTTCTTCGACCACGTGCCGCACGGCACGGGCCACGACTTCCGGCGCGCCGCCATCACGATGCTCGAGAACATGGGCATCTCCGTGGAGTTCAGTCACCACGAGGGCGGGCCGGGGCAGAACGAGATCGACCTGCGCTACGCCGACGCGTTGTCGATGGCCGACAACATCCAGACGTTCAAGGCCGTCATCAAGGAGGTCGCGCTCGAGCAGGGCATCTTCGCGAGCTTCATGCCGAAGCCGATGGCAGGCCAGCCCGGCAGCGGCATGCACACGCACCTGTCGCTGTTCGAGGGTGACACGAACGCGTTCCACGAGCCGGGTTCGCCGTATCAGCTCTCGCGCACGGGCCGCCAGTTCGTCGCCGGCCTGCTCCACCACGCGCCGGAGTTCACGGCGATCACGAACCAGTTCGTCAACAGCTACAAGCGCATCTGGGGCGGTTCCGAGGCGCCGGCGCACATCTGCTGGGGGCACAACAACCGCAGCGCGATGATCCGCATCCCCATGTACAAGCCCGACAAGGGCCAGAGCACGCGCATCGAGGTGCGCACCCTCGACGCAGCGTGCAACCCCTACCTCGCGTACGCCGTGATGCTGGGCGCAGGCCTCAAGGGCATCGAGCAGGGCATGGAGCTGCCGCCCGAGGCCGAGGACGACGTGTGGACGCTCACCGAGCGCGAGCGTCGCGCCATGGGCATCCGACCGTTGCCGGCTTCGCTCGACGAGGCGATCCGCACGATGGAGGAGAGCGATTTCGTCGCCGAGGTGCTCGGCGAGCACGTCTTCGACTTCGTGCTGCGCAACAAGCACAACGAGTGGGCCGCCTACCGCGACCAGGTGACCGAGTTCGAGATCAAGCAGGATCTGCGCCGGTTGTGAGTCGTACGCAGCAGACCAAGAGTTCCGCGGCCTGGCGCAAGGCGGGCTACACCGACACCGAACGCGCCGGCTCGCTGGCCCAGGAGGTCGCCGACCTCGTCCCGACCGACGTCCTGCTCGACGTCACGGGCGCGGTCGCCGACCCCGACCAGGCGCTGCTCGCGTTCGTTCGGTTGCGCGAGGCGCTCGATGCTCCCGGCCGGCGCGCGCTGACGGAGGCGCTGACGCAGCCGCTCGCACGAGCGCGCTTGTTCGGCGTGCTCGGCGCCTCGAGCGCCCTCGGTGATCACCTCGTCGCCAAGCCCGAGCAGTGGCGCGACGTGGTCGCCGCGGAGCGTCGCGACCAGGCGGCGTTCGCTCAGGCGCTCATCGCCGAGATCGACGGGCGGGACGACGACGTCAGCGCCTACGACGCGCTGCGCGTGGCCTACCGTCGTCAGCTCGTGCAGATCGCGGCGCTCGACGTCACCGACGTCCCCGCCAATGTCCTGCCCGCGACGGCAGCGTCACTCGCCGACCTCGCGGGTGCCGCGCTCGAGGCGGGGCTGCACATCGCGACGCAGAGCGTCGAGGGCGCCGAGCAGGCTCGACTCGCCGTCATCGGCATGGGCAAGACGGGCGGGCGCGAGCTCAACTACATCTCCGACGTCGACGTCATCTTCGTCGCGCAGCCCGCGGACGGGGTCGACGAGGACGTCGCCCTGCGCTTCGCTACGGAGCTCGCGACCGAGCTGATGCGCGCTTGCTCGGCGAGCACGGGGGAGGGTTCGCTGTGGCAGGTCGACGCCGCGCTGCGCCCGGAGGGCAAGCAGGGCCCCCTCGTGCGCACCGTCGCGAGCCACCGCAACTACTACGAGCGCTGGGCGAAGGGCTGGGAGTTCCAGGCGCTCCTCAAGGCGCGCCCCATCGCGGGCGACCGTGAGGTCGGCGAGGCCTACATCGCCGCGATGCGGCCGATGGTGTGGCAGGCCAGCAAGCGCGAGAACTTCGTGGAGGACGCGCAGGCGATGCGCCGTCGCGTCGAGTCGCACGTGCCCGTCAGCGAGCAGGCACGCCAGATCAAGCTCGGCCCGGGCGGTCTGCGCGACATCGAGTTCTCCGTGCAACTGCTGCAGCTCGTCCACGGACGCACCGACGAGCGGGTGCGCGCCCGCTCGACGCTCGACGCCCTCGAGGCGCTCAGTTCGTGGGGTTACGTCGGGCGCACGGATGCCTCGGCGCTCGACCGCTCCTACCGTCAGCTGCGCGTGCTCGAGCACCGCATCCAGCTGAGCAAGATGCGTCGCACCCACCTCATGCCGACGTCGAGCGCAGACCTGCGCCGCCTCGGACGCGGCGTCGGGTTGATGCGCGACCCCGACGAGGCCGTCACCGCCCACTGGCAGGAGCTCGCGCGCTCGGTGCGCCGCCTGCACGAGAAGCTGTTCTACCGGCCGCTGCTGTCGGCCGTCGCGCGTCTCGACGACGATGAGGCGAAGTTGTCGGACGAGGGCGCGCGCGATCGTCTCGCCGCGCTCGGTTACGCCGACCCGAGCGGCGCGCTGCGCCACCTGCAGGCGCTGACGTCGGGGCTGTCGCGGCGTGCGCAGATCCAGCGCACGCTCATGCCCGTCATCCTGCAGTGGCTCGCCGACGGCCCGACCCCCGACGCCGGGCTGCTCGCCTACCGCCGCATCAGTGACGAGCTCGGCACCTCGCACTGGTACCTCAACACACTGCGCGAGGGCAGCACCGCGGAACTGTTCGCCGAGGTGCTGTCGAAGTCGCGCTACGTCTCGGAACTGCTCGAACGCGCGCCCGAGAGCGTCAAGCTGTTCGCCGACCCTGCGCTGCGCGTGCCGCGTGACGAGAAGGCGATCAGCGCGACGATGACGTCCGTCGCCGGTCGCCACGACGACGTCGACAAGGCGATGCTCGCGGCGCGCACCGTCCGCCGCACCGAGCTGACGCGCATCGCCATCGCCGACGTGCTCGGCGAACTCGACCTCGAGGGCGTCGAGAAGGCCCTCACCGACGTCATGGCCGCGATGCTGCAGACCGGGCTCGACCTCGCATGGCGCGCCGTCTGCGATGACTCGGACGCACGCCTCACCGACGTCACGATCATCGGTATGGGACGCTTCGGCGGGCGTGAGCTCGGCTACAGCTCCGACGCCGACGTCATGTACGTCCACCGCCCGCGCGACGGCGCCGACGCCGGTGCTGCGCAGGACCAGGCGCTCGCCGTCGTCACCGAGTTGCGACGCCTCGCCGCGCTCGCCGGGCCAGACCCGAAGCTCGAGATCGACGCCGCGCTGCGTCCCGAGGGCAAGCAGGGCCCCCTCGTGCGTTCCCTCGACTCCTACGCCTCGTACTACGAGCGCTGGTCGGAGGGCTGGGAGGCCCAGGCGTTGCTGCGCGCCTACCCGCTCGCCGGTGACGCCGACCTGGGCCGCGCCTTCGTCGACCTCGTCGATCCGCTGCGCTGGCCCGAGGGCGGCATCCGTGACGCCGCGGTGCGTCGCATCCGCACGCTCAAGGCGCGGATGGAGGCCGAGCGCATTCCCCGCGGGGCCGATCCGCGCACCCACTTCAAGCTGGGGCGCGGCGGGTTGTCCGACGTCGAGTGGTGCGTGCAACTGCACCAGTTGCAGCACGCCCACGCCCACCCACAGTTGCGTCGGACCGGCACGATCTCGACGCTGCGGCTGCTCGCCGAGCTCGAGCTCATGGACGCCCACGACGCCGAGGTACTCGCCGACGCGTGGACCTTCGCCTCCCGGGTGCGCAACGCCTCGGTGCTGTGGCGCGGCCGCCCCGTCGAGTCGCTGCCGAGCGACCTGCGCGACGCGGAGGGCATCGCGACGCTGCTCGGACTGCCCGCCGGTGACGGTCGTCAGCTCGGCGAGGAGTACCGCAAGGTCTCGCGGCGCGCCCGGCTCGTCGTCGACCGCGTGTTCTACGGTGAGGATCCTCACAACAGCACCGGACCGAGCTTCCGACGCTGAGACGGGCGGGCAGGCGCTCGGTGCCGCCGCCTAGAATGGAGCGGTGATTTCGCGTCGTGACCTTCGTGGTTCAGCCCTGACCTCCCTCGATGCACGCGGCCTGCGCGATGCGCTGCCGCGCGCACAGTTCGACATCGAGGCGGCCCTCGACGTCGTGCGTCCGCTGTGCGAGCAGGTGCGCCATGACGGGGCCGACGCGCTGCGCGAGCTGGGGGAGCGATTCGACAAGGTGCGTCCGACGCACCTGCGGGTGCCCGCGGAGGTGCTCGCAGCCGCCGAAGCGCAGCTCGACCCCGCGATCAAGGACGCCCTCGTCGAAGCCATCCGCCGCGTGCGGATCGTCCACGCCGCGCAGGCGCGCGAGGACGTCACGACGCAGGTGAGCGACGGCGGCAGCGTCACTGAACGTTGGATCCCCGTCGAGCGCGTCGGGCTCTACGTGCCCGGCGGCCTCGCCGTGTACCCGAGCTCGGTCGTCATGAACGTCGTGCCCGCGCAGGTCGCGGGCGTCGACTCGGTCGCCGTCGCGAGCCCGCCGCAGGCGCAGAACACCGGCGAGTTCGCCGGTTACCCGCACCCGACGATCCTCGCCGCGTGCTCCCTGCTCGGCGTCGACGAGGTGTACGCCGTCGGCGGCGCGCAGGCCGTCGCGATGTTCGCGTACGGCGCACGGGAGAAGGATGGCACGAGCGTGTGCGAGCCCGTCGACCTCGTCACCGGCCCGGGCAACATCTACGTCGCAGCCGCGAAGCGCCTGCTCAAGGGCCTCATCGGCATCGACGCCGAGGCGGGCCCGACGGAGATCGGCATCCTCGCCGACGACACCGCGGACGCCGAGCACGTCGCCGCAGACCTCATCAGCCAGGCCGAGCACGACAACCTCGCGGCCTCCGTCCTCGTCACCGACTCGACGCGCCTCGCCGACGACGTCGAGGCAGCCCTCGAGCGCCGCGCCCGCGCGACGAAGCACAGCGAGCGCGTGCTCACGGCCCTCGGCGGTCCGCAGTCGGCCATCGTCCTCGTCGACGACGTCACGGCCGGGCTGCGCGTCGTCGACGCCTACGGCGCCGAGCACCTCGAGATCCACACCGCCAGCTCGCGCGAGGACGCGCTGCGCGTGCGCAACGCGGGTGCCATCTTCGTCGGCACCTACTCGCCCGTCAGCCTCGGCGACTACGCCGCCGGGTCGAACCACGTCCTGCCGACCGGCGGGTGCGCCTGCCACTCGAGCGGGCTGTCGGTGCAGTCGTTCCTCAAGGGCGTCCACATCGTCGACTATTCGCGCGAGGCCCTCGCGGAGGTCGCGGACGTCGTCGTCACGCTCGCGAACGCGGAGGACCTGCCGGCGCACGGCGAGGCCGTGACGGCGCGCTTCGAGCGTCGGGACGAGGCAGAGGCCGGGACGGAGAACGCGCCCGCATGAGCGAACCCACGATCACGCAGCTGCTGCGCGAAGACCTGCGAGACCAGAGCGCGTACGGCGCGCCGCAGCTCGACGTGCCCATCGCGCTCAACACGAACGAGTCGTCCTACGACGTGCCGGAGACGGTCGTGCGCAGCATCGTCGAGCGAGTCGAGAAGGCCGCGGGCGGGCTGAACCGCTACCCGGATCGCGAGTTCACCGAACTGCGCGCGGCCCTCGCCGACTACCTCGATCGCGTGACGGGCGTCCGGTTGCCCGTCGAGCAGATCTGGGCCGCCAACGGCAGCAACGAGGTGCTCAGCCACATCGTGCAGGCCTTCGGGGGCCCGGGCCGCGTCGCGCTCGGCTTCACGCCGAGCTACTCGATGCACCCGATCATCGCGCGCGGCGCGGGAACGACATGGGTCGACGGCCTGCGCGATCGTCGTGAGGGCGTCTATGACCTCGACGTCGACCTCGCAGTCGACCAGGTGCGCGAGCACCGTCCGAACGTCGTGTTCGTCTGCACGCCGAACAATCCGACGGGCACCGCGGTGAGCAACGACGTCGTGCGCGCCATCTACGACGCGGCGCCGAACGCCGTCGTCATCGTCGACGAGGCGTACGTCGAGTTCGCGCGCCCGGGCACGCCGAGCGCCCTCGAGCTGCTCGCCGATCACCCGCGCCTGATCGTCAGCCGCACGATGAGCAAGGCGTTCGCGTTCGCCGGCGCGCGCGTCGGTTACATGGCCGCCTCGCGCGAGATCTGCGACGCGATGCGTCTCGTGCGTCTGCCCTACCACCTGTCGTCGGTGACGCAGGCGACCGCGCTGGCGGCCCTCGACCACGCCGAAGAGATGCTCGCCATGGTCGATGCGATCAAGGCCCAGCGCGACCGCATCGTCGAGGCCGCGCGAGTGGCGGGGCTCACGCCGACGCCGAGCGATGCGAACTTCGTTCTCATCGGTGGTCTCACCGACGCGCACGCCACGTGGCAGGCCCTGCTCGATCGCGGCATCCTCGTGCGCGACGTCGGCATCGCGCACCACCTGCGCATCACGGCCGGCACGCCCGCCGAGACGGACGCCGTCATCGCGGCCCTCACCGACCTCGCCCCCACGCACGCCCTCCAGGAGGAGAAAGCATGAGCGACGCGACCGACTTCGTCATCCCCGACGTGCCCGCCGACCACCGGACAGCGCTCATCGAGCGCACGACGAAGGAAGCCTCGATCAGGCTGTGGCTCGACCTCGACGGTACGGGCACGTCCGACATCCGCACCGGGGTGCGCTTCTACGACCACATGCTCGACTCGCTGAGCAAGCACAGCCTCATCGACCTGCGCATCCGCGCCAGCGGCGACCTCGACGTGGACGCCCACCACACGGTCGAGGACACCGCGATCGTGCTCGGCCAGGCCCTGCGCGAAGCGCTCGGCGACAAGTCGGGCATCTCGCGTTTCGGGGACGCGAAGGTGCCGCTCGACGAGGCGCTCGTCGAGGCGGTCGTCGACGTCGCGGGCCGCCCGTACGTCGTCCACACCGGTGAACCGGACGGCCAGATCTACGCGGTCATCGGGGGCAACTACATCGGCTCCCTGACGCAGCACGTCATCGAATCGCTCGGCTACAACGCGGGCATCGCGCTGCACGTCAACGTCATCTCCGGGCGCGACCCGCACCACATCGTCGAGGCCCAGTTCAAGGCGATCGCCCGCGCGCTGCGCGCCGCGGTGGCGAAGGAGCCGCGCGTGCAGGGAATTCCGAGCGCGAAGGGTGCTCTCTGAGTCATGCCGAGACTAGGTCGGCAGTCGAACTTCACCGGCGCGCTCGACGCCGTCGTCGTCATACGCGGCGATGCCGAGCGTGTGGCTCGCTGGGTCGAACAGGGCACCGTGCCCGCGTACGTCGTCGACCTCGACGGGCCGTGGTGCGCCGTCGTCGCGGCGGGCCCTGGGCATGCGGCCGCGCCCTTTGACGACGCCGCGACGGTGCTCGTCGCCCGCCCCGTTCCGCAGATGATGCGCCCGGCCGCCGGGTTCTTCGTGCACGGCGACGACGCCGTCGTCCTCGTCCAGCCGCGACGGTGGCGCTCCCTGCCGCGTTGGTTCGTCGTCCGCCGCGGTTTCGGGGTCGTGCGCGCGGCGCTGCCGCAGGCGAGCCTCGCGGATCTGCTCGCGGTGGGGGAGAACTCGCACCCGGAGACCCTAGAACGCGTCCTCGCGCAGCGCGGCGCCGAGCCGATCGAGGTGCTGCGTGGCGTCATGGTCGCCCTCGGCATCCCCGCCGGGCATCTGCTCGCGCTGCATCCGCGCGCGGCGATCGAGGCCGATCTCGTCGAACCTGATGCGAAGGCAGTACGACGCTTCGACAAGCACACCCGCGAGGAACGCGAAGAACGGCGAGAGATCGAAGGGCACGCCCTGATGGAGGAGAAGCGATGAAGAAGGTCGTCGTGCTCGACTACGGCAGCGGCAACATCCACTCCGCCGTGCGCATGCTCGAACGCATCGGCGCCGACGTCGAACTCACCGCCGATCCCACGTCTGTGGCGCGCGCAGACGGGCTGTTCGTGCCCGGCGTCGGCAACTTCCACGCGTGCGCCGCGGGGCTCGTCGCCGCGGGCGGGCGTGAGCTCATCGCAGAGCGACTGACACGTCAGGCCCCCGTGCTCGGTATCTGCGTCGGCATGCAGGTCATGTTCGACGGCTCGAGCGAGCCGTCGCCGTCACCGGTCGACGGGCTGGGGCTGTGGCATGGTCGAGTCGAGCGTCTCGACGCCCCGGTCGTACCGCACATGGGCTGGTCGCAGCTCGAGCCGGCGCCCGGCAGCCGACTGTTCGCCGGTGTCGAGGACGAACGGTTCTACTTCGTCCACTCGTTCGCGGCCCCCGCGACCGTCGCCGACCTCAACTCGGGCGCCCGCGTCACGCTCGCGACGCACGGCACCCCCTTCGCCGCGGCCATGGAGCAGGGTGCGCTGAGCGCCACCCAGTTCCACCCCGAGAAGTCGGGTGACGCCGGCGCCGCGCTGCTGACCAACTGGCTCGACACCCTCTGATGCCATGCCCAGCCACCCCGATCCGACGGCTCGAAGGAGCACCATGACCACCGAACCCCGCCTCGAACTGCTGCCGGCCGTCGACGTCGCCGGCGGTGAGGCCGTCCAACTCGTCCAGGGCATCGCCGGGACGGGCGGCCAGTTCGGCGACCCCGTCGCCGCTGCACTCGCGTGGCAGGAAGCGGGCGCCGAGTGGCTGCACCTCGTGGACCTCGATGCCGCGTTCGGACGCGGCGAGAACCGCGGCCTGCTCGCCAAGATCGTCGGCACACTCGACATCAAGGTCGAGATGAGCGGCGGCATCCGTGACGCCGAGTCACTCGAGGCTGCGCTCGCCACGGGCTGCCGTCGCGTCAACCTCGGCACCGCAGCCCTGGAGAACCCCGAGTGGACCGCTGCCGCCATCGCCGAGCACGGCGACCGCATCGCCGTCGGCCTCGACGTGCGCGGCACCACCCTCGCCGCCCGCGGCTGGACGAAGGAGGGCGGCGACCTGTGGGAGACCCTCGCCCGCCTCGACCGTGAGGGCTGCGCGCGCTACGTCGTCACCGACGTCGCGAAAGACGGGATGCTCGCCGGCCCCAACACCGCGCTGCTGCAGCAGGTGTGCGAGCGCACCGACCGCCCCGTCGTCGCCTCCGGCGGCGTGACGACGCTCGACGACCTGCGCGCGCTGCGCGAGCTCGTGCCGTACGGGGTCGAAGGCGCCATCATCGGCTCGGCCCTCTACAAGGGCACGATGACGCTCGCCGACGCCCTCGACGTCGCGGGGCGCCCCGAGTGAGCGGCCCGGGGCCGAGCGACACGGCCGGCATCCCGTTCAGCGGCCGCGAGGTGACGAGCACCGGTTTCGACGACGACCGCGGCGAGGCCGATGCGGCTCTCATGGCGGCGCTGGCGAGTGGTGACGAGGAGGCGTGGGTCGCAGCGTTGGCCGAGAGCAGGTTGCTCGTGCCGATCGTCGCCGCCCCCACCGAGGTCGACACGAGCGGGGAGCACGCCGTCGAGAAGTCGACCGACATGGCTGTCGTGACGCTGACCGCGCCGGACGGTACAAAGGGCCTGCCCGTCTTCACGAGCCTCGAAGCGCTCGCCGCCTGGGATCCGGCGGCCCGCCCGTCACCCGTCAAGGCCGCGTTCGCCGCGCAGGCGGCCATCTCAGAGGAATGCGACGTCCTGCTGCTCGACATGGCCAGCGAGCATCGCGTGGTCGTGCGCGCGAGCATGGTCTGGGCGCTCGCGCAGCAGCAGGCCTGGGTGCCCGCCTACCGTGACACGCACGTGCGCTCCGCCATCGGGCAGGCTGTGCGCGTCGAGGAGGCCGTGCTCGCCCAGGAGTGCGTCGACGGGGGAGAGGGCGTGCTGCGGCTGCGTCTCACACTCGCACCGGGGCTGAGCCAGGACGAGATCCGCGCGCTCGCCACACGCGTCGGTGAGCGGCTGGCCGCCGACGGTGAGACTCGCGCCCGCATCGAAGCTCTCGCCTTCGAGTTCGTCGCGGCGTGAGGCGCGGGCGGGACTGAAAACCCCGGATGAGCCGGGGGGCACATGACGCAGGGGCCGGACGGTGAGATCTCACCGTCCGGCCCCTGCGTCATGCGTCGGCGCGTCGACACCTGGCGTGCGGTCTGACGTCGTGCTCAGTCGAACTCGTCGTGCAGCGGGAACCCGCACTCGTGCAGGTGGTCGAGCACCCGGTCCATCTCCTGTGGGCTGGGCAGCTCCTGGGTCACCTTCGTGATGCCGACACCCACATCGACCCGGTCAGCGGGCACGAGCCCGTCGGCGACGAGGTGGTTGCCCAGTTCGTGCATCTCCTCAGGAGAGAGCCGGCGCCGCATGAGCGCGAGCAACGGCTGGTAGTCGCGCTCCGGTACCCCCGTGGGGTAGCTGACGCGCAGCCAGTTGACGATGCGCTCGAGGGCTGGGTTCATCGCCTCACTTCTTCTCGGCGAAGGTCGGGAACACGTGCTCGAACGACACCTTGTAGCCGAAGCCCGACGCGATGATGATGGCGAGGCCCAGCGCCACCGCGACGGCGACGAGCGCGAAGCAGAGCAGGCCGACGGGCTTGCCCCAGGACTTGGCGCTCTCGCCGGTCGTGAGAGCGCCTTCACCGGCGGCGAAGCCACGCACGCCGAAGGCGAACAGGGCAGGCACGCCTGCACCGAGGACGATGGCGACGAGAAGCACCTTCCAGGCGCTCTCGAACGCGAGGGAGAGAGTGTTCATCGGGAACCAACCTTGGTCGCGGGGTGGATGGTGTTGCGGTCGGACTCGGCCACGACGTCGGGGATGTGCGTCGCCGCGAGGTCCTGCGGGTCCCACTCCTCGTTGACGTTGTTGTGGTCGACCGGCGTCTTGCGCGAGTGGTAGAACATGTAGGCCGCGAACGCGCACAGGATGGCGAAGACGACGATGCCGCCGGCGCCACCACCGATGACGTCACCGAGGTACCACATGAGCGCACCGACGACCGCGGCGGCGGGCAGGGTGATGAACCAGGCGAGCACCATGCGTCCGGCGACACCCCAGCGGACCTCCGCGCCCTTCTTGCCCAGGCCGGTACCGAGGATCGAACCCGTCGCGACGTGCGTCGTCGACAGCGCGAAGCCGAGGTGGCTCGAGACGAGGATGACGGCGGAGCTGGCCGACTCGGCAGCCATGCCCTGCGGCGACTCGATCTCCACGAGGCCCTTGCCGAGCGTGCGGATGATGCGCCAGCCGCCGAGGTAGGTGCCGGCCGCGATGGCGAGCGCACAGGCGAACTTCACCCACAGCGGAACGCTGTGCGTGTCGGTCCAGGAGCCGTAGCCGATGAGGGCGAGGGTGATGACACCCATCGTCTTCTGCGCGTCGTTGGTGCCGTGAGCGAGCGAGACGAGCGAGGCGCTGCAGATCTGACCCCAGCGGAAACCACGCTCGGACTCGGCGTGACTGACCTTCTTCGTGATGGCGTAGATGAGCTTCGTGCCCAGCGCCGCGACGACCGCCGCGATGAAGGGCGACAAGAACGCGGGGATGATGACCTTGCCGACGACACCGTCGAGCTTCGAACCGTCACCCGTCCACTTGACGCCCGCCATGCCGATCGCGGCGATGGCCGAACCGATGAGACCACCGAACAGTGCGTGGCTCGAACTGCTCGGGATGCCGAGCAGCCACGTGAGCAGGTTCCACACGATGCCACCGACGAGGCCGGCGAGCACGATGAGCAGCAGGGCCTGGCCGTGGTCGGCGAGGAACTCCGGTTTCGGAGCGCCGTCCTTGGCCTGGATCTTGATGACTGCGTTGGTGACGGTGAGGGCGACCTCGACCGACAGGAAGGCACCGATCAGGTTGAGGATGCCGGAGAGGGCGACTGCCACCTTGGGCTTGAGGGCACCGGTGGCGATGGACGTCGCCATCGCGTTGCCGGTGTCGTGGAAGCCGTTGGTGAAGTCGAACGCCAGTGCCGTGACGATGACGAGCACGAGAAGAATGAACGAGAAATCCACACGGCAAGTGTGCAACCGCGCAGTGGCCGCCGAGTGCGCTGTACGCAAACGGGTGTTGGCACTGCGGGAAATTCGCGGGGGCGCCCGATATCTGTTCACCGGAAGTTCACCTCCCGTGCGGCGATTCTTTGCCGGACGGGCACGCGCGAGGGCGCCCCGGCGTCTCGCGCGGTTGACGCGGGCGGCCCGCTCGACCACGTGACGCAACGAGACCGCCGGGTCCGGAGCATGAGCTCCGGACCCGGCGGTCTCGAATCGATCGCGCTGAGGTACAGGCGCGATCAGTGGATCTGCGCGATCAGAGGTTGATCATGTGCCCGGCGATGCCGTGCACGGCTTCCTTCACGGCCTCTCCCAGCGTCGGGTGGGCGAAGATGTTGCGCGAGACCTCGTCGGCCGTCAGATCCCACTGCTGCGCGAGGGTCAGTACCGGGAGCATCTCGGTGACGTCGGGGCCGATCATCGCGGCGCCGAGCAGTTCGTCGTGCTTAGCGTCTGCGATGACCTTGACGAAGCCCACGGCCTCGCCGAGGCCCTGCGCCTTGCCGTTCGCGGAGAACGGGAACGTCGCCGTCTTGACGTCGTAGCCCTTCTCCTTGGCCTGAGCCTCGGAGTAACCGAACGAGGCGACCTGCGGCTGGCAGTACGTCGCGCGCGGGATCATGTCGTAGTTGATCTCCATCGTCTCGACGCCCGCGATGGTCTCGGCGGCGACGATGCCCATGGCCTCGGCGGTGTGCGCGAGCATGAGCTTGGCCGTCACGTCACCGATGGCGTAGACCTTGTCGACGTTGGTGCGGCCGCGCGCGTCGATCTCGATGGCGCCGCGCTCGGTGAGCTTGACGCCGAGATCCTCCAGGCCGTAGCCCTCGACGCGCGGCTTGAAGCCGAACGCCGACAGCATCTTGTCGGCCTCGAGCACCTGCGAGTCGCCGCCCTTGGCGGGGGAGACGGTGACCTTGACGCCGGAGCCGGTGTCCTCGGCCTTCTCGACCTTCGTGCCGGTCATGACCTTGATGCCGAGCTTCTTGTACTGCTTGAGCAGCTCCTTGGACACGTCCGCGTCCTCGGTCGGCACCATGCGGTCGGCGAACTCGACGATCGTCACGTCGACGCCGAAGTTCTTCATGACGTAGGCGAACTCGACGCCGATGGCGCCCGAACCGCCGATGATGATGGAGCCCGGCAGCTCCTCCGAGAGGATCTGCTCCTCGTAGGAGACGATGTTCTTGCTGAGGTCGACCCCGGGCATCGTGCGCACGGTGGCGCCCGTCGCGATGATGAGGTTGTCGTAGGTGACGCTCTGGGTGGAGCCGTCCTCACCCTTCACGTCGATGGAGTGGTCGGCCTTGAGCGTGCCGTGACCGTTGATCTCCGTGATCTTGTTCTTCTTCATCAGGTAGTGAACACCCTTGACGATGTTCGACGAGACCTGACGGGAACGCTTGTGCGTGGGCCCGAACGCCATCGTGGCGTCGCCCTCGATGCCGAACTTCTCCTTCTCGTGCGTGAGCACGTGCGCGAGTTCGGCGTTCTTCAGCAGAGCTTTCGAGGGGATGCACCCGACATTGAGGCAGACACCTCCCCAGTACTTCTGCTCGATAACGGCGGCGCTCAGGCCGAGCTGGGAGGCGCGGATAGCCGCGACGTACCCACCCGGGCCGGCGCCGAGGACGACGACATCAAAATGATTGGCCACGAGGCAGAGCCTAGACCCATCGGAGCGCAGGGTGTGAGTGCAGGTAGTTACTGACGGGTAGAAGTTTGCGGTGCCCGGTCCCGACCGTTCCCGTGCGCCTCGCGGCGCGTGGGGCTCAGTCGTCCGTCGCCTCGGTGTGCTGCGCGAGCAGCTCCTGCGCCAAGGGCGTGTCGACGACGATCGAGGTGAGGTAGCCCCCGCGGATGCCGGCCGCGACGGCCGCGGCGCGCGCCCGACCGTGCGACAGGGCCACGACGTGGGTGATGAGCCGCAGGTCGTCGGGGCGCATGCTGACCAGACGTGCCGTCAGGCCCGCGTGCACCGGCGCGCCGGTCACGTCGAACAGGGAGCCGGCGATCTCGCCGACGACCTGCAGGCGCGCGAGATCGTCGCGCTCGTCGTCGCTCGCGAGGTCGAACAGGGTGCTCTCGCCACTGCTCCACCCGCCGACGCCGACGAGTGCGAGGGAGCAGTGCTTGGCGTCGTCGAGGGTGCCTGCGACGCTCGCCTGAGCGCGGATGACGGCGGCCGCAGCGGCGTCGTCGGCAACGAGCGGCGCGTAGAAGACGCGGGGTTCTCCGCCGGTGAGGCGGGCGGCGTCACGCACGACGTCGACGGGGGAGGATTCGTACGCCGGCAGGTCGAGGGCCCCGGAGAGCTGGACGATCGGCACGGGTGGCAGACCGTCGAAGTGGCGCACCGCCTTGGCGACCATCCGGCTCCATGGCAGCCCGATGACGTCGGTCGGCTGCGCGAGGCGCCGCATGAGGTCGGCGCCGCGGCGGGCGAGCTCGTCCTGCGCGGCGTCCGTCTCGAGTTCCTCGACGTCGACGACGACGGCGTGTGCGAGCCCGAACGCGTCGCGCAGGCGGCGTTCGAGGTGCTCGCACCCGGCGCCGGGGTCGACGACGTCGATGCGGACGATTCCCTGGTCGCGGGCCTCCTCGAGCAGGCGCGCCACCTTGAACCGACTGATGTCGAGCTCTTCGGCGATGGCCACCTTGGAGGCGTCGTCGAGGTAGTAGCGACGTGCTGCGTGGACCATGAGGCGCTGATGCTGCGGTGCGCTCGCGTCGACCATGGGAACTCCCGGCGTTCGTAGCGTGAATCGTGGGTTGACATTGTGTGTCGAATCACACTCTACTCATATGTGCCTGCTAGTGCTCAAGTGAGCATGGTGCTCGTTCGAGCATTGCACACCAGGCACGACGACATGGGAGGTTTCGTGGGACGACGACGAAATGGCATCGCCCTCCTCGCCGCGACAGCACTGGTGGGCGGGTCTACGACCGCGTGCGCGGGCTGGGGTGGCGGGGTCTCATCGGGTGGCAAGGACAGCATCAACGTCCTCATGGTCAACAACCCGCAGATGATGGACCTGCAGAAGCTCGCGCCGGATTTCGAGAAGGAGACGGGCATCCACGTCAACTTCACGGTGCTGCCGGAGGACGACCTGCGCGACAAGACGAGTCAGGAGTTCAGCGCCCAGGCCGGTCAGTACGACGTCGCGACGTTGAGCAACTTCGAGATCCCGATCTACGCGAAGGCCGGCTGGGTCGCGGATCTCACGAGCCACGTCAAGGCCGACACCCAGTTTGACCAGGACGACATCCTCGCTCCCATGACGAAGGCGCTCAGCGTCGACGGGAAGATCTACGGCGAGCCGTTCTACGGCGAGTCGAGCTTCCTCATGTACCGCAAGGACATCCTGGCGTCGAAGGGCATCACGATGCCCGCGAACCCGACGTGGCCGCAGGTCGCCGACATCGCGGCCAAGGTCGACGGCGCCCAGCCGGGCATGCGCGGCATCTGCCTGCGTGGTCAGCCAGGATGGGGTCAGCTGTTCGCGCCGCTGACGACCGTCGTCAACACCTTCGGGGGCACCTGGTTCACGAAGGACTGGCAGGCGCAGGTCGACTCGCCCGAGTTCAAGCAGGCGACGAACTTCTACGTCGACCTCGTCAGGAAGCACGGTGAGGCCGGAGCGCCGCAGGCGGGCTTCACCGAGTGCCTCAACAACACCCAGCAGGGCAAGACGGCGATGTGGTACGACGCGACGTCGGCCGCCGGTTCCCTCGAGGCCAAGGGCTCGCCGGTGGCCGGGAAGATGGGCTACGCGCCGGCTCCCGTCGTCAAGACCAAGAATGCCGGTTGGCTGTACGCCTGGGCGTGGGCGATCGAGCAGAAGTCCGAGAAGAAGGACGCTGCCTGGAAGTTCGTCTCGTGGGCCTCGGGCAAGAAGTACGAGAAGCTCGTCGGCGAGAAGATCGGCTGGTCGTCGGTCCCCTCCGGCAAGCGCGCCTCGACGTACGAGATCCCCGAGTACGTCGCCTCCGCGAAGGCGTTCGCCGAACCCGCGAAGAAGGCCATCGAGTCGGCTCAGCCCGACAACCCGGGCGTCCAGCCCCGACCCGCCGGCGGCATCCAGTTCGTCGACATCCCCGAGTTTCCGGCCCTGGGCACGCAGGTCAGCCAGGAGGTCAGCTCGGCCATCGCCGGCAAGCAGAGCGTCGATGCGGCGCTCGAGACGGGCCAGGAGCTCGCGAGCGACGTGGCCGAGGACTATCGCAAGCGTGAAGGGAAGTGAGTGACGTGAGCACCAACGCGCTCGCACGAGGGGACGAGGACGACTTCGAGCACCGCGACCCCGACAACCACGATCTCGAACCGGCTCCGGGCGGCAAGACAGCCCTGGCCCGGACGGGAGCCTGGGCGCGCCGCGCGCCGCTGCTGCCGGCGCTGATCTTCATGATCATCGCGACGCAGCTGCCGTTCGTCGCGACCATCGTCATCTCGATGATGCGCTGGAACGCGTATTACCCCGATGACGTCGGATTCGCCGGCTTCGACAACTTCGTCACGGTGTTCACGGACGTCAACACCCGCAAGGCGATCTGGGTGACAATCCTGCTCACGCTCATCGTCGTCATCATCAGCCTGCTGCTCGGGCTCGGCATCGCGCTGCTGCTCGATCGCAAGTTCAAGGGCCGCGGCATCGTCCGAACCCTCATGATCACGCCGTTCCTCATCGTGCCCGTCGCCGCGGCGCTGCTGTGGAAGCACGCGCTGTTCAACCCCGAGTACGGCCTGTTCAACGGATTCCTCAAGATGGTTCTCGGCGACGACGCTCCGCAGCCGGACTGGATCACGAACAACCCGCTGCTCGCGGTGGCGGTCTCGCTCATCTGGCAGTGGACGCCGTTCATGATGCTCATCTTGCTCGCGGGTCTGCAGTCGCGCCCGATGGACGTCGTCGAGGCCGCGCGCATCGACGGTGCGTCGAACTGGCAGATCTTCAAGCACATGACGCTGCCGCACCTGCGCCCGTACATCGAGCTGAGCACCCTGCTCGGCGCGATCTACATCGTGCAGAACTTCGACGCCGTCTTCACGATCACCTCGGGTGGTCTCGGCACTGCGAACCTGCCGTACCTCATCTACCAGACCTTCTACCAGGCCCACGACTACGGTCAGGCCTCCGCAGCCGGTGTGATCGTCGTCCTCGGCACGATCATCATCGCGACGGCCGCCCTGCGCACCGTCCTCAGCCTCTTCAAGGAGGAGAACTGATGAGCACTCCCGCCTCCGCGGCCGCTGCACCCGCCGCGACGCCGAAGTCCTCCGGGCCCGCGTACACGCCGAACCCGAATAAGAGGTCGGGCGCCCTGCTCGGCGTCCTCGCCTGGATCATCGGCCTGCTGTTCGTCCTGCCCGTCGTGTGGATGGTGTGGATCTCGTTCCACTCCGAGAACGACGCGGCCACCAACCCGCCCAAGTTCGACGCTCCCTTCTCGACGGAGGGCTACAAGAACTTCTTCGACTCGAACCCGTGGCCGTCCCTGGCGAACTCGCTGACGGCGAGCGTCGTCTCGACCCTCATCGTCCTGCTGCTCGCCCTGCCGGCCGCGTACGCCCTGTCGATCCGTCCGGTGAAGAAGTGGTCGGACGTGTTGTTCTTCTTCCTGTCGACGAAGTTCATGCCCGTGGTCGCAGCGCTGCTGCCGATCTACCTGTTCGCGCAGAAGGTCAACCTGCTCGACAACATCTGGCTTCTCATCCTGCTGTACACGTCGATGAACCTGCCGATCGCGATCTGGATGCTGCGCAGCTTCCTCGCCGAGGTTCCGAGCGAGATGCTCGAGGCCGCCCAGGTCGACGGCGCCGGTCTCGTGCGCACGCTGCGTGAGGTCATCGCGCCGGTCGTCATGCCCGGCATCGCCTCGGCCGCGCTCATCTGCTTCATCTTCAGCTGGAACGAGATGCTGTTCGCCCGCGTGCTCACCGGTACGGTGGCGGAGACCGCGCCCGTGTTCCTCACGGGCTTCGTGACGAGTCAGGGCCTATTCCTCGCCAAGGTGTGCGCCGCGTCGATCGTCGTGTCGCTGCCCGTCCTCGCCGCCGGTTTCGCCGCGCAGGACAAGCTGGTCCAGGGCCTGTCGATGGGAGCTGTTCGCTGATGGCCGTCCGCCTTTTGCAATCCACGTTGGCCGAGCTGCCGGAACAGGTGGCGCGCCCCACCTACGACCGCGCGAAGCTGACGACGGGCATCGTCCACTTCGGCGTCGGCGGCTTCCACCGCGCGCATGAGGCGATGTACCTCGATCGCCTCATGAACGACGGCGAGGCATTCGACTCGGCCATCACGGGCGTGGGGGTGCTGCCGCACGACAAGCGCATCGTCGACACCCTCAACGCGCAGGACGGGCTCTACACCCTCGTCCTCAAGCACCCTGACGGCACCCGCGAGCCGCGCGTCATCGGCTCGATCCAGAAGATGCTGTTCGCGCCCGACGACCCCGACGCGGTCATCGACCTCATGGCGAGTCCGGAGGTCAAGATCGTCTCGCTGACGATCACCGAGGGCGGCTACCTCGTCAACCAGGTGACGGGGGAGTTCGAGGCATCCAACCCGGGCATCCAGCACGACCTGGCCGACGGGGCGTCACCGCAGACGGCGTTCGGGCTCATCGTCGAGGCGATCCGACGCCGTCGCGACGCGGGGCTCACGCCGTTCACCGTCATGAGCTGCGACAACCTGCCGGGCAACGGCGAGATCGCGCGGCGCATGATGACGGCGTACGCCGAGCTGAAGGACCCGTCGGTCGCGCAGTACATGCGCGATCACGTCGCGTTCCCGAACTCCATGGTCGACCGCATCACGCCCGTCACGGCGCCGGAGGACATCGCCGAGCTTGCCGACACGTTCGGTGTCGAGGACGGCTGGCCGGTCGTGTGCGAACCGTTCGCCCAGTGGGTGCTGCAGGACGAGTTCACCGACGGGCGCCCGCCGTTCGAGGATGCCGGGGTCCAGATCGTCGACGACGTCGAACCGTACGAGCTGATGAAGCTGCGCCTGCTCAACTGCGGCCACCAGACGCTCTGCTACGTCGGCTACCTCGCCGGTTACCGCTACGCGCACGAGGTGTGCAGCGACCCGTTGTTCGTCGACTTTCTGCTCGGTTACATGGAGAAGGAGGGTTCGGCGACGCTGCCGGAGGTGCCCGGGGTCGACCTCGACGCCTACCGTCACGAGCTCATCGCGCGGTTCGCCAACCCCGAGGTGCGCGACACGCTCGCCCGGCTGTGCATGGAGAGCAGCGACCGCATCCCCAAGTGGCTCGTGCCGGTCGTCAAGCACAACCTGGCGCACGGCGGCGAGATCGACCGCTCGGCCCTTGTCATCGCGTCGTGGGCGCGCTACGCCGAGGGCGCCGACGAGCAGGGCGACCCGATCGACGTCAACGATCGCGCCAAGGAGGCCGTCATGGCGGCCGCAGCGGCGCAGCAGGACGACAAGCTCGCGTTCCTGCGCAACCCGGACTTCTTCGGCGACCTCGTCGACGACGAACGATTCACGACGGCCTACGTCGCGGCACTCGACTCGCTGCACGAGGTCGGAGCCCGAGCCACGCTCGAGGCCCGCGCCGCCCAGGACGCCCGCCCCGGCGCGTGAGCCGGCACGGTGACGTCGGGGTGACCTGACGAGGCGTGGTCGGCGCCGCCGGCATCGTGCCTGCGGCGCCGGCCGCGTCGGAGTCCTCGGGGGTGAATGGAACCCCAGGACGACAGAGGAGACCGGATGACGTGTGACGAGAGGAACCCCATGCGCGTGCTCGAACTGAGCGCACCCGAGACGCTCACCCTGACCCAGCGTGACGTGCCGACGCCCGGCCCCGGGCAGGTGCTCGTGCGCATGACGTGCGTCGGCGTGTGCGGCAGTGACACGCACTACCTCACGCATGGGCGCATCGGCAGCTACGCCGTCGACTACCCGATGGTGCTCGGGCATGAGGGTGCCGGTGTCGTCGAAGCGGTCGGTGAGGGCGTCGACGCCTCGCGCATCGGCGAGCGCGTCAGCATCGAACCGGGCGTGCCGTGCCGCACGTGTGCGCAGTGCCTCGCCGGCGCCTACAACCTGTGCTCTGACATGGTGTTCCACGCGACGCCGCCGTACGACGGCTCGCTCGCCGAATGCATCGTCCACGACGCCGCCTTCGCGCATCCGGTGCCCGACGGCGTGAGCGACGAGGCTGCTGCGATGGTCGAACCGCTGTCGGTCGGATTGTGGGCCTGCCGCAAGGCCGATGTGACGCTCGGAGATCGCGTCCTCATCACCGGCTGCGGCCCCATCGGGCTCATGTGCCTGCTGGCCGCCCGGGCGCGCGGCGCGCGTGACATCACCGTCGTCGACCTCAACCCCGAACGCCTCGAGCGTGCCCGGGCGCTCGGTGCGCGGGTCGTCGACTCACGTCACGAGAGGTTCGACGAGCGCGAGTACGACGTTCTGCTCGAGTGCTCCGGGGTCGCCTCAGTCACGCTCGCCGGGATGCGGGCCCTGGCGCGAGGCGCTCGCGCCGTGCTCGTCGGGATGGGCGGCGACACCGTCGAACTGCCCCTGTCTGCGCTGCAGGAGCGTGAGGTCAGCGCCACCGGGGTGTTCCGCTACGCGAACACATGGCCGCAGGCGCTCGCGATGCTCGCGGGCGGCGTCGTCGAGGTCGACGATCTCGTGACGGGGCGTTTCGACCTCGCCGACGGCGAGCAGGCCCTGCGCGCGGGCCTCGACGACCCGGCATCCGTCAAGGCCATGATCTATCCGAACGGACTGCCGACGGTCTGATCTCACCTTACGGTTACCGCCGTCCGAACCGCGCGTCGCCCCCGGCGACGCCTGAGAAGGGAAACCATGTCACCTCGACTCGTCGCCGGAGTGGATTCGTCCACGCAATCGACCAAGATCGTCGTCTGTGATGCCGAGACGGGCGCCGTGGTGCGCACCTCGCGCGCGCCTCACCCCGACGGCACGAGCGTCGACCCCGAGGTGTGGTGGCGCGCTTATGAGGACGCGACGGCGGACGGGATGCTCGACGACGTCGAGGCGATCGCCGTCGGCGGTCAGCAGCACGGCATGGTCGCCCTCGATTCGGACGGCGCCGTCATCCGAGAGGCGTTGCTGTGGAACGACGTTCGCTCGGCGGGCGCGGCGCGTGACCTCGTCGACGAACTCGGGGGAGCGGGCGCCTGGGTGGATCGGCTCGACGTCGTGCCCGTCGCGGCGTTCACCGTCGCGAAGGTGCGGTGGCTGCGTGATTCCGAACCGGACAACGCCGCCCGCCTCGACACCGTCGTCCTGCCCCACGACTGGCTGACGGGGCGCATCCTGCAGGCCGGCGGCGGCTTACGAGGATGGACGACCGACCGCGGCGACGCGAGCGGCACCGGGTACTGGTCACCCGTCACCGGCGAGTACGACGCCGACATCCAACGTCTCGCCCTGGGCCGTGAGTTCGGCGTCCCGCGCGTCCTCGGCCCCGCCGAGCCCGCCGGCGTCACCGACGCGGGCCTCGTCGTCGGGGCGGGCACGGGCGACAACATGGGCGCGGCGCTCGGTCTTGGCCTGCAGCCCGGCGACGTCGTCGTCAGCCTCGGCACGTCGGGCACCGTCTTCGCCGTCCAGGACACGCCGACGCGGGACGCGAGCGGGCAGACCGCCGGATTCGCCTCGGCCGACGGGCGGCACCTGCCGCTCATGTGCACCCTCAACGCAGCCCGCGTGCTGACGACAGGTGCCCAGCTGCTCGGCGTCGACCTCGACGAGTTCTCCCGCCTCGCGCTCGCGGCACCCATCGGCGCGCAGGGCCTGACGTTGCTGCCCTACCTCGACGGTGAGCGCACGCCCGACCTGCCCGACGCCACGGGCACGCTCGGCGGCCTCACCCGAGCGAACGCGACGCCGGAGAACCTTGCGCGCGCCTGCGTCGAGGGGATGCTCGCGAACCTCGTCGCGGGCGTCGAGGGGCTGAAGCAGCACGGCCTGAGCGCGCGACGCATCGTCCTCATCGGGGGCGCTGCGGCTTCGGCGGCGGTGCGCGAGATCGCACCGATCCTGTTCGGGTTGCCGGTGCACATCCCGGCGCCGGGGGAGTACGTCGGTATCGGCGCGGCGCGCCAGGCGGCGTGGGCGCTGGCCGGAGGTGACGAGCCTCCGGCCTGGCAGGTCGCCTATGACCACGAACTCGAGGCCACGGACGACGACGTCACCGCCGGACGCGCGGTCTACGAGCGCTACCTACGTCTGCAGCGGCAACTGCACGGCTGAACGGGCAACCTCGAGGCGGTGGACGAAAGGGGTTCGCCCACCACCGCACGCCCGTGACACCATGACGCCACCATGCCCGCCACCCGTTACCGCCGCGTTCTTGCCAACCGCCGCACCCGCCAGCTGCTGCTGCTCGGCTTCGCCATCCGCATCCCGACGTTCGGGGTGTCGGTGCTGCTCACGATCCACGTCGTCGAGACGCTGCACCGCACCTGGTCGCAGGCAGGTCTCGTCGCGGCGGCCTCGACCCTCGCCGTCGCGCTGTCGGGACCGTGGCGCGGGCGCCTGCTCGACACCCTCGGGCTGCGCCGGGTCGTCGCGCCGTCGATCCTGGTCACGGCCGGGTGCTGGGCCGTGGCGCCCTTCGTCGGCTATGTACCGCTGCTCCTGCTCGCGGCATTGGCCGGGCTGTTCGCCGTGCCGACGTTCACCGTCATCCGTCAGGGCATCATCGCCGCGACGAGCGACGAGGATCGCCGCACGGCGCTCGCGACCGACGGCATCATCGTCGAGCTGTCCTTCATGCTCGGGCCCGTCATCGCGATCGCTCTCGGCGGTCACTTCCCGACGTCGTGGGTGATCTTCTGCCTCGAGATGGCCTCCGCGGCGCTCGCGGCGCTGCTGTGGTGGATCGACCCGCCGATCCGGCAGGCGCTCGACGAAGAGGCTGCCGCGGACGTCGACCTGCCACGCGAACGCTGGGTGACGCCGCGTTTCCTGGCGGTGTGCCTCGTCGGGTTCGCGGCCGTCGTCGTCCTCAGCGGCAGTGACGTCTCGTTCGTCGCCGCAGCCCGTCACTTCGACGCCTCCGCCCAGCTCGGCCTCGTGCTGGCCGTGTGGGGGCTGGGCTCCGTCCTCGGTGGGCTCGTCTACGGCGCGATGACGTCGCCGCCGCCCATGTTCGCGCTGCTCGTCCTGCTCGCCCTGACGACGGCGCCGATCGGCTTCGCCCACGGCGTGCTCGGGCTGTGCGTGTGGGGTTTCGTCGCAGGCCTGTTCTGCGCGCCGACGATGACTGCGTCCGTCGATGCACTCACGCGCGTCGTACCCGAACGGGTGCGCGGCGAGGCGATGGGGTGGCACGGTTCGTTCCTCACCCTCGGCGGTGCGCTCGGTGGGCCGCTCGCAGGCGTGTTCATCGACCGTCACGGCTTCGCGGGCGGTTTCGCGTCCGTCGGGCTGACGGGGGCGGCCATCGCCGGCCTCGGCGCCGTCATGGTCGGGGCGCGACGGGGGCTGCGGTCACGACGGGCCGGTCTGCCGGCGTCTTCACAGGCGCAGGGCACCGACGTCGAACCCACCCGCCGCGCCGATTAGGGCTGAGTCACACCGGCTGCTATCGTGGTGGGCACCAGCCGGACGTTCGCATGGCCTCATCGAGGCAGTGAAAGCGCTCGGTGCGCAAGAGGGGCTTCGGTCTCCACCCTCGGTCTCCTTCGGGAGGCAGGGTCTTGGTCACGATGCACGACGAGGCACCCGCCTCGATCGCGACGGAACAATCATCGCGTCGTGCGTGTTGAACGAAGACTTCTTGCGCTCGCAAGAAGTCTTTTTTGTTGCCCGAACACCGTCGGTGGCCGGGCACACCGCAACAACTCGTGAACATCACACTCGTGAAGGAGCAGGCCATCAGCGCTGAGCCACGCATCAACGACCGAATCCGAGTCCCGGAAGTTCGGTTGGTGGGCCCCAATGGTGAGCAGGTGGGCATCGTCCGAGTCGAGGACGCGCTGCGCCTCGCCGCCGAGGCCGACCTCGACCTCGTCGAGGTGGCCCCCCAGGCCAAGCCGCCCGTCGCCAAGCTCATGGACTTCGGCAAGTTCAAGTACGAAGCGGCCATGAAGGCGCGCGAGTCGCGCAAGAACCAGGTCAACACGGTCATCAAGGAGATCAAGCTCCGACCGAAGATCGACCAGCACGACTACGACACCAAGAAGGGTCACGTCGTCCGGTTCCTTTCGGCCGGTGACAAGGTCAAGGTCACCATCATGTTCCGCGGCCGTGAGCAGTCGCGCCCCGAGCTCGGCTTCCGCCTCCTGCAGAAGCTCGCTGAGGACGTGCAGGAGCTCGCGTTCATCGAGAGCGCGCCGAAGCAGGACGGACGCAACATGGTGATGGTGCTCGGCCCGACGAAGAAGAAGGCCGAGGCGCGCGCCGAGGACCGTCGTCGTCGTGAGGCCGAGAAGGCAGCCAAGGCCGCCCCGGAGCCGCAGGCCGAGACGCCTGTCTCGAGCGAGGCCCCCGAGGCCGAGCAGGTCGCGGTCGAAGAGGCTGCGAAGTAACACCCCCTTCACCCTCGGGTGGAGAACCCTCGTCCCGGGTGATCGGGCGAGGCAGTCAGACAGCCGACGCGCACACGAGCGCGTCGAGGTAGCGAAGGAGTCGGCCATGCCGAAGATGAAGACGCACTCCGGTGCGAAGAAGCGTTTCCGCGTCACCGGTAAGGGCAAGATCATGCGTCAGCGCGCCCGCCACGTGCACAAGTTCGAAGAGCGCGCCAAGCGTCAGTCGCGTCGTCTCGTCAACGACGTCGTTCTCGCGCCGGCCGACGAGAAGAAGATCAAGCGCCTTCTCGGCCTCTGAGCCGTCCACACCCCCAACTAACTTCGCGGCAGGCGCCAGGCGCCGCCGCCCCACTCAAGGAGTGATCACGTGGCACGCGTGAAGCGGGCAGTCAACGCCCAGAAGAAGCGTCGTACCGTTCTCGAGCAGGCCAGCGGCTACCGCGGCCAGCGCTCGCGCCTTTACCGCAAGGCCAAGGAGCAGGTGACGCACAGCCTCGGTTACGCCTACCGTGACCGACGCGCCAAGAAGGGCGACTTCCGTCGCCTCTGGATCCAGCGCATCAACGCTGCGGCTCGCCTCAACGGCATGACGTACAACCGCTTCATCCAGGGCCTGAAGGTCGCCGGCATCGAGGTCGACCGTCGCATGCTGGCCGAGCTGGCCGTCAACGACGCCCCGGCCTTCGCCAAGCTCGTCGAGATCGCCAAGGCGAACGTCCCGGCCCAGACGCCGGCTGCCTGATCCAGGCACCTCTTTCGCACCGAACGCCGCTCCACGCCGAAGGGCTCGCTCGACCATGATCACGAACGTCCGTTCCGATCGGGTCAAGCAGGTCAAGGCGCTGGGGCGGCGTTCTGCACGTGACAAGGCCGGGCTGTTCCTCGTCGAGGGGCGCCAGGCCGTGCGCGAGCTCATCCGGTTCGCGCCGATGTCGATCCGCGACGTCTATCTCGACGCGGACGCCGCCGAGCGTCACCCCGACCTGCGCGAACTCGCCGGGGAATGGGCTGACGGCGCCCCAGCAGGCGAGAGGCGCTTCGTCCACGACTGCTCGCCGCAGGTGCTCGCCGCGATGTGCGACACCGAACAGCCGCAGGGCATCATCGCCGTCGCCAGGCCGATCGATCGGCCGCTGGCCGACGTGCTCGCGGGCTCGCCGAAGTTCGTCGTCATCTGCACGAACGTGCGCGACCCCGGAAACGCGGGCACCGTCATCCGAGGTGCCGACGCGACGGGGGCGGACGCCGTGATCCTCAGCGACGCGAGCGTCGACCTCTACAACCCGAAGCTCGTGCGTTCGAGCGTCGGCTCGCTGTGGCACCTGCCGATCTCGCGCGGGTCGTCGATCGAGGAGATCTTCGCCGCTTGTCGCGCCGCAGGGCTGACACTGCACGCCGCCGACGGCGTCGGCGAGACATTTCTGCCCGACGTCGACCTCGCCACCCCGCACGCGTGGGTCATGGGCAACGAGGCATGGGGCCTCGAGCCCGAGGTGCGCGAGCAGTGCGACGACGTCGTCCGCGTGCCGATCTACGGCCACGCCGAGTCGCTCAACCTCGCGATGGCCGCCACCGTCTGCCTCTACGCCTCGGCTGCCGCCCAGAACTGAGCACCCCTCGCCCGCGCGGACGCGTGGGAATCGGTTTGCGCGCACTCGATAGACTCGGGCGCATGTCTGGCCCCAACACGAACTACGACCCCGTCGAGGTCGCTGCCCTCGACCCCGAGGTGGTCGAGTCCAACGTCACCGCCGCTCTCGCGGCCATCGCCGCCGCGTCCTCGCTCGAGGAGCTCAAGGTGGTGCGCACGGCGCACGCGGGTGACAAGTCCCCGTTGGCGCTGGCCAACCGCGAGATCGGCGCGTTGCCGCCGTCGGCGAAGGCCGAGGCGGGCAAGCGAGTCGGCCAGGCACGTGGCCGTGTGGGTGCCGCGCTGAAGACCCGCCAGGGTGAACTCGAGGCCGAGCGCGATGAGCGCATCCTCACCGAAGAGGCCGTCGACGTGACGACGGCGACCGCGCTGCGTCGCCCCGTCGGCGGGCGTCACCCCGTCGAACTCATGCAGCAGCTCATGGTCGACCTCATGGTCGGCATGGGGTGGGAGGTCGCCGAGGGGCCCGAGGTCGAGGCCGAGTGGTTCGTGTTCGACGCCCTCAACTTCGACGAGGACCACCCCGCGCGCCAGATGCAGGACACGTTCTACCTCGACCCCGCCGACGGCGGCCTCGTCATGCGCACGCACACCTCGCCCGTGCAGGCACGCTCGATGCTCGATCGTGGGGTGCCGCTCTACATCGTCGCGCCCGGCAAGGCGTACCGCACCGACGAACTCGACGCGACGCACCTGCCTGTCTTCCACCAGATGGAGGGCCTCGCGGTCGACAAGGGCATCACGATGGCGCACCTCAAGGGCACGCTCGACCACCTCGCGACGCAGTTGTTCGGCGAGGGCATCACGACGCGCCTGCGCCCCAACTACTTCCCGTTCACCGAGCCGAGCGCCGAGATGGATCTGCGTTGCTTCGTCTGCCGCGGGGAGGACGCGGCCTGCCGCACCTGCGGCGGCACCGGCTGGATCGAGTGGGGCGGCTGCGGCATGGTCAACGAGAACGTGCTGCGCGCCTGCGGCGTCGACCCGGCCGAGTACAGCGGTTTCGCGTTCGGCATGGGCGTCGAACGCGCCCTGATGTTCCGCACGGGCGCATCCGACATGCGCGAGATGATCGAGGGCGACGTCCGCTTCGACGCCCAGTTCGGCTTGGAGGTCTGAGGCAATGCGAGTTCCCATCGAATGGCTGCGCGAGTACGTCGACGTGCCCGAAGGGGCAACGGGCCTGCAGGTCGCCGCGGACCTCGTGCGTGTCGGACTCGAGGAGGAGGCCATCCACGGCGGCGGCATCACCGGCCCCCTCGTCGTCGGCCGCGTGCTGACGAAGACGCCCGAGGAGCAGAAGAACGGCAAGGTCATCAACTGGTGCACCGTCGACGTCGGTGACGCGAACGGCACCGGTGAACCTCAGGGCATCGTGTGCGGCGCGCACAACTTCGAGGTCGGCGACACCGTCGTCGTCGTGCTGCCGGGTGCCGTGCTGCCGGGCGGCTTCGCCATCAGCGCCCGCAAGACGTACGGGCACCTGTCGGCCGGGATGATCTGTGCCGCAGATGAACTGGGGCTGCCCGACGACGGCTCGGGTGGCATCATTCTTCTACCGCAGCGCCTCGGTGTCGACGCCTCGACGCTCACGCCGGGCCAGGACGCACTGCCGCTGCTCGGGCTCGACCGCGAGACCGTCGAGGTCAACGTCACCCCCGATCGCGGTTACTGCTTCTCGATGCGCGGCATCGCGCGCGAGTACGGCCACGCCACCGGCGCGAGCTTCACCGACCCGGTCGATGCGCTGACGACGAAGGCGCCGGCAGCGAACGACAAGGGTTACCCGGTGCGCGTCGACGACCCCCAGGGGCTGCGTGGCGCGGTCGGCTGCGACCGGTACGTCGCACGCGTCGTGCGCGGCATCGACCCGAACGCTCCGGTGCCCGCGTGGCTTGCGACGGCCGTCACCGAGGTGGGCATGCGCTCGATCTCGCTGCCGGTCGACGTCACCAACTACGTCATGATGGCGCTCGGCCAGCCCCTGCACGCGTTCGATCTCGGGGCGCTGGGCGAGGAGATCGTCGTGCGACGCGCCCGCGCGGGGGAGAAGCTGACGACGCTCGACGGCGTCGAGCGCACCCTGTTCGCCGAGGATCTGCTCATCACCGACGGCGGTGCACGCCCGCTGGCGCTGGCCGGCGTCATGGGCGGTTCCGACAGCGAGGTGAGCGACTCGACGACCGACGTCCTCATCGAGGCCGCCCACTTCGACCCGGTCTCCGTCGCCCGCACCGCGCGCCGCCACAAGCTCGGCAGCGAGGCGTCCAAGCGCTACGAGCGTGGCGTCGACCCGCAGATCGCGGCAGCCGCGGCGCAGCTCGCCGTCGAACTGCTCGTGCAGTACGGCGGCGGCGTCGTCGACGACGGCGTCACCGACCTCGACACGACGCGCGCGCCGCAGCCGATCGACTTCGACCCGCAGCAGCCGACGCGGCTCGTCGGTGTCGCGTACTCCGACGACGAGGTCGCCGAGAGCCTTGATGCCGTCGGGTGCCGGGTCGAGCGCAACGAACCGTTGTGGAGCGTCACACCGCCCACGTGGCGCCCCGACCTGACGAGCGGGCCCGACCTCGTCGAGGAAGTGGCGCGTCTGCGCGGGTATGACGCCATCCCATCCGTCCTGCCGCGACCCCTCGCCGGGCGTGGGCTGACGGCGTCGCAGCGCTACCGCCGCAACGTGGCGAATGCGCTCGCGATGGCTGGCCTGACGGAGATCATCTCGCTGCCGTTCGTCAGTGATGACGTACACGACAAGCTCGGCTTCGCAGCCGACGACGCGCGGCGCACGAGCGTGCGCCTGACCAACCCGCTGTCGGACGAGCTGCCGCTCATCCGCACGAGTGTTCTCGCCACGATGATGGACTCGCTCAAGCGCAACGTCGCGCGCGGGTTCAAGGACGTGGCGCTGTTCGAGATCGGTCTCGTCGTCGCCGGTGAGGCGGGCCAGGCGCCGACGTCACCGGTCGGCGTGCACCCGGCGCCTGAGGTGCTCGACGCGATCCGCTCGGCCGTGCCGGCGCAGCCGCGCCACGTCGCCTGGGTCGCCGCCGGTGACAGCGAGCGCAAGGGCTGGTGGGGTGCCGGGCGCGGCGCGGACTGGAGCGACGCGATCGCCGTGGCGCTGCAGATCGGGCGCGTGCTCGGCGTCGACCTGACGATCGAGCAGGCGCAGGTGGCGCCGTTCCACCCGGGACGCTGCGCGAGCATCGCGCTGCCGGACGGCACCGTCATCGGCGCAGCGGGCGAGCTGCACCCCAAGGTCGTCGCGGCGTTCTCGCTGCCGGCCCGCACGGTCGGGGGCGAACTCGACCTCGACGCGCTGTCGGCGTACGCCGAGCGCCCCGGTGTCGCTTCGAGCATCGCGACGTTCCCGCAGGCGCATTCCGACGTCGCGCTCGTCGTCGACGCGTCCGTCCCTGCGGCTCGCGTCGAGACGGCGTTGCGCTCGGGGGCCGGTGAACACCTCGAGTCGGTCGCGCTGTTCGACATCTACACGGGCGATCAGGTCGGTGAGGGCAAGAAGTCCCTCGCGTACCGCCTGTTCTTCCGTTCCCCCGAGCGGACGCTGACGACCGACGAGGTGAACGCGGCACGCGACGCGGCAGTGCGCGCCGTCGACGAGAGTGTTGGAGCGAGCCTGCGCGGCGCCTGATTCCGGCATGATCGACAGGGTGGGGGCGGCGTGACGCCGTCTCCACCCTGTGTGCATGAGTATGACCTAAAAATGCATGGGTATGCGATCTGCGCTAGGCTGGGGGCATGGTCACAGCAGCTGTCGCCGGGGCGAGTGGATATGCGGGCGGGGAGATCCTGCGCCTCTTGCTCGCCCATCCCGACGTCGAGATCGGCGCACTGACGGCGGGTTCCTCCGCCGGTTCGCGCCTCGGCGATCATCACCCGTCGTTGTTCTCCCTCGCCGAGCGACCCGTGCTTGCCACGAACGCTGACGCCCTCGCCGGCCACGACGTCGTCTTCCTCGCACTGCCGCACGGGCAGAGCGCTGCGCTCGCCGCGCAGCTCGACGCAGACGTCGTCGTCATCGACTGTGGCGCGGATTTTCGGCTCGAGCGCGAGAGCGACTGGCAGCGTTTTTACGACACGCCCTACGCGGGGTCCTGGGCCTACGGGATGCCCGAACTCGTCTCGAAGGGCGTCAAGCGGCGCGAGCAGCTGCGCGGCGCGCGCCGCGTCGCCGTCCCCGGGTGCTATCCGACGGCCGTCTCGCTCGCTCTCGCGCCGCTCGCGGCGGCGTCCCTCATCGCGCTCGACGACGTGGTCGTCGTCGCGTCCTCGGGTGTCTCGGGGGCCGGCAAGGGCCTCAAGCCACACCTGCTCGGCGCCGAGGTCATGGGGTCGATGAGCCCGTACGGCGTCGGCGGCGGGCACCGTCACACGCCCGAGATCGCGCAGAACCTGCGTCTCGCCGCCGGCGGTGAGCGCGAGGTGACGCTGTCGTTCACGCCGACGCTCGCCCCCATGCCGCGCGGCATCCTCGCGACGTCGACGGCTCGGCTGGCGCCCGGCACGACGGCTGATGACGTCGCGCGCGCCTTCGCCGAGGCCTATGCCGACGAACCCTTCGTCGAGCTCCTGGCTGCCGGGTCGTGGCCCGCGACCGGTTCGGTGCTCGGGTCGAACGTCGTCACCCTGCAGTTCGCGCTCGACGAGGTGGCGGGGCGCGTCGTCGTCACCTCCGCCGTCGACAACCTGACGAAGGGGACGGCCGGTGCAGCCGTGCAGTCGATGAACCTGTCGCTCGGCCTGGGCGAGACCACGGGCCTGCCGCTCGCGGGGGTGAGCCCCTGATGGTCGCGTTCGGAGCTCGGTTCACCCTCATCGCCCACCCCGAGGAGCTGTCGTACGTGCGCCTCGGCGCGCAGGAGGTCGTGCCCGAATGGGCGCTCACGGACGCGCCGCTCGTCTCCGTCAGTGCGACGGCGTCGGAGACGTCGGTGCTGTGCCTCACCTCAGCGATCCCGCGGGACGCGGTCGTGCGTCAGCAGGGCCCGTTCCACGTGTTCGAGGTCGAGGGTCCGCTCGACTTCGCGCTGACGGGTCTGCTCTCGGCCATCGTCGCGCCGCTCGGCGAGGCCGACGTCACCGTCTTCACCGTCTCGACGTTCGACACCGACTGGATCATGGTGCCGACGTACGAATCCGCGCGCGCTCGTGAGCTGTGGGCTCGTGGCGGGCACATCATCAAGGAGAAACCATGAGTGTCACCGCTGCCGCAGGCTTCCGCGCGGCGGGCGTGACGGCGGGGCTGAAGCCCAGCGGGCGCCCCGACGTCGCCCTCGTCGTCAACGACGGGCCCGAGCACGTCGTCGCCGCCGTGTTCACCTCGAACCGCGTCGAGGCGGCGCCGGTGACCTGGTCGCGCCAGGTGGTGACGGACGGGCGCGCCGACGTCGTTCTGCTCAACTCCGGTGGCGCCAACGCCTGCACCGGGGCGCAGGGTTTCCTCGACACGCACCGCAGCGCCGAACTCGCCGCCGAGGCCGTCGGAGTGAGCGCCGGTGACGTCGTCGTCTGCTCGACGGGCCTCATCGGTGAGTTGCTGCCGATGGACAAGATCGAATCCGGTATCACCGCGGCGGCCGGTTCGTTGAGCGCTGACGGCGGGGAGGACGCCGCGACCGCCATCATGACGACGGACACGGTCGCGAAGGAGTGCACCGGGTTCGGTTCCGGATACACGATCGGCGGCATGGCGAAGGGCGCCGGCATGCTCGCGCCGTCCCTCGCGACGATGCTCGTCGTCATCACGACCGACGCGGTCCTCAGCGCCGAGCAGGCCGACGAGGCGTTGCGCGCGGCGACGGCGATGTCGTTCGATCGCATCGACTCGGACGGTTGCCAGTCGACGAACGACGCCGTCGTGCTCATGGCCTCGGGAGCGAGCGGGGTGAGCCCGCAGATGGGGGAGTTCACGGCCATCCTCACGCAAGTCTGCGTCGACCTGGCCGAACAGCTCATCGCCGACGCGGAGGGCGCCGCGCACGACATCACGATCGACGTCCAGGGCGCCGCCAACGTTGACGATGCACTTGAGGTTGCACGTTCGATAGCCCGCAACAACCTCTTCAAGTGCGCCGTGTTCGGCAACGATCCCAACTGGGGGCGGGTTCTCGCGGCCGTCGGGACGACCTCGGCCGCGTTCGAGCCGACGCAGCTCGACGTCGCGATCAACGGCGTCATGGTGTGCCGCAGCGGCGGGGTCGGTGACGACCGCGCTGGCGTCGACATGTCTCAGCGTGAAGTGAAGGTCGAGGTGTTTCTCCACGCCGGTGACGCCGACGCCACCGTCCTGACGAACGACCTCACGCACGACTACGTCCACGAGAACTCGGCGTACAGCACATGAGCGGGACGGAGAACGTGACGACCCAGCCTCGCGACCTCTCGTCGCTCGCCTCGGCGGGTCTCAAGGCGGGCACCCTCGTCGAGGCGCTGCCGTGGCTGCAGAAGTATCAGGACGCGCTCGTTGTCGTGAAGTACGGCGGCAACGCCATGAGGGACGACGCCCTCAAGCGCGCCTTCGCCGAAGACATCGCCTTCCTGCGTTACGCCGGGCTACGCCCCGTCGTCGTCCACGGCGGCGGCCCGCAGATCGCCGCGATGCTCAACCGGCTCGGGATGAAGAGCGAGTTCCGCGGCGGCCTGCGCGTCACGACGCCCGAGACGATGGAAGTCGTGCGCATGGTGCTGACGGGCCAGGTCTCGCGCGAACTCGTCGGCCTCATCAACAATCACGGCCCGATGGCGTTCGGCCTCTCCGGCGAGGATGCAGGCCTGTTCGGCGCCCGCCGCCGCCCCGCCATCGTCGACGGTGAGGCCGTCGACGTCGGCCTCGTCGGTGACGTCGAGATGGTCGACCCGCAGATCGTGCGTGACCTCGCGCACTCGGGGCGCATCCCCGTCATCTCGTCCGTGGCGCCCGACCTCGAGCGCGAGGGGCAGGTGCTCAACGTCAACGCCGACACCGCCGCGAGTGCTCTCGCCGTCGCGCTCGGCGCGCACAAGCTCGTCGTGCTCACGGACGTCGAGGGGGTCTACGCGAACTGGCCGGACGAGTCGTCGCTGCTGTCGAAGCTGCCCGTCGACGAGGCCGAACGCATGCTCGCGACGGTCGACTCGGGCATGGTTCCCAAGCTCGAGGCCTGCATCCGCGCCGTGCGCGGGGGCGTGCCGCACACCCACGTCGTCAACGGGCGACGCCCGCACTCCATCCTGCTCGAGATCTTCACGGACGAAGGGATCGGCACGATGATCACCTCAGGAGGACGCCGATGAACCCGGCCGACCATGACGCCCCGGCGTCCACGATGCCGACGCACGGGGATCTGACGCAGCGCTACGGCGCCTCCCTCATGGGGGTCTTCGGGGCGCCCGGGCTCGTCCTCGAGCGCGGCGAGGGCGCCGTTGTTCGCGACGTCGAGGGCCGCGAGTACCTCGATCTGCTCGCCGGTATCGCGGTCAACGTTCTCGGCCATGCCCACCCCGCGCTCGTCGCCGCGGTGAGCGAGCAGGCGGCGAAGCTCATCCACGTGTCCAACTTCTTCACGACGCGCCCGCAGATCGAGCTCGCCGAACGCTTGGTCGCCGCGTCGGGTGGCGACGGCGACACTCGCGTCTTCTTCTGCAACTCCGGCGCCGAGGCCAACGAGGCGGCGTTCAAGCTGGCGCGCCGTACCGCTCGCCCCGGTCTCGTCGTCGCGGACGGCGGCTTCCATGGCCGCACGCTGGGCGCGCTGTCGCTCACCTCCAAGCAGGCCTACCGCGAGCCGTTCGAACCGCTGGTCCCGGGCGTCACGCGCGTGCCCTACCACGACGTCGAGGCGCTACGGGCAGCCGTCGACGACACGGTGGGCGCGGTGATCCTCGAACCCATCCAGGGTGAGGCGGGCGTCATCGAGGCCTCGCCCGAATACCTGCGCGCGGCCCGCGAGGTGACGCGCGAACGCGGGGCGTTGCTCATCATCGACGAAGTGCAGACGGGCGTTGCACGCACCGGCGAGTGGTTCGGCTTCCAGACGATCGCACCCGAGGTCATGCCGGACGCCATCACGCTCGCCAAGGGCCTCGGCGGCGGTGTGCCGATCGGTGCGCTCGTCACCTTCGGTGCCGCCTCGACGATGTTCGAGGCCGGCCAGCACGGTTCGACGTTCGGTGGCAACCCGCTGGCGTGCGCCGCGGGCGTCGCCGTCATGCGCACGATCGAGGACGAACGCCTGCGAGAGCAGGCGCGGCGGCTGGGGGAGCACCTCGTCGAGGCTGTCGAGAATCTCGGCGACGAACGCGTCGTTACCGTCCGCGGCCGCGGCCTGCTGCGCGGCATCGTGCTGCGCGACCCGCTCGCGCAGCGTGTCGTCGTCCGAGCCCGCGAGGCGGGTTTCATCATCAACGCGACGGGCCCGGACGTCATCCGCCTGGCCCCGCCACTCGTCATCACGGCCGAGCAGGTCGACACCTTCGTCGCCGCGCTGCCCGGCCTGCTCGATGCCGCCGAGACCGAGGAGAACGCCTCATGACCCGCCACTTCCTGCGTGACGACGACCTGAGCCCCGCCGAGCAGGCCGAGGTGCTCGCGCTCGCGGCGACGCTCAAACGAGACCGGCACGCCAAGCAGCCGTTCGCGGGTCCCCAGGGCGTCGCCATCATCTTCGACAAGCCGACGCTGCGCACTCAGCTCAGCTTCAGCGTGGGGGTCGCCGAGCTCGGCGGGCACCCGATGATCGTCGACGGCAAGCTCGCGCAGATCGGCACGCGTGAGTCGATCCACGACGTCGCGAAGGTGCTTGGGCGCCAGGTCAGCGCGATCGTGTGGCGCACCTACGGCCAGGACCGCCTCGAAGAGATGGCCGAGCACGCGGGCGTGCCCGTGGTCAACGCCCTGACGGACGCCTTCCACCCCTGCCAGATCCTCGCCGACCTGCTGACGGTCGCCGAACACAAGGGCAGCGCTGCCGGTCGCAAGGTCGCCTACGTCGGTGACGCTGCGAACAACATGGCCCACAGCTACCTGCTCGGTTTCGCGACGGCCGGCGCCGACATCACCGTCGCCGGCCCGCACGGGTACGGCCCGGATCCGGCGATCCTCGAGCGCGCCAAGGAGATCGCCGCGACGACCTGCGGCGGCGCGCATGCGGGCGAGGACGCCATCGAAGCCGTGACGGGCGCGGACGTCGTCATCACCGACACGTGGGTGTCGATGGGCATGGAGGACGAGGCGAGCACGCGCAAGGGCGAGAGCAATCCGTTCAGCGCCTTCAGCGTGACGAGCGAGCTGATGGCGCACGCGGCGCCTGACGCGATCGTCATGCACTGCCTGCCGGCATACCGTGGTTTCGAGATCGCCGCGGACGTCATCGACGGCCCCGCCTCGGTCGTCTGGGACGAGGCGGAGAACCGGCTGCACGCGCAGAAGGCGCTGCTGACGTTCCTCGCGGAGCACGCATGATGGCGCAGACGAAGGGTGCGCGCCATCAGCGCATCCGCGAGATCCTCGGGCGCGAGTCCATCCGGTCGCAGACGGATCTCGCCGAGCGGCTGCTCGCTGACGGCGTCGACGTCACGCAGGCGACGCTGTCACGTGATCTCGTCGAGCTCGGCGCGGTCAAGGTGCGTCAGGGCCGCACGCTCGTCTACGCCGTGCCCGGCGAGGGCGGTGACCGCACGCCTCGGGCGGGCGCCGCGCGCACCGAGGCGGTCCAACGATTGCGCCGGCTGTCGGGCGAGTTGCTCGTGACAGCGGAGTCGTCGGCGAACCTCGTCATCCTGCGCACCCCGCCGGGCGCGGCGAACTTTCTCGCCTCGGCGATCGACCACGCGGAGTTCACCGACGTCCTCGGCACGATCGCCGGCGACGACACGATCATGGTGATCTGCCGCGACCCGCAGGGGGCGGCGCCCGTCGCCAAGCGCTTCCTGGAACTCGCCGGCCGTACGGACGATCTCGCCTCCACCGACCACGATGACGACGCCCAGGAAAGCGGCGATCCCGACGCCGGTTCACGCGGCGACATTCGCGGCGTCTGAGCCCTCGAGCCCTGCTCCAACCGTTCCAATCTCCCCGGCGCCCCGCGCCCGATCCATCCGATGAAGGAGAGGTTCACCCCATGACCCAGCCCGACGCCCGCCTCAGCCTCTGGGGAGGTCGCTTCGCCGGTGGCCCGGCGGATGCGCTCGCCGCGCTGAGCAAGTCGACGCACTTCGACTGGCGCCTCGCGCCCTATGACATCGCCGGTTCGCGGGCGCACGCGCGCGTGCTGCACCGCGCCGGTCTGCTCGACGACGAGGCGCTCGCGGCCATGCTCGCGGCGCTGCAGCAGTTGCTCGACGACGTCGAGTCGGGCGCGTTCACGCCGGCGCAGGAGGACGAGGACGTCCACACGGCCCTCGAGCGCGGCCTCATCGAGCGCGCCGGCGCCGACGTCGGCGGTCGCCTGCGGGCCGGACGTTCGCGCAACGACCAGGTCGCGACGCTGTTCCGCATGTACCTGCGTGATCACGCGCGCTCGGTCGCCGCGCTGCTGCTCGACGTCGTCGATGCGCTCGTCGCGCAGGCGCAGACGCATCTCGGTGTCGCGATGCCGGGGCGTACGCACCTGCAGCACGCACAGCCCGTGCTGCTGAGCCACCACCTGCTCGCGCACGCGTGGGCGTTGCTGCGCGACGTCGAGCGCTTCGGCGACTGGGATCGACGCACCGACGCCTCGCCGTACGGCTCGGGCGCGCTCGCGGGGTCGTCGCTGGGCCTCGACCCGGCCTCGGTGGCCGACGATCTGGGCTTCTCGCGCCCCGTCGAGAACAGCATCGACGGCACCGCGTCGCGTGACTTCGTCGCCGAGTTCGCGTTCGTCGCCGCAATGTCGGCGGTCGACATCAGCCGCATCGCGGAGGAGGTGGTGCTGTGGGCGACGAAGGAGTTCAGCTTCGTCACCCTCGACGACGCGTTCTCGACCGGCTCGAGCATCATGCCGCAGAAGAAGAACCCCGACGTCGCCGAGCTGGCGCGCGGCAAGGCGGGCCGTCTCGTCGGGGATCTCGCAGGCCTGATGACGACGCTCAAGGCGCTCCCGCTCGCCTACAACCGAGATCTGCAGGAGGACAAAGAGCCGGTCTTCGACGCCGTCGACACCCTCGAGCTGCTGCTGCCGGCCTTCGCGGGCATGACGGCGACGCTCACCTTCCACCCGGAGCGTCTCGAATCCCTCGCGCCGCAGGGCTTCTCGCTCGCCACCGACATCGCCGAGTGGCTCGTGCGTGAGGGCGTGCCGTTCCGTATCGCGCACGAGGTCGCAGGGGAGTGCGTCCAGGCGTGCGAGCAGCGCGGAATCGAGCTGTGGGATCTGAGCGACGATGACCTCGCCGCCATCAGCGAGCACCTGACGCCGGGTGTGCGCGAGGTGCTGAGCGTGCCCGGTTCACTCGCCTCCCGCAACGCGACGGGCGGGACGGCTCCCGACCGCGTCGCCGAACAGCTCGAGGCCGCGCACGCGAAGTCGAGCGAACTGCGTACCTGGGCGAGCCGACCCATCGACATCCGCTGACGCTCGACGTCCGCTCACGCTGACGCTCGATGTTGCCCGGGTTTCGGGGGCCGACGCCCCCGAAACCTGGGCAACATCGCGTGCGGGGCCTCACGCCGAGGGAGGTGGCCCGAATCGGGCGTGGGCGGCACAATGTCGGCGTGCCGGATCTCGACTCATCGTTCTTCGCCCATCCGCCCGTCGACGTCGCGCCGAAGCTCTTGGGGCTCACCGTCTCGCACGCGGGGGTGACGCTGCGTATCACCGAGGTGGAGGCCTACCATGGCGCCGTCGACCCGGGTTCGCACGGCTTCAAGCGCCGCACCGACCGCAACTCCGCGCTGTTCGGCCCGCCCGGCACCTGCTACGTCTACATCAACTACGGCATCCACCGGGCCCTCAACCTCGTCTGCGGGGCTGACGGAGAGTCGGCCGGTTGCCTCGTCCGTTCTGGCGAGATCATCGACGGCCTCGACCTCGCGCGGGAGCGGCGCATGGCGAGTGCACGCGAGGGCGCGCCGATTCCCAAGGACGCCCATCTCGCTCGTGGCCCGGGCAACCTCGCGAAGGCGCTCGCGATCGAGCCGATCCTCGGCGGCACTCCCGTCGTCGGGCCGGATGCCCAGGTCGTCGTCCGTCGACCGGACGGCCACGTCGTGCCCGAGTACCTCACCGGCCCGCGTGTCGGCGTGAGCGGGCCGGGCGGTGAGGGCGAGAGCTTCCCCTGGCGCTTCTGGATCCCGGGCGAGCCGAGCGTATCCGCCTACCGCGCCGCGGTGACGCGGGTGCGCAAGCGCTGACGCAGCCTGTTGCAGCGGCGCCCTCCACGCAGCAGGCGCGCCGGATCGGGCAGTCGTGGGAGACTCTGGGGTGGGTGCGTGATCCGCGCAACCGAAGCATCTGACGAAAGGGACGACGTGAGCAACATCCTCGACGAGCTGCAGTGGCGCGGAGCGGTGGCGCAGACCACCGACGAGACGCAGCTGCGTGACGCGCTCGCGAACGGACCGCTCACGGTGTATTGCGGCTTCGACCCGACGGCGCCGTCCCTGCACTTCGGCAACCTGGTCCAGCTGATCCAGCTGCGACGGCTCCAGCGCGCCGGGCATCGCGTCATCGTCCTCGTCGGAGGTTCGACGGGTCTCATTGGTGATCCGCGCCCCAGCGCGGAGCGCGTGCTCAAGACGAAGGACCAGACGGCGCAATGGGTCGCGCGCATCCGTGAGCAGGTGCAGCCGTTCCTCGACTTCGACGGCGACAACCCCGCCATCGCGGTCAACAACCTCGACTGGACTCAGGGCATCTCGGCCCTCGACTTCCTGCGTGACTACGGCAAGCACTTCCGCGTCAACGGGATGATCAAGAAGGACGCCGTCGCGGCGCGCCTCAATTCCGAGCAGGGCATCAGCTACACGGAGTTCAGCTACCAGATCCTGCAGGCCCTCGACTACCTGCACCTGTTCCGCGAGTACGGCTGCACCTTGCAGCTCGGCGGCTCCGATCAGTGGGGCAACCTCATCGCCGGCTCTGATCTCATCCGTTCGGTGGAGGGCAAGAGTGTGCACGTGCTCACCTCGCCGCTGCTCACGGACGCGTCCGGGCAGAAGTACGGCAAGTCGGAGGGCAATGCCATCTGGCTCGACGCGCAGATGACGAGCCCGTACGCCTTCTACCAGTACTTCCTCAACGTCGAGGATTCCGAGGTCATCAAGCTCATCAAGTTCATGACCGATCGGACGAAGGACGAGGTCGCGGAGCTCGAACGCGCCGTGGCCGAGGAACCCTTCAAGCGAGTGGCGCAGAAGACGCTGGCGGCCGACGTCACGACGCTCGTGCACGGTGAGGCGGCGACGGCCGGCGCCATCGCGGCGAGTGAGGCGATGTTCGGCAAGGGTGACGTGACGGCCCTCGACGCGGGGACGCTGCGTGACGCCGTCGCGGAGTTGCCTGGGGGAGAGGTTTCGCCGGGTACCACCCTGACGGACGCGCTCATCGCGGTGGGCATCGCAGAGTCTCGCAATGCGGCCCGACGTCTCATCGGGGACGGCGCCATCTCCGTGAACAACGCGAAGTTCGACGACCCGGAGCACGAACTGAGCGCTGACGACTTCCTCCACGGCGTGGCCGCGATCATCAAGCGTGGGCGCAAGCACCAGGCAGCCGCGCGGCTCGCGCACTGACCGAGACGACAGCGGGGGCTCACCATGACGGTGGGTCCCCGTTGCGCATCCCGGGGTGGTGGCCGCACCCGGGCGGTCGATTTGGCAGCACCCGCCGCGCTGTGTAATGTTCTCTGAGTCGCCGCGAGCGAGGAGCTGGAAACAGCCACTCACTCGGACGGCTCTTGGTCACCAATTCGACTGGGACGCAACGAATTACAGCGATGTGGTTCCAAGCGCCGAGTTGAAGTCGGGGAGCGAGAGTGGTAAGGTTGACGAGTTGCCCCGAGTGGGGCGGGAAACGAAAAGGGTTCCTGCTTCGTGTGGTGTGCGATGGTGTTTTGAGAACTCAACAGCGTGCCGATGTGATCATCGCCAAACATTTTAGTGGCACTTATGGAGTGTCGCGTGTTTTGGCTGAGTGATTAATGATTGTACAGAACGACGATGACCCTTTTGGGGTTGTTGTTTGTCACCGTTTTTTTCTCGGTCAGGGTAACAAATTTTTTCTACGGAGAGTTTGATCCTGGCTCAGGACGAACGCTGGCGGCGTGCTTAACACATGCAAGTCGAACGATGAAG